>NZ_DATHFV010000213.1:0-15428 GCF_035317925.1 Sphingomonas sp.
GTGGCGAGGCGATGTCGTCGCTGCTGGCGCGGATCGACGGGGTGCATGTGCTGACCTCGCTGACCGGATTCGAGGCGTTGCTGCGCGGCCTCGACGTGACGGTCCATGGCCAGCCCTTCTTTGCGGGCTGGGGCCTGACGCGCGATCTCGCCGCCCCCCTGTCGCGCCGCACGCGCAAGCTGACGCTGGCCGAGTTGGTGGCGGGCACCTTGATCCTCTACCCCCGCTATCTCGACCCGGTCACCGAACGCCCCTGCCCGCCCGAAACGCTGCTGCAGCGCTTCGCCGATGGCTGGAAACCGAAGATGACTTGGGTGATCCGGCTGCGGCGGCTGCAGGGCCGCATCGCACGCATGCTCGGCACGGTCTCGCGCTAACGGACGCCCATCGCCTTCATTAGCGAGGCGGCGATGTCCTCGGCAGCGATATCGGCCGGCTTGCCAGGTTCGGCCGCCGATCCCCAGATCGCATAATCCGAGCGGCGATCGTCGGCGCCCAGGGCCTGGAAGGCGCCAACCAGGCTGGGCTGATGGTCGCCGTAGAAGACCAGCCAGCCGGGCGAACCGGTTGCGGCGATCGCTTGCTGCAGGATCGGGATCATCGCGTCGGTCGACTGGAGATGCCGGAGCCAGCGTCCGATCTCCGCCGCGTCGGGCAGGCCGCGCCACGCCTCGGGCAGCTGGTCCGCCGGCAGCGCGTCGTGCTGCGCGTCCCACGGCCCGTGATTTTCCATTGTGATCGCGAACACCAGCACGCGCGGGCCAAGCTCGCGCACATGGGTCGCCACGCATTCGGCGACCGCGATGTCACTCACATACGGCCCATTACGTTCCGCGCCGGCAAAGCCGTCGATCCCGATGAACCGGTCGAAGCCGAGCAGCGGCATCACCTTGTCGCGATAATAGAAGTCCGCATCATAGGGATGGATGCAGATCGTCCTGTAGCCCGCTTCGCGCGCCTGATGCGCGAGCGAGGGCAGCGGCACGCGCGCGAAATGCTCGTAGGGGTTGAACCGGTCGAGCCCGACATCCTCGCTGCCGAGGCCGGTCAGTACCGCCAGCTCGGAACGGATCGTGTTCGCTCCCCAGCAAGGCACGACAAGCTTGCCGTGCTGCGCCGATTCAGCCTGCAGCCGGGCGAAATTGGGAAGATGGCCGGCGAGCGCGGGATCCAGCCGTCGCGCATCGATGAAGGATTCGCCCTGCACGATCAGGATCGGGCCGTTGGCGGGCAAGGCCGGCCACGCCCTGGCCTGCGCCGCGCGCTGCCGGCCGGCACGCTCGGCGCGGGCAAAGGTGGCGTGCATGATGCATGTGGCGAGCAGGCCGAACCGCGCGGTGTCGATCATGGGGTCGCGGGTGGGATCGAGCGTCCGGTAGAAAGCGGCCAGCCTGTCGCACAGTGGCCTGCTGGCCGGGATCACGAACAGCAACCGCCCGACGATCACCGCGACAACGGCAAGGAAGATGGCGGAGATCAGGTCGACCGGCCACAAGGGCGGTTCGAGATGGACCAGCCAGATCACCGCCAGCAGCATGGCGACCGTGGCCATGATCATGCGTCCGGTGCCGACGAAAGCGAGATAGAGGCGGGGGTGGCGCACCACCTCAATCAACTCGGCACGGTCGGCGAATACCACCGGCTCGCCCAGCACCACGCGCTTGACCCGATCGGCCACGCCCATGCCGATGCCGAGGCATGCCACGGTGAGACCGGCGAGAATCGGACGGCCGGTCGGCAGCAGGAACAGACCGAAGCCCGCGAGGAACGGGAAGGCGTCGATCAGGAGCGCGGCGATGCGGACCGACGGCTGCGGGCCGAACGGCCACGCGCCGACCAGCCGCCGCAGCCCGAACCACGTCGCCAAGCTGATCGCAATGCCCGTAAGAAAGTGAATCATGGGTCCCTTGTCAGCGACCCGGTTCGATATGGAAGCGGAAACCGCGCACGATGCGGTCGCCGATCGCGGCCGGCAGCAGATCGGCGGCGACCTGTCCCAGCGCGAGCAGGCGCGGCACGACGATCCGCGCCTTGCGGGCGTCGAGGCCCTTGCGGATCGCGGCCACCATCTTGTCGAGACTGAGCATGAACGGAGTCGGGCCCTTCCAACGGTCGGTCATCGGCGTATCGAAAAATCCGGGAACGACAACCGATACCATCACCCCTTTGGGTCCCAAAAGCGCGCGGATGGCCTCGCCATAAGCGCGAATGCCGGCTTTGCTGGCGCTGTATCCGGGGCTGTAGGGCAGGCCGCGCAAGGCGGCGGTCGAGGCGACGACGGCGACGTGACCGGCCTTGCGCGCGATCAGCCGCGGCAGCAGCGGCTCGACCGTGTGGATTGTGCCGAGCAGATTGGATCGAATTTGCATGGCAGCCAGATCTACGCCCTCGGGCATGTCGCCCTCGCCCGTTCCCGCCGACACGCCCGCGGCGGCGATCACGAGATCGAGCGGCGTCGCTTCATCCTGCGCGGTCAGCCAGGCACCAAAGGGTTCGGGCTCGCTGATGTCGAACAGGCCAGTGGCGACGGTCGCGCCCTTGTCGCGGCAGGCGACGGCGGTCGCCTCCAGCCGCGCGGCATCGCGCCCGGTGAGCACCAGATGCACCTCGGGTGCGGCATAATTCTTGGCGAGGCCGGCGCCGAGACCGCTCGACGCGCCGGTGATCAGGACCGAAAGGATGCGCGTCACCCCCGTGCGACGAGGGGCGCCACCGCAGGCACGCGCACCGGCGCGGGCATCCGCACCACCGACGTCTTGGGTTCAAAGGTCTCAAGCCGCTTCATCGCGCCCTTAACCAACATGGTTAGGCCCTGATCACTGAAATAACCGCCATGGATGAGGCAGCGATCGATAAGCACGCGGCGGAAGGCTTCGAATACGGGCAATTCCGGCGGCGTCGGCGATGCCCAGAACGCGTCGAGGCCCTTCTGATCGGTGACACGCGGCAGATCGTAGACCGCATCGCCGAGCACGATCGTCGGCACGCCGCAGCGGAGCGAGAGCGTGCCCGTCGTGCTGTTGACCGTGACGAGCCCGACGGCGTTGCAGACCAGCGAGTCGATATCGACCGATTCCAGGAACAGCAGCCGATCGGCGATGCCGAGCTTGGCCGCGACGGCGAGCGTGCGCTTCTCCCAATCGACCAGGCCGTTATCGAGCGGATGCCCCTTCACCACCAGCAAGGTGTTCGCCGGCGCATTGCGTGCGAACGAGCCGAGCACGGTCTCGATCGCATCCTGCACGCCCTTGAAATGGGAATGAACGCGGATCTGATAATCGCAGTCGAGCTGGAGCGGGAACACGAAATAGGGGCGGCCGTCGGCCTTGAGCCGGTCGAGCGTGGCGCCCGAACGGCGGCGCTCGGCCGGGCGACGCAGCAGGCGCAGCGCCCAACCCGCATATTCGGTGAGGATGTGCCACGGGCGATGCGTGCGATAGCCCGGGAAGAGCGGCGCCAGCGCGAGCGACGCGATGTTGTAGGCCAGATCTTCCTTGGCGCGGCGGTTGAACGACGACGGCACCGGCGGGAAATCGGGCAAGGGCGGCAAATCGCGCGCGGCTTCCAGATAATGATCGGGCGAGCGCGACAGGCGCGAATGGCCGTTCACGCCGCCCGCTTCGAGCGTCACGAAATCGGGACGGACATAGCCTTCCTCGAACACATGGACCTTGACGCCGAGCCGGCTCGCAACCTCGATCGCAAGGCTGTGCAGCGGCCGGCAATCGCCAAACAAGAGGATGTCGGTGATCCGGCGGCGCGCAAGGATCCGCGCCAGGAAACGCGGCCATTTGTCGAGATTGCCGCGATAGTCGATCGCGCCCGGAACGTTCCAGTAAAGCTTGTCACCGCCGTTGAAGTTGATGCGGTGGACGCCATTCCCCGAGGCTGCGAGTGCTTCGCCGAGAAGCGAGAAGAACGGTCCCGCCAGACCCTGAAGGAAAAGGAATTCTTTTTTCGCCACGCGCCTCACCTGACAATCCGACCTGGCGCGGCGCGCCTAGCGGCACCGCTCCTTTGCACCCGGGTTGCGTCCGACACAACAGGTCCGATCGCTTAACCACCGACTGGCATGCACGGTTCAACTGCATCCATATCGGAAACGCTTTCATCCCATGCGCCACTAAATGCTGCATTGCAAACGGGTTGCGTCACAACGCCTTGTCCAAGGCTTCGGCTCCGCTATAGCCTTGATTCACGCGTCCCCTACAGGCTTTGGGCAACGCCGGAGTTTGGTTTGAACCGATCGCGTTACGACTTCGATATGTCCGGCACCGGCGCCGCCGGCGCCGCGGCGGAACCGATCGCGATCGTGGGCGCCGCCTGCCGCCTGCCGGGCGCGCCGGATCTGGAATCCTTCTGGACGATGCTGCTCGCCGGAACCGATGCGGTTTCCGAAATTCCCGACGACCGCTGGAACAAGGCGCAGCTCTTCCATCCGGAGAAAGGCCAGCGCGGCAAGGCCTATACGTTCGCCGCCGGCGTGCTCGGCGACGTCAGCCAGTTCGACCCGGCCTTCTTCGGCATTTCGCCGCGCGAAGCGACGCAGATGGACCCGCAGCAAAGGCTGCTGCTCGAGCTGGCCTATGAGGCGATCGAGGATGCCGGGCTGGATGCGGCGCACCTGGCGGGCGAGCCGGTCGGCGTGTTCGTCGGCGGATCGTCGTGGGACTATCTGAACCTCAATCTCGGCGACCCGTCGACCACCGACGCTTATTCGATGATCGGCGTGACCTTGTGCTCGCTGTCGAACCGCATTTCCTATGCGTTCGACCTGCACGGGCCGAGCTTCACGGTCGATACCGCCTGCTCTTCGTCGCTGGTCGCGCTGCATCAGGCGTGCGAGGCGATGCGGGCCGGCCAGATCGGCATGGCGATGGTCGGCGGCGTCAGCCTTTTGCTCGCACCGCAATCCTATGTCGGCTTCTGCGCGGCATCGATGCTGAGCCCGAAGGGGCGCTGCCACGCTTTCGACGCGCGCGCGGACGGCTATGTGCGCGCGGAAGGCGGCGGGCTCGTCATTCTCAAGCCGCTCGGCCAGGCGCTGGCGGCGGGCGATCCGATCCGCGCGGTGATCCGCGGCACGGGCGTCAATTCGGACGGCCGCACCACCGGCCTGTCGCTGCCCAATCGCGAAGCCCAGGCGGCCTTGCTCGACCAGGTCTATAGCCGGTTCGGCCTCGATCCGGTCGATCTGGCGTATGTCGAGGCGCATGGCACCGGCACGCCGGCGGGCGACCCGATCGAGGCGGGCGCGCTCGGCGAGATTCTCGGCAATCGCCGTCCGAAGCCGCTAACGATCGGATCGGTCAAGACCAATATCGGCCATCTCGAGGCGGGCAGCGGCATGGCCGGCCTGCTGAAGGCGATGCTGGTGGCGGAACGCGGGACGATCCCGCCCTCGCTCCATTGCGAAACGCCCAACCCCAATATCCCGTTCGCCGATCTCAACCTCCAGCTCGCCCCCAAGGCGACGGCGGTGAAGAAGGGCCCCAACCCCTATCTGGTCGGCGTCAATTCCTTCGGCTTCGGCGGCACCAACGCCCATGCCGTGCTGGAATCGCCCGATCCCCAGCCCGTGCCATCGCGCGAAAGCGACGAAAGCCTGCCGCCTTTCCTGCTGTCGGCGCGGTCCGATGCCGCCCTGCGCGCGCTCGCCGCGACGTGGCGCGCGCGCGTAGCGGAGACCTCTCCGGAAGCCATGCCGGCTTTGCTGCGCGGGCTCGCGCTCAAGCGCACCCAACATAAAAGAAGGCTGGTCATCCCCGCCGAAACGCAGCCCGCCCTGATCGAAGCGCTCGACGCCTTCCTGGAAAGCAAGCCGACGTCGCTGACCGCGACCAACACGGCGGTGGCGGGCAAGATCGGCTTCGTCTTCTCGGGCAATGGCAGCCAGTGGGCGGGCATGGCCGCCGACGCGATCGGCGCCAGCCCGTTGTTCCGCGACGCGCTTGCCAAGGTCGATGCGGTGCTGCTGCCCCATCTCGGCTGGTCGGTGCGCGAGAGTCTGGATGCGCCGGACGCCGACGCGTTGCGCAATACCGACATCGCCCAGCCTTTGCTGTTCGCGATCCAGGTTGCGCTGGTGACGGCGCTGCGTGAGCAGGGCATCGAAGCCGACGCCTGCATGGGTCACAGCGTCGGCGAGGTCGCCGCCGCCTGGGCCTGCGGTGCGCTCGATCTGGATCAGGCCGCGCGCGTGATCGCGGTGCGCAGCCGCAGCCAGCAGGCGCAGCATGGCGTCGGCGCGATGGCGGTACTCGGCATGGACGGTGACGCGGCCGCCACGGCGCTGGCCGGGACGGCGGTCGAGGTCGCAGCGCGCAACAGCAGCCAGGCGACGACCGTGGCCGGAACCCGTGAAGGCATCGATGCGCTGGAAGGGCGTGCCGCTGAAAAGGGCTGGCGCTACACCAAGCTCGACCTCGATTACGCCTTCCATTCGGCAGCGATGGATCCGATCGCGCCGCGTCTCGCCACCGATCTCGCCGGAATCACGCCGGGGCCGACGACGATACCGTTTTATTCGACCGTAGCAGGTGGCCCGCTTGGCGGCGCGGAACTGGGCGCCGCCTATTGGTGGCGCAACGTGCGCGAGCCCGTACTATTTTCCGACGCCGCCCGGGCAATGGTCGATGACGGCATCCGCATCTTCGTCGAAATCGGGCCGCACGGCGTCGTCCAGGCCTATCTCAACGACGCGCTGCGCGGCGCCGACAAGGAAGGCCGTGTGCTGCCGAGCCTGTCGCGCCGTCCGGGCAAGAGCGATCCGGTCGCGGGGCTGGCCGCACGTATCCACGCCGCCGGTGGGGATATTCGCGACGGCATCGCCTTCAGTGGCCCGGCGACGGTGCGCAGTCTGCCGCCCTACCCCTTCCAGCGCGAGCGTTTCTGGGTGCCGCGCACCGAGGAAGCAACCGATCGCGTCACGCTGCCGTTCGAGCATCCGTTGCTCGGCGTGCGGATCGGCGACGAGCCGGTCGAGTGGATCCGCCACCTCGGCCTCGAAACCCAGCCCTGGCTGGCCGATCACACGGTCGGCGGCGCGGCGGTGGTTCCGGCCGCCGCCTTGATCGAAATGGCGCTGGCGGCGGCGCGCGCGCGCCACGGCAATGCGGCCGCGCTCGATTTGCTCGACGTCGAGATCGGCCGTGCTCTGGTGATCGAACCGCATGTCATGCGCGAAGTGCGCCTGCGCGTCGGATCGTCGGCGGGCGACTTCACGATCGCCTCGCGCCCGCGCCTCTCCGAAGAGCCATGGACGATCCACATGGCCGGGCGCATCGCGGCGGCGGATGCGGACGATGCACGGCCTGCGCCGCCCGAAGGCGCACCAACCGGCCACGTGCCCGCAGCCAGCCTCTATGCGCTCGCGTCAAAAATGGGCCTCGATTATGGGCCGGCCTTCCAGGTCGTGTCCGACATCCGCGTCTTCGCCGGCGACCAAGCGATCGCGAAGCTCGATCGCGCACCTTATCTGGGCGACGGCTTCCTGTTGCCGCCCAACATTGTCGATGGCGCGCTGCAGGGCCTGCTGGCGCTCGCCGCCGACCGGCTCGGCAGCAAGACCGGCGTGCTGCCGTGGCGGTTCGGCCGCGTCCGGCTGCGCCGGCCCGAAGGCGCGATCCCGGCCACCGCCGAACTTAAGGTCACGCGTGTCGGGCCCCGTTCGGTTCGCGCCGACGTGCTGCTGGTCGATGCGGCGGGCGTTCCCGTCGCGGACATGGTCGATTGCTGGTTTGTGCGCGTCGCGCTTGGCCGCCAGGCGACCCCCGAGGAGCAATTCTTCCACATCGCCGAAGTCGCCAGCGCCGATCCCGCCGGCGCCGTCTCGGCGGTCGCCGAAGCCCAGCCCGCGCCCGTGAAGGCCGCTACCGATCCTCAGGCGGCGGAGAGCCGTCTGCTCGCCGATGCGTTCGCCGCCTCGGCCGCGATCGAGGCGTTGCGCGCGCTTGCCCCTGATGGCCGCCTCGTCCCGCAGGCGCTGATCCGCGACGGCGCGATCGCGATCGCGAGCCGTCCGATCCTCGACCGGCTGCTGCGCTGGCTGGCCGCCGACGGCATCGCCGCCCAGGCGGACGATGGATCGTGGAGCTTCGCCGACGAGGATCTGCCGCCGGCCGACGCGATCCTGCGCACCTTGTTCTTCGATCAGCCGCGCGGCGTCGCCGAAGTCGCCTTGCTCGCGCTCGCCGCCGACGCGCTGCCGGCGATTCTGGTCGATGGCCCGGCGGCCGCACCGGCCATTCCCGCCGCCTTGTGGGAGCAATTGCTGAGCGCGTCGCCCGCCGGAAACGCAGCCGCGCACATGCTTTCGGAGGCTTTGGCCTCGCTCGCCGTCCAGAATAAGCAACGGCTGCGCGTGCTGCAGATCGGTGCCCGGCGCGGCGGCGTGACGCGGCTGCTGTTGCGCCATCTCGGCGACGACGCCGCTTTGGTCGCCGCGACCGACGCCGACGATCTGCCGGCGCTGACGGACGCGCTGCATGATCTGCCGGCCGCGCGCGCCATCGCCTGGACGCCGGGCGATGCGCTCGACGAGGCGCCGTTCGACATCATCGTCGGCCTGCACGCTTTCGCGCTCGGCGGCTGGTCGGCGCGCGAACTGAGTGCGCTCAAGGACAGGCTGGCGCCCGGCGGCGCCCTGTTGCTGGCCGAACCCGTTCCCAACCGGATGTGGCATCTGCTTCGCCCGGATGCCCCGCCGCCGGCCGACGCCGCGCGCTGGCGTTCGTTGCTGGACGGCGCGGACTTTGCCGCGCCGACGGTCCAGCCGCTCGAAACGCCGCTCTGGCCGGTCGAACTGATCACCGCGCGTACCGAAGCCGTCGCGCAGCCGATCACGGTCGAAGCGCAAATCCGCATCGCCGGCACGGGCGAAATTGGCGACGCGCTGGAGGCGGCGCTCGTCGCGCACGGCGCTTTGGTCGATCGTGGCACCGAGATGACCGGGCGCGTCGCGCTGATTCCCGATCTCACCGATCTGCCTGCCGCGTTGGCGCAGATCGCCGCGCTGGCAGCGCTGCCCGCCGAACCGAAAACCGAAATCGCGCTGATCGTGCGTGGGGACGATGCCCATAGCGCCGCCCTTGCCGGTCTGCGGCGCGTGCTCGCCAACGAAGGTGCGCAGATCGCCACGCGACTGATCCGGCTGGCCCGCGACTTGCCGCTCGATCAGGCGGCCGAACATGCGGCAACCGAATTGCTGCGCGCGGATGCCGAGCAGGAGGTGACCTGGTCCGCCGAAGGCCGCAGCGTGCCGCGCGTCCGGCGTGGCCTGCCGCGCGCCAAGGGCCATGTTCCGACCGGGCTGCGGCTCGCGATCGAACGGCCGGGCCTGCTCGACTCGCTCGGCTGGGCAGAGATGCAGCCGAGCGTGCCGGGCGCTGGCGAGGTCGCGATCAAGATCGAGGCAGCCGGTCTCAACTTCCGCGACGTGATGTGGGCAATGGGACTGCTGCCGGACGAGGCTCTGCTCGACGGCTTCGCAGGGCCGACCATGGGTCTGGAATGCGCCGGGACGGTTACGGCGGTTGGTACGGGCGTAGACGGGCTCGCGATCGGCGATCGCGTGATGGCTTTCGCCCCCGCCTCGCTTTCGACCGAGACGGTGACGGCGGCGCATGCAGTCATGCGGATGCCGGCGGGAATGAGCTTCGCGGCGGCCGCGACGGTGCCGGTCGCCTTCCTCACCACCGTCTATGCGCTCGGCCATCTCGCGCAGCTTTCCGAAGGCGAGACCGTGCTGATCCATGGCGGCGCGGGCGGTGTCGGCCTCGCCGCCATCCAATATGCCCGGCATCGCGGCGCGCGCGTGTTCGCGACCGCCGGATCGCCCGCAAAGCGCGCCTTGCTCCGCAATCTCGGCGTCGAGGCGGTGCTCGACAGCCGTTCGCTCTCCTTCGCCGACGATGTGATGCGGCTGACCGACGGCGCGGGCGTCGATGTCGTGCTCAATTCGCTCGCGGGCGAGGCGATGCGGCGCAGCCTGATGCTGGTGAAGCCGTTCGGCCGCTTCCTCGAGCTCGGCAAGCGCGACTTTTACGAAAATAGCAGCGTCGGCCTCAGGCCCTTCCGCCACAATGTCACTTATTACGGAATCGACGCCGATCAGCTGCCGCTGCGCCGTCCCAAGCTGGCCGCGGCCCTGTTCGACGAGATCACGACCTTGTTCGCCAAGGGCGCGCTACGGCCGCTGCCGCATCGCAGCTTCGATTATGCCGATGCCGAGGACGCGTTCCGGCTGATGCAGGTGTCGGGGCATATCGGCAAGATCGTGCTGACGCCGAGCGAGGCGCTGCCGGTCGCGCTGCCCGCCCCCAAGCCTTTCATCGCCGATCCGGCGCGGACCTATATCGTCACCGGCGGGCTCGACGGCTTCGGCCTCGAATCGGCCCGCTGGCTGGCACGCAACGGCGCGACGCATCTGGCTTTGCTCAGCCGGCGCGGCCCGGCCGCACCCAACGCGGATACTGTGCTGGCGGAGTTCGCCGCTTTGGGCGTGGATACGCGCGCTTATGCGGTCGATGTCGGCGACGGGGCCCCGTTGGCCTCGACCCTGGCTGCGATCCGCACCGACCAGGCCCCGCTCGGCGGCGTGATCCATGCGGCGGTGGCGATGGACGATGCCTTGCTGGGCGCGCTCGATGCGAGCCGCTTCGCCCGTGCGCTCCACCCCAAATATGGCGGCGCCGATGCGCTCGACCGGCTGACGCGCGATGACGATCTCGGCCTGTTCCTGCTTTTCTCCTCGGTCACGACCGCGTTCGGCAATCCGGGCCAGGGCAATTATGTCGCGGCCAATGCCGCGATCGAGGCGGTAGCCGAACGGCGGCATGCGGCCGGCCTGCCGGGCCTGGCGGTACAATGGGGCCCGATTGGCGATGCCGGCTATCTCGCGCGCGAGACGCAGGTCAGCGACATGCTCGCGCGGCAATTGGGCGGCGCGCATCTCACCGCGCAGGACGCGCTCGACACCCTGCCCGCTTTGCTTGCCGCCGGCGTGCCGGTGGTGGGCATGGCGACGATCCGTTGGGCGTCGCTCCGTCGCCAGTTGCCGCTGATGGAATCGCCGCTCTTCGCCGAAATGGGCGGCGCCGCGGGTGTCGAAACGGCCGAGGTCGATCTCAAGGCCCTGCTCGCCGAATCGACCCCCGATCAGGCGCGCGACACGGTGACCGGCCTTTTGGTCGAGGAAGTCGCGCGGATCATGAAGCTCGCGGTCGACCGGGTCGAACCGCAGCGCCCGCTCGCCGAACTGGGCATGGACAGTCTGATGGCGGTCGAATTGCGGCTTGCGGTCGAACAACGGTTCGGCATCTCGATCCCGCTGCTGGCCCTGTCCGAAGGCGCGACCCTGACCGCGATGTCGGGCCGAATCGTGCGCGGCCTCTCCAGCGAGGGCGACGCACCGGCCGACGAAAAGACCCAAATGGCCGAGCGCCTCGCCCGCTATGAAGGTGCCGCGATCGAGGGCCCCGCGGACGGCGCCACCGCTCCGAGCGAGCCGACTATGGCCGCCGCCGCCGCTACGGCGCCTTGAGACCTTGATTCACGGTTGAGGCCGCCGGCCCGAACCGATCAAGGTCTTGCCTTGATCCTGCCTTAGGGCCGTGCCACCGCTCATTCCGATGAGTGATAATTTTGGTCTCAGCGGCGATGCCAAGGCGAAGCTGCTCGCGCGCCTTGCCAATCGCGCGCCCACGCAGGCGGAGGCACATGCCCACGCCAAGCCGCCGCTCGGCCGGCCCGAGGTTGCGGCGGACCTTGCGATGGTCAAGCGCGCGGGCGAGGCGCTGGGCATCCGCAATCCCTATTTCCGCCCGCATGAGGGCATTGCCGGCGCGACCACCGTCATCGACGGCAAGAGCTACGACAATTTCGTCTCGTACAATTATATCGGCCTGAACGGCGATCCGCGCGTCAGCCAGGCGGCCAAGGACGCCATAGACCTCTACGGCACATCGGTTTCGGCGAGCCGCATCGTCTCTGGCGAACGGCCAATCCACCGCGATTTCGAGCGGGCGCTGGCCGAGGTCTACCAGACCGAGGATGCGATCGTTTTGGTCTCCGGCCATGCGACCAACGTCACCGTGATCGGCCATCTGGTCGGACGCGACGATCTGATCCTGCACGATTCGCTCAGCCACAACAGCATCGTCCAGGGCGCATTGGCGAGCGGCGCGCAACGTATCGCCTTCCCGCATAACGATATGGACGAGCTTGAACGGCTGCTCGGCACCGCACGCGCCAACGCCAATCGCGCGCTGATCGTGGTCGAAGGCCATTACAGCATGGACGGGGACATCCCCGATCTCGCCCGGCTGGTCGCGATCGCCAAGGCGCATGGCGCGTACCTGATGGTCGATGAAGCCCATTCGTTGGGCGTTTTAGGCGCGCGCGGGCACGGTATTTTCGAACATTCCGGGGTGAATCCGGCCGATGTCGACATCTGGATGGGGACGCTCAGCAAGACCTTGTCGGGTTGCGGCGGCTATATCGCCGGCTCGGCCGAGCTGATCGACTATCTCAAGAGCAGCGCGCCGGGCTTCGTCTATTCGGTCGGCCTGTCGCCGCCGGTCGCCGCCGCCGGGCTCGAAAGCCTGCGCATCATGCATGACGAGCCGGATCGGGTCGCCCGGCTGCAAGCCAATGGCCGCCATTTCCTGGAGGCGGCACGCCGCCACGGGCTCGATACCGGTCCGTCGATCGGCGCCGCGATCGTGCCGGTCATGACCGGCAGCTCGATCGTCGCGGCCCGCGCCGCAGACCGCTTGTTCGACATGGGTATCAACGTCCAGCCGATCATCTATCCCGCCGTGCCCGAACAGGCGGCGCGATTGCGCTTCTTCCTGTCCTCGCTCCACGACACGGCGCAGCTCGACCGCGTCGCCAAGGCGGTGGCGGACGTGCTGGCGGAAGTCCGTTCCGAGCGGATCGATCTCGGCGCGCTGGCGAGCAGACTAGCCGCCGAGTGAGCGGGATCGTCCTCGACATCACGCGGCTGCTGTCGCGTGTGCTGCACCCGACGCCGACCGGGGTCGACCGGGTTGAAATGGCCTATGCGCGCGGTCTGCTGGCGGCGGTGCCCGATCGACTGAGCTTTGCCGCGGTCCATCCGAGCGGCCTCTATGGCCGGTTGCCGCGGGCGGCGGTCGTGCGTTTCCTCGATGCGACCGAGCAGAGGTGGCGCGACGAAGGGCTGGGCACGCAATCCTTGCGCCTGTTCGCGGCCAAGGCCTTGCTGTCGCTGCGCCCGCGTCTGGCCAAAGCGGCCGAAAAGAGCATCTATCTCCAGCCCTCACCCAACAATCTGATCAAGCCCGCGCTGATGCGCGCCTTTCTCAAGCGCGAAAACGCGAAGCTGGTCTGCCTGGTGCACGATCTGATCCCCATCGAATATCCCGAATATGCCCGCCCTGGTGGCGCCGATCTGCATGCGCGCCGCATGTGGACGATGGTGTCGCTGTCGGAGGGCATAATCGCCAATTCCAGGGCGACGCTCGACGCGCTGGATCCCTGGCTCGAGCGGGCCGGCCGTCGGCCCGAGACCGTGGTCGCGCATCTCGGCACCGACATCGAACCATCGGTCGAATCGCATCGATCCGACCGGCCGTATTTCGTGTGCGTCGGTACGATCGAGCCCCGCAAAAACCACCTGCTGCTGCTGCATCTGTGGCGGACCATGGTCGAGCGGCGCGGCGCGGAAGCCGTGCCCAAGCTCGTTTTGATCGGCCGGCGCGGCTGGGAGAATGAGCAGGTTATCGACCTGCTCGAACGCTGCCCGGCGCTTCAGAATTGTGTCGAAGAACATACGGGCCTGCCCGATCGCAAAGTCCAGGCGATGATCGCCGGCGCGCGCGGGCTGCTGTTGCCGTCCTTCGCCGAAGGCTATGGCATGCCCGTTACCGAGGCGCTCGCGCTCGGCGTGCCGGTATTGTGCAGCGACCTGCCCGCGCTGCGCGAAGCGGGCGGCAATGTTCCCCTGTTCCTCGATCCGCTTGATGGACCGGCCTGGCAGCGCGCGATCGACGATCTGACCGCACCCGATTCCGCCGAGCGACAGGCGCAGGCGCAACGGCTCGTCGATTGGCGTGCGCCGACATGGCCGCAACATATCGCCATCGTGCTGGACCTGTTGCATAAGCTCACCGCATGACCGCTACGACCGCCGCACCGCGCGGCTCCTTCCTCAAGGCGCTGACCATCCAGACGCGCGTGCTCGGCGCGCTGATCCTGCGCGAGCTGCACACCCGCTATGGCCGCGAGAATGTCGGCTATCTGTGGATGTTCCTCGAGCCGATGATCCTCGCCTCGGTGATCGGCCTGCTTCATTACGAGACCGGCCACACCGCGTATGGCGGGGACATCAAGCCGCTGCCGTTCGGTGTGATCGGCTATACGACGTTCATTCTGTTCCGCGGCATCGTCAATCGCGCGGAAGGCGCGATCGAGGCCAATGCGCCGTTGCTCTACCATCGGTCGGTGACCGTGCTGGACATCATCCTGGCGCGCGCGATGTTGGAATTCGCGGCGGTCTTCTCGACCTTTGCGATCATCATGACGCTGATCGTATGCGTCGGCCTGGCCGATCCGCCGGCGCGGCCGCTCTACCTGATGCTCGGCTGGGCGCTGATGTGGTTTTATTGCCTCGGCCACTCGCTCATCATCACCGCCTTTACCTATGAGCGGCGCACGCTCGGGCGGTTTGTCCACCCTTATTCCTATTTCATGACCGGCCTCTCCGGTGCCTTTTATCAGGTGGGTTGGCTGCCGTCGGGGGTCCGCGCCTGGGCGTCGTGGTTGCCGACGACGACCATCTTCGAAACCGTGCGCTACGGCTGGTTCGAATCGGCCAACGACGATTATGCCTATTATGGCTATTGCTCCGCCTTCTGCCTGATCTCGATCTGGATCGGCCTGGTCGCGGTCCGCCGCACGCGCGACCGGATTCACCTGGCATGAGCCGTATCGCCAAGGCGCATTTCCGATCCGGCAGCGGATCAGCTAGGATCGACGTATGAATATGCATGGCTTCATGACCCCCGCCGACCAGGCGGACGATCACGAGCTCACCCTCGTTGAGCGCATCCGCAACCTCATGTGGATCCGACGCTGGCTCCTCATGATCGTGATACTGCCGACCGTTTTGGTGGCGCTCTACCTCTATGGTTTCGCCTCGGACCAATATGAATCCGAAGCCCATTTCCTGGTCCATTCGGCCGACCGGCCGCAGATTCCGACGGGCGCGGGTGCCGCGCTCAGCATGCTGACGGGCTCGGGCGCGGGCCAGAATGAGGCGATGAGCGTCGCCGATTATCTTACCTCGCACGACGCGGTCGCGGCGCTGCGCCGCGACGATCGCCTCGTCGAGCGCTTCCGCCAGCCAGGGGTCGATCTCTTCAACCGTCTATACCCGGCCAACCCGA
>NZ_DATHFV010000214.1:0-7179 GCF_035317925.1 Sphingomonas sp.
GGCTTGCCCTCCATGGTGCTCGATGCGATCGCCGACTTCCGCGAGCTGACCGACATCAAGATCAAGGCCGGCACCAGCGGCCTGCTGATGATCGGCGGCGGCGTGCCCAAGAACTTCATCCAGGACACGGTCGTCTGCGCCGAAATCCTGGGCCACGACGATGTCGAAGTGCATAAATATGCGGTGCAGATCACCGTTGCCGACGTCCGCGACGGGGCGTGCTCCTCCTCGACCCTGCAAGAGGCTGCCAGCTGGGGCAAGGTCAACACCGGCATCGAACAGATGGTGTTCGCGGAAGCCGGCTCGGTCATCCCGCTGCTGGCGTCGGACGCCTATCATCGCGGTCACTGGAAGAACCGCCCGAAGCGCGGCTGGGCGAAGCTGTTCGCCTGATCTCTCAGGTTTCGATGGGGCGGGTCGGATCGCTGGTCCACTCGCTCCACGAACCCGGATAGAGGCGGGAGCCCGCGAGCCCCGCCACTTCCATCGCCAGCAGATTGTGGGTCGCGGTCACGCCCGACCCGCATTGATGCACGATCTTGTCGGGCGCAGTGCCGCCCAGCACGGCCGCGAATTCGGCCGCCAGTTCGTCCGCGGGCTTGAAACGGCCTTCGGGCGTCAGGTTCAGCTGGAAGAAGCGATTGCCCGCGCCGGGAATATGGCCCGACGCCGTATCGAGCGGATGCGGCTCGCCATGGAAGCGCGCGGCGCCGCGCGCATCGACCACCAGAAGATCGCCGCCGTCCAGATTGGCCTCGATGCCCGCAACATCGATCGAGGGCATGGCGGGCTCGGCTGAGGCCGTCAGATTCCCGGGCGGGGCTTGCTCGTCGCCCTGCTTGAGGGGCAGCCCACCCGCGATCCAGGCATCCAATCCGCCGTCGAGCACCGTCGCCTGGCTGTGCCCTACCCAGCGCAGCATCCACCACAGGCGCGACGCATAAAAGCCGCCCGATGTGTCATAGCCGACCACCAGCCTGTCCTGGGGGACGCCAGAAGCGGCCATGCGCGCGGCAAACACCAGACGGTCCGGCAGCGGATGGCGGCCATTCTGCCCATTCCCCGCGGCCGAGAGGTCCCGTTCCAGATCGACATAGATCGCGCCGGGAATATGCCCTTCGCGATAGGCGCGATGCCCGGCTTCGGGGTCGCCCAGATCGAACCGGCAATCGCACACCAGCACATCGCCTTGCTCGATCAGGCGCGCGAGATCGCCTACCTCGATCAGGGGGTGATGGCTCACGCCCCCTGCCCCGCGCGCTCCAGCACGCGCTTCGCCTGCGCCAGATGCGGCGCATCGACCATCTTGCCGTCGACCGCGAGCACACCCGCATGCGGATTGGCGGCAAAGGCATCCACGATCGCACGCGCGGCCGCGACATCGCCGTCGCTCGGCGTGAAGGCCTGGTTGATCACCGCGATCTGATCGGGATGGATCGCCATCATGCCGGTGAAGCCGTCCCGCGCACCGCGCGCGGCATAGGCCGCCAACCCGTCGAGATCGCTGAAATCGGGATAGACCGTCTCGATCGCGGCGACGCCGGCCGCATGCGCCGCGAACAGGGCCAAAGACCGCACCGTCTCGATCGGCGCGGTGTAGCGGCCATCTGTCTCACGTGCGGCGGTGGCGCCGATCGCCGCGGGCAGATCCTCCGCGCCCCAGGTCAGCCCGAGCAGGCGATCGCCGACCTCGGCATAACTGCCGAGCGCGAACACGGCTGCGGGCGTTTCGGTCGCGATCGGCAGGATCGGCAGACCGGTCCAGGTCGACAAAGCAAGGATGCTCTTCGCGCCCTCCGCCTTGGGCAACATGATCGCGTCGGCGCGCGCGGCCGTGACCGCGACCAGATCGGCATCGATATGCGCGCTGCCGAGCGGATTGACCCGTACGAGCAGCGGCACCGAACGATCCGCACGGCCGAGGAAATCCACGACCGCCTCGCGCGCCTCGACCTTCTTCGCCTCCGCGACCGAATCCTCCAGATCGAGGATCAGCGCGTCGGCGCCGAAGCCCAGCGCCTTCTCCATCCGGTCAGGCCGGTCACCCGGCACGAACAGAAGCGACCGCAGGCGCATCAGGCGGCCGCCTTGCCCTTGATCAAGGCCATGCGCCGGCACGAGCAGACCACCTCGTCGCGCTGGTTGATCGCGCGATGCGCGAACGTGACGATGCCCGCGCCGGGACGCGACTTGCTCGGCTTCAGTTCGACCACCTCGGTCTCGACCCGCAGCGTATCGCCGAGGAAAACCGGCTTGGGCATGACCAGCTTGTCGTAGCCGAGATTGGCGATGAGCGTGCCGAGCGTGGTCTCCCCCACCGACAGCCCGACCATCAGCGCGAAGGTGAAAGTGCCGTTGACGAGGATCTGGCCGAACTCGCTCGCCTTCGCCGCTTCCGCGTCGATATGGAGCGGCTGCGGGTTATGTGTCAGCGTCGAGAACAGCAGATTGTCCGTCTCGGTCACGGTGCGGCGGATCGGATGCTCGATCCGGTCGCCCATCTGCCATTCGTCATAATACCGGCCTGCCATGGTCCCCTCCCTACACGCCCGCGCCGGAAAGATGGAGCTTCATCCCGACATGACTCGGCTCGAAGCCGAGCCGTTCGTAAAAGGCATGCGCGCGCTGGCGGCTCTTGTCGGTCGCGAGTTGCACCATGCGGCAGCCGCGTTCGCGGCAACGTTCGACCGCCCACTGGATCATCTCGCGCCCCAGCCCCTGACCGCGGAGGTCGCGCGCGATCCGGACCGCCTCGATCTGGCCGCGCCAGGCACCGCGACGCGACATGCCGGCGATGAAAGTCAGCTGGAAGGTGCCGACGATCGCGCCGTCGCGCTCGGCGACCAGCAGGCGCTGGTTGGGATCGGCGTCGATCGCGGCGAAGGCGGCTAAATAACCCTGGTCGAGCTGATCGCTTCCGCCCTCGCGCAGGCGGCCCTTATCGTCATCGGCCAGCAACGCGACGATGGCGGCGATATCCGCCTCAGCCGCGTCGCGGATCTGAAGCGCGCTCACGCCTCCGGCTTCTCGATCCGCACCAGCAACGTGCCTTCGCTCACCTGCGCGCCCGCGACCGCCTTCAGTTCGGCGACGATGCCATCGAACGGCGCGACCAGCGCCTGCTCCATCTTCATCGCTTCCAGCACGACCAGCCGCTGGCCGGCGGTGACGGACGCGCCCTCCGCAACATCCACCGATACGATCCGGCCCGGCATCGGTGCGGTCAATGCGCCACCGCCGCTGGCCGCGCCCGCGACCCCGCGGAAAGCATGCGGCGCGGTGACAAAGGTGGCACCATCCTCGAACAGGATCGTCTGCAGCCCGTCCTGCGTGCCCGAAACCGCGCCGGCCTCCTCCAGGAAATCATAATCGACCTGCTGCTGCGCGCCATTGATATCGAGCAGCACGCGCAGATCGGGTGCGGCGTTGAGGCGGAAGCCCAACAGCCCGGCAAAACGCGCGAAACCGGGATCGCGCGCGCCGTCGCGCACGAACCGATCGTGGAAGACCGCTTGCCCCGCCGCCGCCTGCAACAGGGTCTCGCTCGGCTCGGGTGCGGCCGTCACGGCTTCGCCCAATTCGCTGATCGTGTTGGTCGTCATCGTGCCGTCCCGGAACGGCTCGGCATCGAGCAAACGGGCAAGGAACCAGGCATTGGTCCGCACCGGTTCGCATTCCACTTCGGCGCAGGCATCGGCGAGCGCATCGAGCGCATCATCGCGGGTGGCGCCATGCGCCACCAGCTTGGCGATCATCGGATCGTAATAAGAGGAGACAATATCGCCCTCCTCCACGCCGCTTTCGATGCGTACGTCCTCCGAGAGATGGAGATGATCGATCGCCCCGATCGACGGCAGGAAATCACGCGCCGGATCCTCGGCATAGAGCCGCGCCTCGACCGCCCAGCCGTTGATCGACAATTCGTCCTGGCGCAGGGGCAAAGGTTCGCCGGATGCGACGCGCAATTGCCACTCGACCAGATCCTGGCCGGTAATCTCCTCGGTCACCGGATGCTCGACCTGGAGGCGGGTGTTCATTTCCATGAACCAGATGCGGTCGGCGCGCAGGCCGTCGGAGGCATCGGCGATGAACTCGATCGTGCCAGCGCCGACATAGTCGACCGCCTGCGCCGCCTTGACCGCCGCCGCGCAGATCGCCGCGCGGGTCGCCTCGTCCATGCCCGGTGCGGGCGCTTCCTCGATCACCTTCTGGTGGCGGCGCTGGAGCGAGCAATCGCGCTCGAACAGGTGGACCACGTTGCCATGCGTGTCGCCGAATACCTGCACCTCGATATGGCGCGGGTTGAGCACATATTTCTCGATCAGCACGCGATCGTCGCCGAACGAGGAGGCCGCCTCGCGCCGGCAGGAGGCGAGCGCATCGGCGAAGTCAGCCGCGGCCTCGACCCGGCGCATGCCCTTGCCGCCGCCGCCCGCCACCGCCTTGATCAGCACCGGATAGCCGATCTTGTCGGCCTCGGCCTGCAGCCGCTTGGGCGACTGATCCTCGCCGAGATAGCCTGGCGTGACCGGAACGCCGGCCTTGGTCATCAGCGTCTTGGCCGCATCCTTCAGGCCCATCGCCCGGATCGCGGCCGGTGGTGCGCCGACCCAGATCAAACCGGCGGCAACCACGGCTTCCGCGAATTCGGCATTTTCGGAGAGGAAGCCGTAACCCGGATGGATCGCCTCCGCGTCCGTCGCCTTCGCCGCCGCCAATATCTTGCCCTGATCGAGATAGCTCTCCCGCGCCGGCGCCGGGCCGATGCACACCGCATCGTCCGCCTCGTGTACGAACGGCATGTCGGCATCGACATCGGAGTGAACCGCGATCGTGCGCACGCCCAGTTCGCGCGCGGTGCGGATGATCCGCCGCGCGATCTCGCCGCGATTGGCGATCAGGAGCGATTTGATCACGCTAGCCCCCGCAACCCGTCGTCCGCGCAGACCAGGTCACGTTCAATATCTTCCACGCGCCGTTTTCGCGGATCAGATCGAAATGGTCGACGCCGCAATGGAGCGGCTTGTCGTCGACGGTGAAGACATAGGGCGACCATACCATCGCGATATCGCCATCGATCTCGACCGCCGCGTCGGTGAGTTTTTCGCGATAATGTTCGGGGCCGGGTTTGATCCCGCCCGCGAAATCGCTCCAGCTCATGTGGCGGACAGAGCGCGTGCCGTCGGTTTTCTCGGAAACGACGGTGGCGCTGCCCTCCGGCCGCGTCTGCGCGAGGATCAGGGTGCCGTCGCGCGCCTCCAGGCCGGCGAACATCGCGTTGATCGGCACCATCACCGCGGCTTCGGCGGTTCCGTCCTGCGGCAGCGGATTCCAGGGCGGCAGTTTGGCGGTCTGCGTGGCGGCGGCAAGGAGCAGGCTCAACAGCATCGATCAATCCTCAATATGCCGGTCATGGATGTGCCTCCGGAAAGCCATGGCGCACATGCAGGGCATGGAGCAGGCGCGGCATATCCGTGACGAAATGCGTCCCTTCATGCGTGCGGTCGGCAAGCTCGGCCGGCGCGTCACCCACAAAAACCAGAACCGGCAGCCATTGATTGTCGACACCGATCGCGTCGATCACCGCCGCGCGCGGACGCGGAAAGGCGACGCGAATGACCTCCAGATCGTGGCCACAATCGGGGAATGCCGCGAGGATGCCGTTGAGGGCAATGCAATCGCGGCAATAAAAGCTCCGCCCCGGCATATCGGGGTCGGCAAACTCGTTTTCCAGCAGGTAAAGCCGATCCTTCACCATCACATCCTGAAGATGCCGAACCGCGCGTGATCGGGGATCGGCGCGTTCAGCGTGGCGGCCAAAGCCAGGCCAAGCACGTCGCGGGTCTGGACGGGATCGATGACGCCATCGTCCCACAGCCGCGCGGTTGCGTAATAGGGATTGCCCTCGTCCTCGTATTTCTGGCGGATCGGTGCCTTGAACGCCTCGGCCTGTTCGGGCGTCCAGCTTTCTGCGTCGCGATGGACGGTGGCGAGCACCGATGCCGCCTGCTCGCCCCCCATCACGCTGATCCGCGCATTGGGCCAGGTGAACAGGAAACGGGGCGAATAAGCCCGGCCGCACATGCCGTAATTGCCCGCGCCGAAGCTGCCGCCAATCAGGACGGTGATCTTGGGCACGGATGCGGTGGCGACGGCGGTCACCAGCTTTGCGCCATGTTTCGCAATGCCTTCCGCCTCATATTTGCCACCAACCATGAAGCCGGAGATATTCTGGAGGAACAGCAAGGGTATGCGGCGCTGGCAGGCGAGCTCGATGAAATGCGCGCCTTTCTGCGCGCTCTCGCTGAACAGCACGCCATTATTGGCGAGGATCGCGACCGGCATCCCCCAGATGCGCGCGAAGCCGCACACCAGGGTGGTCCCGTAATTGGCCTTGAACTCGTGCATCTCGGAGCCGTCAACGATGCGCGCGATCACCTCATGCACGTCGTAGGGCGCACGCACGTCGGTCGGCACGATGCCGTACAGCTCTTCGGGGTCATATTTGGGCGGGCGCGGCTCCGCGAGGTCGATATCCGCCTGCTGCGCTCGGCCAAGGGTAGCGACGATATCGCGCACGATCGTCAGCGCATGTTCGTCATTCTCGGCGATATGATCGACCACGCCCGACTTGCGGCCATGCGTGTCGGCACCGCCCAATTCCTCGGCCGAGATGATCTCGCCGGTCGCAGCCTCCACCAAAGGCGGGCCGGCGAGGAAGATCGTCCCCTGCCCGCGCACGATCACGCTCTCGTCCGACATGGCGGGCACATAGGCGCCGCCCGCGGTGCAGCTGCCCATCACGCTTGCGATCTGCGGGATGCCGAGCGCGGACATGTTGGCCTGGTTGAAGAAAATCCGCCCGAAATGGTCGCGGTCGGGGAAAACCTCGGCCTGATGCGGCAGGTTCGCGCCGCCGCTGTCGACCAGATAGATGCAGGGCAGCCGGTTCTCCTGCGCGATTTCCTGCGCGCGCAGATGCTTCTTGACCGTCAGCGGATAGTAAGTCCCGCCTTTGACCGTGCTGTCATTGGCGACGATCATCACCTCGCGGCCCGAAACGCGGCCGATGCCCGCGATCATGCCCGCGCCGGGCACCTCATCGCTGTAAAGGCCGTTGGCGACGAGCTGGCCGATCTCGAGGAAGGGTGACGCCGGATCGAGCAGACGCGTGATGCG
>NZ_DATHFV010000215.1:0-8429 GCF_035317925.1 Sphingomonas sp.
CTCGAGGCCCTTGTTCATTAGCGTCGCCGAATCGACCGAGATCTTGGCGCCCATCGACCAATTGGGATGCTTGACCGCCTGTGCCGGGGTGACGCGCGCCATCTCCTCGCGGCTCAAGGTGCGGAATGGGCCGCCGCTGGCGGTGAGGATGATGCGGCGCACGCGCGATGGATCGTCGTGCGGAAAGCATTGGAAGACGGCGTTATGTTCGGAATCGACCGGCAGCAGGGTCGCCCCCGCCCCCTGCGCCGCCTGCGTCATCAGCGCTCCGGCGAGAACGAGCGATTCCTTGTTGGCGAGCGCGACCGTCTTGCCCTGGCGGAGGGCGGCCATGACCGGTTTCAGGCCGGCGGTGCCGACGATCGCCGCCATCGTCCAGTCCGCGCCCAAAGCCGCCGCCTCGCAGATCGCGTCGCAGCCGGCCGCCGCTTCGGTATCGGTGCCCGCCAGTGCCGCCTTGAGCGCGGGATAGAGGCTGGCGTCCCCGATCACCGCCCGGCGGGCGCGCGTGCGGCGTGCGGCGGCGGCGAGGCCTTCGACATCGCGTTGCGCGGTGAGCGCGAGCAGTTCGAACCTGTCTCCCTCGCGCTCGATCAGGTCGAGCGTCGAGCGGCCGATCGATCCGGTCGCGCCGAGGATGGTGATCGACCGCGCCGTCACAGATTGCCGTTCGCAACCAGAGCCGCGACCAGGATCGCGACCGGCAACAGGCCGTCGATCCGGTCGAGCAGCCCGCCATGGCCGGGCAGGATCTTGCCCGAATCCTTGACGCCGGCATGACGTTTCATGCCGCTTTCGAGGAGATCGCCGAGCTGCGCCACTACCGCCAGCAAAGGCGCCAGCCACAAAGCGCGGGTCGGCAAATGGCCGAATTTGACGATCAGGGCGCCGACGATCGCGGCTGCGACCATGCCGCCGATCAGCCCTGCCCAGGTCTTGTTCGGGCTGATCACGGGCGCGAGCCTGGGGCCGCCGATCGCGCGGCCGGCGAAATAGGCGCCGATGTCGGTCGCCCACACGATCGCCAGCGTCCACAAGGCGAGCGCGAAGCCCAAAGGCTGCTCACGCAGGAACAGGATGGCGATCGCCGCCGTACCGATATAGCCGACGCCGACCGCGGTCAGCGCCGCCTTCGGGAACATCGCCATCAGCATCGCCGCGATCAGCAGCAAGGCGAGCGTGGCGCGATCCGTGCCCCACAGCATCGGCAAGGCGTAGCTCATGCCGACCAGCAGGAAGAGAAGGCCGATACCGAGCCGTGCGCGGTGCGCCCGCACCAGCCCGGCCCATTCGATCAGCGCGATCGCCGCACCGATCGTGAGCAGAATCCACAGGCTCGCGCCGCCGAGCCACAGCAGGAGAATCGCGACCGCCGCCAGCGCGATCCCGATCACGCTGCGCTGGCCCAGATCGGATTTGGCTTCAGCGGCCGCCATAACGCCGTTCGCGCCGCCCGAAGGTGGCGATCGCCTGTTCGAGCGCGGCACGGTCGAAATCGGGCCAGAGCGTCTCGACGAACAGCAATTCGGCGTAAGCGGACTGCCACAGCAGGAAATTGGACAGGCGCTGTTCGCCCGACGTGCGGATGACGAGATCGAGGGGCGGCAGTGGCGCGGTGTCGAGCCGGGCGTCGAACGCATCGGCGTCGATCGCATCAGGATCGAGCGTGCCGTCCCGGGCATCGGCCGCGATCGTGCGGATTGCGCGCAATATCTCGTCCTGCGCGCCGTAGTTGAGCGCCAGTACCAGCGTCAGGCCGCGATTGTCGGCCAAACGGGTGCGGGCCGCTTCCAGATCGCCGACGATATCGGGGTCGAGCGCACGCCAGTCACCGATCAACTCGAGCCGCACGTCGTTGCGGTCGAGATCGGCGACCTCGCGGCGCAGATAGAAACGCAGCAGCCCCATCAGATCCGCGATCTCGGTTTCCGGCCGGCGCCAATTCTCCGATGAGAAGGCGTAAAGCGTCAGCGCTTCGACACCGAGTTCGCTCGCGGCCTTGATGGTGCGGCGCACCGCTTCCATGCCCGCGCGGTGGCCGGCGACGCGCGGCAGCAGCCGTTTCTTCGCCCAGCGGCCATTGCCGTCCATGATGATCGCGACATGGCGCGGAACGGCCAAGCCGTCCCCGCCGGTGGGCATAGGCGAGGCCGAAGCCGAGCTCACTTGCCCAGGATTTCCTTTTCCTTGGACGCGGTCGCGGCGTCGATCTCGGCGATCGTGCTGTCGGTCAGCTTCTGGACATCGCCTTCGCGACGCTTGCGATCGTCCTCGCTGATCTCACCCTTCTTCTCGTCGGTCTTGAGATTGTCCATGCCGTCGCGGCGGACGTTGCGTGCCGCGATGCGCGCCTTTTCGGCATATTGGCTGGCGAGCTTGGCCAGCTCCTTGCGGCGCTCCTCGGTCAGATCGGGGATTGGAATCCGCAGATTCTGCCCATCGACGATCGGGTTGAGGCCAAGACCCGCAGAGCGGATCGCCTTGTCGATCGGGCCGACATTGGATTTATCCCATACCTGCACCGAAATCATGCGCGGTTCGGGCACGGAGACGGTGGCGGCCTGGTTCAACGGCATGTGGCTGCCATAGACCTCAACCGTGACCGGATCGAGCAAACTGACCGACGCCCGGCCGGTGCGCAGGCCCTGCAGATCATGCTTCAGCGCCTCCACCGCGCCGTGCATGCGGCGTTCGAGATCGGCCTTGTCATAGGCGGCCATGAAGTCACTCCCCTGAATTGCGGACGATCGTGGCCGTCCCGTTGCCCGCGAGCACCTTGGCCAAATTGCCTTGCTCGCGGATGTTGAACACGACGATCGGAATAGCATTGTCACGGCAGAGCGCTACCGCGCTCGCATCCATGACCTTCAGATTATCCGACAATACTCTGTCGAAAGTCACTGTTTCATAACGTTTTGCGGTCGGAACCTTTTTCGGATCGGCATCATAGACGCCGTCGACCGAGGTGCCCTTGAACAAGGCATCGCACTTCATCTCGGCGGCGCGGAGCGCGGCACCGGTATCGGTGGTAAAGAACGGGCTGCCGACGCCGGCGGCGAAGATCACCACCCGCCCCTTTTCGAGATGGCGTTCGGCGCGGCGGCGGATGAAGGGTTCGCACACCGATGCCATCGGGATCGCCGACTGAACGCGCGTGTCGACGCCGATCTGCTCGAGCGCATTCTGCACCGCGAGCGCGTTCATCACGGTCGCGAGCATGCCCATATAATCGGCGGTCGCGCGTTCGATGCCCTTGGCGGCGGCGGAGAGGCCGCGGAAGATATTGCCGCCGCCGACGACAATGCACAGCTCGAAGCCGGCCTCACGCGCGGCGGCGATCTCGCCCGCGACGCGCGCGGTCATGGCGGGATCGATGGCGAGACCATCCGCGCCCATCAGCACCTCGCCCGAAAGCTTGAGCAGGATGCGTTTGAACGGCGGCTGCGTCATGCGCTGGAATAATCCGATGTTACAAGGAAACGGCGCACACCTTAGAGGTGCGCGCCGTTCCTGAAAACCCTCCCGAACGAGAGGGTGTTACAATGTTATACGCCTGCCGCAGCAGCAGCCACTTCGGCGGCGAAGTCGCTGACTTCCTTCTCGATGCCCTCGCCGAGCTGGAAACGGACATAATCCGTCAGCGCGATCGAGCCGCCGGCATCCTTGGCCGCCTGCGCGATCACGTCCGAAATCTTGGTCTTGTTGTCCATCACGAACAGCTGCGAGGTCAGCGCGTTTTCCTTGCGGAACTTGGCGATCGCGCCTTCGACCATCTTCTCGATGATGTTCTGCGGCTTGCCCGAACCGGCGGCCTTTTCCATCGCGATCGCGCGCTCGCGCTCGACCAGCGCCTCGTCGAGGCCCTCTTCGTGCAGCGCGAGCGGGTTGGCGGCGGCGATGTGCATCGCCAGGCTCTTGCCGAGCGCCTCGATCTTGTCGACCGGAGCAGACCCTTCAAGCGCGACCAGCACGCCGATCTTGCCGATACCGGTACCGGCGGCGTTGTGGACGTAGGACACGACCGCGCCCTCGTTCACCGACACGACCTTGGCGCGGCGCAGCTGCTGGTTCTCGCCGATCGTGGCGATATTCGCGGTCAGCTTGTCCTGGACCGAGCCTTCGGCCCCCGGATACGACGTGCCGGCAAGCGCCTCGATGCTGTCGCCAGTCAGCGCCAGCTTCGAAACGGTGCGCACGAAATCCTGGAACTGCTCGTTCTTGGCGACGAAATCGGTCTCGGAATTGACCTCGACCGCCGCACCCTTCTTGCCCTCGACCGCAACGCCGACGAGGCCTTCGGCTGCCGTGCGGCCCGACTTCTTGGCGGCGGTGGCGAGGCCTTTGGTGCGCAGCCAATCGATCGCGGCTTCCATGTCGCCGCCATTCTCGGTCAGCGCCTTCTTGCAATCCATCATGCCGGCGCCCGAGCGCTCGCGCAGGTCCTTAACGGCAGCAGCGGTGATTTCCGCCATGTGCATTCCTTTCAAATGTAAGCGAGTGCCCCCGCCGCAGCGGAGGCACATCAGCTCGAACAGGCGCCCGCCCCCAAAGGGCCAGGTGCACCAGAAATGTTACGCCAGCGCTTCTTCGGCCGGCGGGGCTTCGGCGGAGCCGATATCCTCGCCCGACGCAGCGCGGCCCTGGGCGTTGCCGCGGGTGGCTGCCTCGGCGACCGCCTCGCAATAGAGACGGATCGCGCGCGATGCGTCGTCATTGGCCGGGATCGGGAAAGCGATGCCGTCAGGGCTGACGTTCGAATCGAGGATCGCGACGACCGGGATGCCGAGCGTGTTGGCTTCCTTGATCGCCAGCTCTTCCTTGTTGGCGTCGATCACGAACATCACGTCCGGAATGCCGCCCATGTCGCGGATGCCGCCGAGGCTCTGCTCGAGCTTGTCGCGCTCGCGGGTGAGCTGCAGCACTTCCTTCTTGGTCAGGCCGTGCGTGTCGCCCGAAAGCTGCTCCTCAAGGCTCTTGAAGCGCTTGATCGAGCCCGAGATCGTCTTCCAGTTGGTGAGCATGCCGCCCAGCCAGCGATGGTTGACGAAATGCTGGTTCGACTGGCGCGCCGCATCGGCGATCGGATCCTGCGCCTGACGCTTGGTGCCGACGAACAGCACCTTGCCGCCGGCGGCGACGGTCGTGCTGATGAAGTCGAGCGCGCGTGCGAACAACGGCACGGTCTGCGACAGATCGATGATGTGAACCCCGTTGCGGTCGCCGAAGATGTAAGGCTTCATCTTCGGATTCCAGCGATGCGTCTGGTGACCGAAATGTGCACCTGCGTCGAGCAGCTGCTGCATGGAAACGGCACGTGCCGCCATGGTAATTCTCCTAACCCGGTTGAACCTCTGTGGAGCAGGAACCGCAGATTGCTCCGCGGCACCGGTATGGATGCTCCACATGTGGAATGGGCGCGCACTTAGTTGGGGATTCCGGAATTTGCAACCCTGCTCCGGTGTGGAAATGCCGCTTGACTACAGAACAAAACATGAACATATGGAACGAGTTCGTACCAACCCTGTTTCGACCGCACCCTTTTCAAGGCGGGCGAAGCCAGCCGGAGATCGTTCGATGCTTCAGACTGTTGCGACCATAACCTCCCTGGCCCTCGCGGTCGGCGCCTTGGCGTTGATCGCGGCTTTGCTCGCCGACGACTGGCAAATGGTGGTGCGGGCGTTCCGCAACGCACCCCAATTCCAGCCTTTGCCCCTCGCCGTCCAGGCACGCGTGACGATCAGCGATCGCCGCGCCCGTGTCGTGCGGGTCAGCTCGCAGTCGGTTCCGCAGCGCGCCGCCGCTTGACCTTCGCATAAGATCGGACCGCGAAGGGTATTGCGGCGGAATAAACGAGGGTGATGACACCCAAGGTTGCCCATGGAGCACTCGCCAGGGCGGCGCCGGTCAGGCCTATCATCACCAAGGCCGGCAGGCGGAATTCACGGCGCAGGCGGAACGAGCTCCAGCCGTAGGTCGCCAGATCGGAAATCATCAGGAAAGCGACGAACAAGGTCCACGGCGCGACCAGATAGGTGCGCGCGAAGATATCCTGCACCGCCGGCAGATCGGCATCGCGCAGTGCCAGCCACAATATCACCGGTAATAATGCCATACCGGCTCCGGCCGGCGCTGGAACGCCGGTCAGGAAACCCGCCGATTTGCGCGGCTGCATTTCGCTATCCATCTGCGAATTGAAACGCGCGAGCCGAAGCGCGCAGCACACCGCGTGCGCCAGCGCGATCACCCAGCCATATTTGGGGATATATTGCAGCGTCCACAGATAGAGGATCACCGCCGGCGATACGCCGAACGCGATCACGTCGGATAGCGAGTCGAGCTCCGCCCCGAACTTGCTCTCGGCCTTGAGCAGGCGCGCGACGCGGCCATCGAGCCCATCCAGCACACCGGCAATGACGATCGCGCCGACCGCTTTCTCCCACTCGCCCGCAATCGCGAAGCGGATGCCGGTCAATCCGAAGCAGAGCGCAAGCGCGGTCACCGCGTTCGGCATCACCGCGCGGAGCGGGATACCGCGCCGCGTTCCGTGGGGACGGATCAAATCGTGGGCCTCATTGCGCGACGCCGCTCGCGGGCTCGCTGTCGCCGATCCGCCCGAGAATCGTCTCGCCCGCAATCGAACGCTGGCCGGGCGTGACCTTGGCAGCGGTGCCCGCCGGCAGATAGACGTCGACCCGGCTGCCGAAGCGAATCAGGCCAACGCGCTGGCCGACTGCGACCGTGTCGCCCGATTTGACGAACGGCACGATCCGGCGCGCGACCAGGCCGGCAATCTGGGTGAAGCCGACCAAGGTGCCGTCGCTGCCGGTCATCAGGAAATGCTGGCGCTCATTCTCCTCGCTGGCCTTGTCGAGGCTGGCGTTGAGGAACTTGCCGGCGATGTAGACCACGCGGCTGACCGCGCCCGAAATCGGCGCACGATTGATGTGGACGTCGAACACGCTCATGAAAATCGACACGCGCAGGCACGGGCCCGGCGGCAATCCGCCCTCCCCGCCCAGTTCGAACGGCGGCTCGACCTCCTGGATCATCGTTACGAGGCCATCGGCGGGCGAGACGATCAGCCCCTTTCCCTGCGGCACGCTGCGGATCGGATCGCGGAAGAAGGCCGCGACCCACGCGGTGACGCCGACCATCGGCCATGCGAGCACATGCAGGTGGACGATATACAAAAGCGCGGTGATTCCCGCGGCTATCACCACGAACTTCCGGCCTTCGGGGTGGACGGCGGGCCAGCGCCATTGCGCGCTCGGCGTTGTCAGGGTGGTGTCGGACCGGGTCTCGATAGGGCTCATGGTCGCGCTTTCTAGGCGTCGGCTTGCTGCCTGACAATCTTGTGCACATGCGATCTGCCTCAAGACTTTGATCGTCCCGACCGTCCGGCCGGGGCGTGAATCAAGGTCTCGATCATTTATCCGGAGCCTGATTCACTTCATCGGTGGAAGCGCGGAAGGCGCTTCCACCGATGAAGATCAGGCTCTAGGAGGCGCGCAAACCTTCCATCACGGGAATAAGCGCACATGGCGAAGATCAAGGTGAAGACCCCCGTCGTCGAGATCGACGGCGACGAGATGACCCGGATCATCTGGGAATGGATCCGTGAACGCCTGATCAAACCCTATCTCGACATCGACCTCGAATATTACGACCTCAGCGTCGAGAATCGCGACGCGACCAACGATCAGGTCACGATCGACAGCGCGCACGCGATCCAGAAATATGGCGTCGGCGTGAAATGCGCGACGATCACACCCGATGAGGCCCGCGTCGAGGAATTCAGCCTCAAGAAGATGTGGAAATCGCCTAACGGCACGATCCGCAACATCCTGGGCGGCGTCATCTTCCGCGAGCCGATCGTAATTTCCAACGTGCCGCGTCTCGTGCCGGGCTGGACCAAGCCGATCGTCGTCGGCCGCCACGCCTTTGGAGATCAGTATAAGGCGACCGACTTCAAGGTGCCCGGCAAGGGCAAGCTGACCATGAAATGGCAGGGCGAGGATGGCCAGGCGATCGAGCACGAAGTGTTCGACTTCCCCGCCGCCGGCGTCGCGATGGGTATGTACAACCTCGACGAGTCGATCCGCGACTTCGCGCATGCCAGCATGAACTATGCGCTGGGCCGCGGGTGGCCGCTCTATCTGTCGACCAAGAACACGATCCTGAAGGCCTATGATGGCCGGTTCAAGGATATCTTCGAGGAAGTTTTCACAAGCGAATTCAAGGATAAGTTCCAGGATGCTGGTATCGTCTATGAGCATCGCTTGATCGACGACATGGTTGCTAGCGCGCTCAAGTGGCACGGCGAATTCGTCTGGGCCTGCAAGAATTATGACGGCGACGTCCAGTCGGACACGGTCGCGCAGGGCTTCGGCTCGCTGGGTTTGATGACGTCGGTGCTGATGAGCCCCGAC
>NZ_DATHFV010000216.1:0-39839 GCF_035317925.1 Sphingomonas sp.
CGACCGTGCGGGTCAGCACCAGGCCGGCGGTCGGGGCGCGGATGTCGAGCCGGCCGATCGTTGCCTGCTGCTGCTTGAGCTGCGCCTGCGCGACCGCGACGCGCGCATTGGCGCCGTCGAGCGCGGATTGCTTGGCGTCGATATCCGCCTGCGAAATGAAGCCGCTCTTCACCAGCGCCTTGGCGCGGGTAAGGTTGGATTTGGCGAGTTCGGCGTCGGCGCGGGCCTGTGCGATCGAGGCCGCAAGCGCATTGGCTTCCTGCACCTGGACCGACCGATCGACCACCGCGAGAATCTGGCCCTGCGCAACCCACGTACCGGGTTCGACCAGAACCGAACGGACCAGACCGCCCTCTCCGGCGACGCCCACAGGCATGTCGCGACGCGCGCCGACATTACCGACGGCGGGAATTTCGGTCGTCACCGAATGACGGCCAGGCACGATAACTGTCACGCTGGGCGCGGTTTCGATCGCCGTCGGCGGGGCCTTGCGGTGCGTCCAGATATAGATCCCGACGAGCAGGGCCAGGATCACGACGCCGCCGATGATCAGCATCCGCGTCCTGCGGCTGCGCTGCTCATCCTGGTCCAGATAATCCGCCGGATCGATACCCGATTCCATATTCATCTCGCCGTCCCATCCCTCGCGTCACGACACGGATTTCCCCTCGCATCGCCGCCCGACTGTATTAGCAATATATATCACCTCGCTCAAGCACTGTTTAAGGTGCCTGAGCCAGTGTCAGGATCGACCAGTCCCCGCTGTCGATGCGCGCGGACGATTGCATCCCGTTTGATGCGTAGGCCGCTAGCACATCATCCGCCTGGCTTGCCAGAAGCCCGGCCAGGACGATGGTGCCATTTTGGCTCAGTGTTGCACTTAGGTCCGAAGCGAGCGCGATCAGCGGCCCTGCCAGGATATTGGCGACGATCAGGTCGAAGGGCGCCGCGCCTTGTATCCGCGGATCGTTCATGCCGTCGGCGGCGACCAGGACGACTGCTTCCGCTGGCAACCCGTTGGCCGTCATATTCTCCGCGGTGACGTCGATCGCGACCGGATCGATGTCGGTGGCAAGGATGCGGGCATCGGGCCACAGCGCGCGGGCGGCAAAGGCCAGCAGGCCGGTGCCGGTGCCGATATCGGCGACATTGACGAAGCTCTTGCCTGCCTGCGCCAGCCGATCGAGCGCGGTCAGGCAGCCGGCGGTGGTCTCGTGATGACCGGTGCCGAAGGCGCGGCTGGCCTCGATCCGGAACGCGACCATATTCGCGGGGAGGGCATCGGCATGGGCGGCGGTGTGGACATAGAAGCGGCCGGCCCGGATCGGCTCGAGGAAGCCCTGGCTGATCGTCACCCAATCCGCATCCTCGATCCGCTCGATCGCAGGTGCGGCATCGCCGACGCTCGGCACCAGCGCGCGGATCCGGTGGATCAGGGCGTCGTCGGGCGCACAACCCAGATAGACATCGAGCTGCCATTCGTCGGGCCGGCTGAGATCGGGCTCGCTCGTCATCAGGGTCGGCGGGGGATCGATGCCGAGATCGGCCTCGATCGTGGCGAGGGCTTCGCCTTCGGCGCGCGAGCACGGGAAGAACGTGACCTTCCAGCTCTCGGCCGACTGCGTCTGCCACTCAGCGGACATAAGAGGCCCCGTTGATGTCGAGCACGGCGCCCGTCATCGATGGCGGCGCTTCAAGCGCGAGGAACCGCACCGTCGCGGCCACCTCGACCGGCTCCGCCACGCGTCCCAACGGAATGTCGGCGAGCAGGGCGTCGCCGCCGCGGCTCGCAAGATAATCCTCCGCCATCCCGGTCATGGTGAAGCCGGGGCAGACCGCGAAGGCGAGAATATTGTCACGAGCGTACCCGCGGGCGATGCTTTTCGTCATCGCGACCATGCCGGCCTTGGATGCGGCATAGTGCCAATGCGCCGGGCTGTCGCCGCGATAGGCGGCCCGGCTGGCGACGTTGACGATCCGCCCGCCGCCCTTTTCGCGGAAATGGAGCACGGCCAGCCGGCTCAGTTCGGCGGCGGCGGTCAGGTTGATCCGCATCGTCCGCTCCCAGGCGGCGCGCCATTGGTCGTCGGGCTGGTCGATTGGCGCATCCTCGAAGATGCCGGCATTGTTGATCAGGACATCGATCCTGCCGCCAAGCCGCTGAAGGGCGATCGCCCACAGGATCGGGCCGGCCCCTTCGACCGAAAGATCCGCCCCGATCATGTCGGCATCGTCTTGAAACGAAGAATGGCCGACGAAGCGGACGTCGTCGGACGCGAACGACGCGGCAATCGCCGCGCCGATCCCCCGGCTGGTGCCGGTTGCAAGGATGTGGATTGTCATGCCGCGCCGCTTAGGGTGCGCACTCATAACCGGCAATGGCCGGGACGGAGCGGATTTTGGCGCACAGGTTAGGAGCAAGGAGGGAACGATGGCGATTCATCGTGACCGACGCGCGACGCCGCTGTGCGCCAAAATCCGCCCGCCGCTTCGCGGTCGTCCGGATCACGGCCGTTGCCGGTTATGAGTGCGCACCCTTGCGCTAAGGCGCGCCGACAAAATCTATCAGTTCGGATTCGGTGTTTTTGCTTTTCCCTAAGGGGCCAAGGCCCCTCCGGGTCAGGCGGCGAAGCGCTCCACGAACGCACCGGTGGTGGCGTCGAGGCGGGCGAGTTGGGCGTCGACCGTGCGGAAGCCGTTCTCCAGCTCGTCGATGTCGCGCGCCACCTGCTCGGTGTCGGTGCGGATCGCGGCGATGGTCGACGACATGGCGTCGGCCGCGAGCGCGGTCTCGTCGACCGCGGCGGTGATCATCGTCACCGTCTGTGCCTGGGTTTCCATCGCGCGGCGGATACGCTCGGCTGACTGCTGGACGTCGCCGATCGTGGTGCGGATCGTGCCGTTTGCTTCCACCGTCTGGCGGGCGGCACCCTGGATCGCGCCGATCTTGGCGGCGATGTCGTCAGTGGCGCGCGCCGTCTGGCTGGCGAGGCTCTTCACTTCCTGCGCGACCACCGCGAAGCCGCGGCCGGCATCGCCTGCGCGCGCCGCCTCGATCGTGGCGTTGAGCGCGAGCAGATTGGTCTGGCCGGCAATGTCGCGGATCAGGCCAAGGATCGATTCGATCGCCTGGGCATGTTCGGAAAGCGCGCGGCTGACCGCGACCGCCTTGTCGGATTGTTCGCCGGCGCGGGTGGCGACGCCGGCGGCGACCTCCACTTCGCCACGGGCTTCCTCGATCGCGCGGATCAGGCCGGCGGCGGTCTGCGCGGCTTCGCGCATCGCGACGGCGGACTGTTCGGACGCGGCGGCGACTTCGGAGGCCTTGCCGAGCATGCCCCGGGCCGATCCGGCGGTGGATGCGGTGCGGTCCTGCAGCGCGCCTGCGCTGGAGACGGCGCTCTGCAGAATCTCGACCACGGCCTGCTGGAAGCGGCCGCCTTCCTCATTCTGGCTAGAGACGACGCGCTGCTGTTGCAGGAACGAAAGCTGGGCGAGCGATACCTCGATCTCGATGCAGCTCATGCGGTGCACGATATCGATGAAACGCGGCAGATCGGCCGAATCGGCGAAAGCGGCACGGAGCGCCTTGATCACCGCTGCCGTATGATTGGTTGTGCCGTCGATCACGAGCGGCGCGGGCGCGTTAGTGGTGAAGATTTCGCGGCCGATCAGGCCAAGCAGATTGATCCAGCGCGCATCGATCGGCTGGGTATATTTGGCGGTCGTGTGGTGCGTCATGCGCGCCACGATCTGATCGGACGAAACGCCCATCGACGCGATCGCGTCGCCGCACGGCGTGCCGCTGGTCGGAAGCCATGCCCAGAAATCGAGCGTGGCCCGCAGAATCACCTCGCCCGCCTGTTCCCAGACGAAGGCGCGTTCGCGCTCGAACAGACCGCCGCCATTGTAGATGGCGAGCCGCTGCGCAACCTCGTCGGTCGCCATTGGCACGCGGGCCGCGGCAGGAAGCTCGATCAGATAATACTCGTCCGACATGGCCGCGACACTCTCCGGTTCGCCTTATTCACGTCCCTGCCTACGATCAGAAGGTAAACAACCCATTAGCCCTAACCGGACCTAATCGTTACGCGTGCGACGACGTTGCAACGCGGCATGATTGGGCTAAAGGACCGCGACTCTTTTCTCCTCTGGGGACCACAGCCCGAACATGGCGCGCAATCCCGGGCGGCCGCTGTCGCCGCATCTCACTGTCTGGAAATGGGGCCCGCACATGCTGGTCTCGATCCTCCACCGCGCAACCGGCACCGCGCTCGCCCTTGGCGGCGGCGTGCTGCTCGTCTGGTGGCTCATCGCCTTGTCGGGCGGCGAGGCGAGTTATGCCAGGTTCGTCGACCTGATGACCTCGGACACGACTGGCAAGCTCAACCTGATCCCGGCGGTGATTCTGATCGGGCTGACCTGGTCGTTCCTGCAGCATCTCTGCTCGGGCATGCGCCACCTGCTGCTCGATACGGGCGCGGGTTATGAGCTCAAGAAAAACAAGGTCGGTTCGATCTCGACGCTGGTCGTCTCGATCGTCCTGACCCTGTTCATCTGGATCGTCATCTTCTTTCACGGAGCGCTTTGATGGGCACGGGCACCAGCATCGGCCGCGTGCGCGGCCTCGGGTCGGCGCATGAAGGCGTCAAGCATTGGTGGCATCAGCGCCTGACCGCGGGCAGCAATCTGCTGCTCGTCACCTGGCTGGTCGTCTCGCTGTTCCGCCTGCCTTTGTGGGACTATCGCGCTTTGGTGGTCTGGCTGTCCTCGCCGTGGGTGAGCGTGGCGCTGATCCTGGCCGTGGTCTCGGCTTTCTATCACCTCCGCCTCGGTCTGCAGGTCGTGGTCGAGGATTATCAGCATGATTTCACGCGCGTGATCGCGATCGTGCTGCTCAACTTCTATGCGATCGGCGGCGCCGCGCTCGCGATCTACGCGATCCTCAAGGTCGCCTTCCAGGGAGCCGTCGCCTGATGCCCGCCGCCTACCAGATCATCGACCATGTCTATGATGCGGTCGTCGTCGGCGCCGGCGGTTCGGGCCTGCGCGCGACGATGGGCGTCGCCGAGAAGGGCCTCAAGACCGCCTGCATCACCAAAGTCTTCCCGACCCGCAGCCATACCGTCGCCGCGCAGGGCGGCATCGCCGCCAGCCTCGGCAACAACACGCCCGATCACTGGACGTGGCACATGTACGATACGGTCAAGGGCTCCGACTGGCTCGGCGACCAGGACGCGATCGAATATATGGTGCGGGAAGCCCCCGCCGCGGTGATCGAACTCGAACATGCCGGCGTGCCGTTCAGCCGCAACGACAACGGCACGATCTACCAGCGCCCGTTCGGCGGCCACATGCAGAATATGGGCGCGGGTCCGCCCGTGCAGCGCACCTGCGCCGCCGCCGACCGCACCGGCCACGCCATGCTCCACGCGCTCTATCAGCAGAGCCTGAAGTATGACGCCGACTTCTACGTCGAGTATTTCGCGCTCGACCTCATCATGGAGAATGGTGAGTGCAAGGGCGTGATCGCGATGTGCATGGAAGATGGCACGATCCATCGCTTCCGCAGTCACGCGACCGTGCTCGCGACCGGCGGCTACGGCCGCTGCTATTTCTCGGCGACCTCGGCCCACACCTGCACCGGCGACGGCGGCGGGATGGTGTTGCGTGCCGGCCTGCCGCTGCAGGACATGGAATTCGTTCAGTTCCACCCGACCGGCATCTATGGCGCGGGTGTGCTCATCACCGAAGGCGCGCGCGGCGAGGGCGGTTACCTCACCAATAGCGAGGGCGAGCGCTTCATGGAGCGTTATGCCCCTTCGGCGAAGGACCTGGCGTCGCGCGACGTCGTGTCACGCTCGATGGCGATGGAGATTCGCGAGGGCCGCGGCGTCGGCGCGAACAAGGACCATATCTGGCTGCACCTCGATCATATCGATCCCGCCGTGCTGCACGAACGCCTGCCCGGCATCACCGAAACCGGCAAGATCTTCGCCGGCGTCGACCTGACGCGTCAGCCGCTGCCGGTCACGCCGACCGTCCACTACAATATGGGCGGCATCCCCTGTAATTATCATGGCGAGGTCGTCACGCTGAAGGACGGCAATCCCGACGCGGTCGTGCCGGGCCTGTTCGCGGTGGGCGAGGCGGCGTGCGTCTCGGTCCACGGCGCCAACCGCCTCGGTTCCAACAGCCTGATCGACCTGGTCGTGTTCGGTCGTGCGACCGGCCACCGCATCCCCGAGCTGGTCCAGGCCAACGCCAAACACGGCAAGGTCGTGGCCGAGGCGGACGACAAGGCGATCGCCCGGCTCGATCATTACCGCAATGCCAGCGGCGGTTCGCCGACCGCCGCGATCCGGCTGGAAATGCAGCGCACGATGCAGTCCGACTGCGCCGTGTTCCGCGACACCAAGTCGCTGCGCGAGGGCGTCGAGAAGATCGACAAGGTCAATGCCCGCATGCAGGACGTCGGCATCAGCGACCGCTCGCTGATCTGGAACACCGATCTGGTCGAGACGCTCGAGCTCGACAATATGCTGCCGCAGGCGGTGGTGACGATGCATAGCGCCGCCAACCGCAAGGAAAGCCGCGGCGCGCACATGCACGAGGACTTCCCCGATCGGAACGACAAGGAATGGATGAAGCACACCATTTCGTGGTTCGAACAGGGTGCGGTCACGATCGATTACCGCCCGGTCCACGACTACACGCTCACCGACGACATCGAATATATCAAGCCGAAGGCGCGGGTGTACTGATTTGGCGTTCGCGCTGGTCGCTTTGCTGACTGTTACCGGATTGGTGCCGGGTCAGTCGGCTTTGCCCGCGCCTGTCCAGGCGATCATCGATCGTAGCCACGCGACGCGGGCGAACTATTCGGTCGTCCTGCGCACGCAGGTCATCCGCAGCGGTGTGGCCACCATCGAGAACGCAGCGGAATATCAATTCGGCCCAATGCACCGAGTCGAGGTTGCGCTCACGCGTGTCCTCGCGAACTGCGATACCGGCGAGAACATCCTCTACGATGTGACGAACGCTCGACTGGTGATGCGGCCGGAGATAGGCGGAGGCGCCTGCGGTATCGCCGTCGCGGCGGACAAGGTCCTCGCAGCGCGGATGTTGCCGCCTGTGAAGGGCAGTTTCGGCAAGGCCGATGTGATCGAGCTTGTCGGCGAAAAATTCGTCCGCCGGTACACGGTGACGCCCGATGGCATCATCGTCCGCAATGACTGGACGCCGCGCGATCCCAGCGTGGCATTTTCACTCAAGACGCTGTCGACCAAGCTGGCACGGGGAAAACCAGATCGCCGCCTGTTCAAGACTGCATCCCTCGCCAAACCTGCGCCGCCTCTGCCGTGATCGGCGGGCGAGGCGGCTGTTCATGGTTGATGCCAGAAGCTAAGTCCTGCCCATGATCATCAAGCGCGCCATCATTCTTGCCGCCGGTCAGGGCTCGCGCCTCGGGCCGATCACGGCCGATCAGCCGAAATGCCTGATCCCGTTCGCGGGCAAGACCTTGCTCGACTGGCAGATCGACGCGCTGGCGGCGGCGGGCGTCGCCGAGATGGTGGTCGCGACCGGTTTCCGCACCGAGAAGGTCGAGGCGCAGCTCGCCAAACGTACCGATGTGCGGGCGCGCGCGGTGTTCAACCCGTTCTACCATGTCGCCGACAATCTCGGGACGTGCTGGATGATGCGGGCTGAGATGACCGAGGATTTCATCATCATCAATGGCGACACGATCGTCTCGGCCGAGATCGTGCGGCGCCTGCTCGACGGGGCGACCGCGCCGATCACGGTGACGATCGACGAGAAGGACGATTACGATTCGGACGACATGAAGGTGCGCCGCGTCGGCGACACGCTCGCCGCGATCGGCAAGACGCTGACTCCGCAAGAGACCGACGCCGAATCGATCGGCATGCTCGCTTTCCGGGGTGAGGGGCCGAAGCTGTTCAGCGACCAGATCGATGCGATGATGCGTACCGCCGCCGGCACCAAGAACTGGTATCTGAAGGCGATCGACGCGCTCGCCGCGACCGGCAAGGTCGGCACCGTCTCGATCAAGGGGCTGGAATGGCAGGAGGTCGACTTTCCGCCCGATCTCGAAGCGGCGACGGCGATGACCGAGCGCTGGGTGTCAGCGTCCGCCTGACGGCCACCAACCCCGCAGCCAGCCGATCAGCTTTTCCGTCTCCTCGGGATTGAGCTCGCGCACTTCGCCGAGCGCCGGCATTTTCGGCCAGCCCGCATCCGTCACCTCGATTCCCCCGAATCCGCGGCCGCCCTCGTAGCGCGGTATGACGTGGAAATGGACGTGCGGGTCCACCATCATCAGCATCAGATAATTGATCTTCGCGGGCGCAACCGCCTTCTTCAGGACGCCCTCGAGATGCGCCGTCACCTTGGCCAGTTCGGCGAACGCTTTGGGTTTCAGGTCGGGAAAGGCGGTCGCGTCGGATTTGGCGGCGAGGATCAGCGATCCCAGCGTCGGTTGCGTCGGGCGCAGCAGGACGACCCAGTGCGCATAGTCCGCGACCATGGTCGCGGGATAACCGAACTTCCGGATTGTCTCGTTCATGCCGGCTCGTCCAGCCAGCTTGCGATCGGCTTGCCGCGGGCGTGCGCGAACTCGGCCTGGCCGAGGCGGACGGCGTGGACGATGCACGACAAGACCGTCCACCAGGCTACCGCGATGATGCCGATGTCGGGCCGTCCGAACAAGGTCGCGACGAACAGCAGGACCATGTTCGGATTGCGGCGCGCGGTGATCAGCCGGAACTGCGAATCGAACCGCTCCCAGATGTGGATGTGCATCTTGAACTGGCGGATGAAGATGCCTTCGATCAGCCGCTGGACGAGATAGCCGCCGACCAGCGCGCCCATCACCAGCAGGAAATCCTCGCGGCTCAGCGCCAGTCCCCAGGCTGACAGGCCTTCCGCCCAGGCCCACCACCAGATCAGGGGATGGACCAGATCGATGCCATGATCGAAGATATTGCCCCAATGGCTCGACGTGATCGTGCAGCGCGCGAGCTTTCCGTCGACCGTGTCGAGCACCATGAACACGAAGCCGACCGCCATGCCGGCCCAGTAATGGCCGTACCAGAAGGCGATCGTCGCCAGCACACAGCCGAGCGCGCCGAGCGCGGTCACCATATTGGGGCTGATGCCGATCCGCGCCGCGATGCGTGTCAGCACCAGCGCGATTTCGGGCCACAGATATTTGGTGAGGATGTCAGTGACGCCCTTATAGGCGCCATAATAGCTTTGCCGTTCGATGCCGGGCACCGCCGCCGGCGTCAGCCGCTCGAGAAACGGCTTCTCGCGCTTGCGCAGCGCCAGATTGTAGAAATTCTCATGGTCCTCCGACCGGACGACCGCCAGTTTCGGCATGTCCCCCTGCGCCATCGCTGCCGCGGCTTTCGGGTCGGCGCTGAGCGCCATCGCCGGAATGCCGTCGACCGTCAGCACCGTCTCCGGCCGCGTCACCAGAAAACCGATCCATTGCGGGTCGAAGGCGAAATCGCTGTTGATCAGGAGCAGGGCGCCCTGTGCATCCGGGCCGGCCATGGCGAGACCGGCTTTGGTCGCGATGCGGCCGATGCGCTCATGTGGCGTCAGGCCCCACAGCCGCACACGGTTATCGCCAGTGATGCGGATCTGCGGAGGCGGTGTCGTCATGGATGATGGAGCTATCCTGCCCGGAAGCCGCCCGCAACCGGACGTCGCGGTAAGGACAAATGCCGTTCGTGCCGCTTAGGGGCTTTCGCACCTGCACACATGGCATTATCAGCCCCGGCCAAGAGGTACCCGATGGCCGAATTCGCACTTCCGAAAAATTCCAAACCCACCGGCAAGCCGCGCAAGCACAAGGCGCCGGCGGATGCGAAGAATGTGCGCAGCTTCAAGGTCTATCGCTACGATCCCGAAACGGGCGAAAATCCGCGCTACGATACCTATGAGCTCGATCTCGACCAGACCGGGCCGATGATTCTCGACGCCTTGCTCAAGATCAAGAACGAGGTCGATTCGACGCTGACCTTCCGCCGCTCGTGCCGCGAGGGCATTTGCGGCTCCTGCTCGATGAACATCGACGGCACCAATACGCTCGCCTGCACCAAGGCGATCGAAGACGTGAGGGGCGAGGTTAAGATCACGCCGCTGCCGCACATGGATGTGATCAAGGATCTGGTCCCCGATTTCACCCATTTCTACGCGCAATATGCCTCGATCAAGCCGTGGCTGCAGACGGTCACGCCCGAGCCCGCCGCCAAGGAACGGCTCCAGTCGCCCGAGGATCGCTCGAAACTCGACGGGCTTTACGAATGCATCCTGTGCGCCTGCTGCTCGACCTCGTGCCCGAGCTATTGGTGGAACAGCGACAAGTTCCTCGGCCCCGCGATCCTGCTCCAGGCCTATCGCTGGCTCGCCGACAGCCGCGACGAGATGACCGGCGAGCGGCTCGACGAGCTGGAAGATCCGTTCCGCCTCTATCGCTGCCACACGATCATGAACTGCGCCAACGTCTGCCCCAAGGGGCTGAACCCGGCGCGCGCGATCGCCGAAATCAAGAAGATGGAGATGGAGCGGCAGCTCTGAACGGTCGGCTCAGGTTTAGATGACCACCGTTATCGCCCGCTATGAGCGGCTCGTCGCCGCGGGCGAATTGAGGCCCGATTCCGCGCAGCGCCGCGTTGCCGAGCGCCTCGACCAGCTTGCGCGCGAACTGGAGGAGCAGCCGACCAAGGGCAGCGTCTTGTGGCGCATGCTCGGCCGCAAGCCCGATCCGGTGCGCGGCGTCTATCTGTGGGGCGGCGTCGGCCGCGGCAAATCCATGATGATGGATCTGCTCTACGAATGCGCGCACGTCCGCCCCAAGCGCCGTGTCCATTTCCACGAATTCATGCTCGAAGTGCATGAACGCATCCGAGAGGAGCGGAAGAAGGAGGAAGGCGACCCGATCCTGCCGGTCGCGGCCGCGATCGCGGCGGAAGCACGCTTGCTCGCCTTCGACGAGATGGTGATCAACAACACCGCCGATGCCGCGATCATGAGCCGGCTGTTCACCGCGATCCTCGATGCGGGCACGACGGTCGTCACCACCTCCAACCGCCCGCCCAAGGATCTCTACAAGGAAGGCCTCAACCGCGATCTGTTCCTGCCCTTCATCGCGCTGATCGAGCAGAGCCTGGACGTGATGGCGCTCAATGGGCCGAACGATTACCGGCTCGACCGCCTCGCCGGTTTCCCGACCTGGTATACGCCGCTCGGCGATGCCGCGACCGCGGCGGTGTCGGCCGCCTTCTTCCGGCTGACCGATTATCCGCCCGAAGACCGCATCCACGTTCCGTCGTGCGAGCTGAAGATTCCCGGCGGTCGCGTCCTGCATGTGCCCAAGGCGCTCAAGGGCGTCGCGGTCTTCTCGTTCAAGCGGCTGTGCGGGGAACCGCGTGGCGCGTCGGACTATCTCGCCATCGCGCGCGCTTTTCACACTGTGATCATCGTCGGTATCCCGAAGATGGGGCCGGACCGGCGCGATCAGGCGGCGCGCTTCAAGGTGCTGATCGACGCGCTCTACGAGCATAAGGTGAAACTGCTCGCGACCGCCGACGCGGAGGCGCAAAATCTCTATCCGGCGGGCGACGGCGCGTTCGAGTTCGAGCGCACCGCATCGCGGCTGATCGAGATGCAATCCGCCGACTATCTGGCCGAAGGCCACGGTCTCGCCTGACGTGCCATGCCGCAATGCGGCATCCGGCTTTTCACAAGGCAAGAAAATAGCGGCTTCTAAGGTTGAACCCCTTAGGCGATGGGTCTAAGCGGCCCCCGCAGCTTCGCGGTTGCCGTCTTTGCGACCGCTCTCTCGCGCACTGGATTCAGTCTGGAAGGGGTCGCATGGCTCGGAAGAAGATCGCGCTTATCGGCGCGGGCAATATCGGCGGTACTTTGGCGCATCTCGCCGCGATCAAGGAACTGGGCGACATCGTCCTGTTCGACGTGGTCGAGGGCGTGCCGCAGGGCAAGGCGCTCGATCTGTCGCAGTGCGGCCCGGTCGAACGTTTCGATGCGAAGATCACCGGCTCGAACGATTATGCCGACATATCCGGCGCCGACGTGATCATCGTCACCGCCGGCATCGCCCGCAAGCCCGGCATGAGCCGCGACGATCTGCTCGGCATCAACCTCAAGGTGATGAAGGCGGTCGGCGAAGGCATCGCCGCCAATGCGCCCGACGCGTTCGTGATCTGCATCACCAACCCCCTCGACGCGATGGTGTGGGCGCTGCGCGAATTCTCAGGCCTGCCGCACCATAAGGTCGTCGGCATGGCGGGCGTACTCGATTCGGCCCGCTTCAGCCACTTCCTTGCAGAAGAATTCGGCGTGTCGGTCCGCGACGTGAACGCGTTCGTGCTCGGCGGCCATGGCGACACGATGGTGCCGGTGGCCGAATATTCGACGATCAACGGCATTCCCGTTCCCGACCTGATCAAGCAGGGCAAGTCGACCCAGGCGCGCATCGATGAGATCGTCAAGCGCACGCGCGGCGGCGGCGGCGAGATCGTCGCCCTGCTCAAGACCGGATCGGCTTATTATGCGCCCGCGACCAGCGGCATCGCGATGGCCGAAGCCTATCTCAACGATCAGAAGCGGATCCTGCCGGCCGCGGCCTATGTCGACGGCAAATATGGCGTCGATGGCCTCTATGTCGGCGTGCCGGTGGTGATCGGCGCGGGCGGCGTCGAGGAGATCATCGAGATCGCGCTGAACGACGAGGCCAAGGCCAACCTTCAGGTCTCGGTCGACGCGGTCAAGGAATTGCTGGTCGCCTGTAAGGGAATTGACAGCAGCCTCGCCTAAGCTTGTCCGCACGATCGGGCAGGCGCCAGGAACACCAAGGACATTTGAACGCGCATGAGCATCCTTGTTAACGCTAACACGAAGGTGATCACCCAGGGCTTCACCGGCCAGCAGGGCACCTTCCATTCCGAGCAGGCGATCGCCTACGGCACCAAGGTTGTCGGCGGCGTCACGCCCGGCAAGGGCGGCCAGACGCATATCGGCCTGCCGGTGTTCGACACGGTCGACGAGGCGGTTGCCCGGACCGGCGCGGATGCCTCGGTCATCTACGTGCCGCCGCCCTTCGCCGCGGATTCGATCCTCGAGGCGATCGACGCGCAGGTGCCGCTGATCGTGTGCATCACCGAAGGCATTCCGGTGCTCGACATGGTGCGCGTCAAGCGCGCGCTGACCGGCTCCAAATCGCGCCTGATCGGCCCGAACTGCCCGGGCGTGCTTACGCCGAACGAGTGTAAGATCGGGATCATGCCCGGCAACATCTTCTCCAAGGGCTCGGTCGGCGTCGTCTCGCGCTCCGGCACGCTGACCTATGAGGCGGTGTTCCAGACGACCAATGCCGGCCTCGGCCAGACCACCGCGGTCGGCATCGGTGGCGATCCGGTCAACGGCACCAATTTCATCGACGTGCTCGAACTGTATCTGGCCGACGACGCGACCAAGTCGATTATCATGATCGGCGAGATCGGCGGCTCCGCCGAAGAGGAAGCCGCCCAGTTCCTGAAGGACGAAGCCAAGCGTGGCCGCAAGAAGCCGATGGTCGGCTTCATCGCCGGCCGCACCGCGCCCCCGGGCCGCCGCATGGGCCATGCCGGCGCGATCGTGTCGGGCGGCCAGGGCGGCGCCGACAGCAAGATTGCGGCGATGGAAGAGGCGGGAATCCGCGTTGCGGCATCCCCGTCAGAGCTGGGTACGACGCTTTCTGCGCTGCTCAAGGGTTGATTAACCAAATGGTTGCGCTCACCTGATAGGAGCGTGCGCCGCGACAGACCGTGACGATACGGCGGCGAATCGAATGAAGGACGTGCGATGGGCATCGAAGGACTTGGCTTCGACGAGTTGGAGGGGGTGAGCCCCTCCTTCGCGGAGGCGTTGTACAAGCGATACCGCGCCGATCCGCAGTCAGTCGAACCCGACTGGCGCAATTATTTCCAGGCGCTGGAAGCGACCGTATCGGGCCCGAGCTGGGCGCGGTCCAACTGGCCGCCGAGCGATACCGACGCGCTCACCGCCGGTCTCGATCCGACCCAGATGGAGGTCGAGGCCAAGCCGGCCAAAGGCGCCAAGCCCGCGCCCGCCGCTGCGGCACCCGCCGCCGTCGCCCCGGCGGCCGACGTCACCGCCGCCGCGCTGGATTCGATCCGCGCCACCGCCCTGATCCGCACCTATCGCGTGCGCGGCCACCTGCTCGCCGATCTCGATCCGCTCGGCCTGACCAAGCAGGGCACGCCGGAAGACCTCAATCCCGAATATCACGGCTTCACCGACGCCGATCTCGACCGGCCGATCTTCCTCGGCGGCACGCTCGGCTTCGAGCGCGCGACCGTGCGAGAGATCATCGCCGTGCTCCGCCGCAATTACTGCGGCAAGGTCGGCCTCGAATATATGCACATCCAGGACGTGGAGGAGCGCATGTTCCTCCAGGAGCGGATGGAGGGCAAGGACAAGGAAATCAGCTTCTCGCCCGAGGGCAAGAAGGCGATCCTGTCCAAGGTGATCGAAGGCGAGCAGTGGGAGAAATTCCTCGCCCGCAAATATGTCGGGACGAAGCGCTTCGGCCTCGACGGCGGCGAGAGCATGATCCCCGCGCTCGAAGCCGTGCTCAAATATAGCGGCCAGGCGGGCGTGCAGGAGGTCGTGATCGGCATGGCCCATCGCGGCCGCCTCAACGTGCTGACCAACGTCATGAAGAAGCCCTACCGGGTGCTCTTTCACGAATTCGCCGGCGGCTCCGCCAATCCGGAGGATGTCGGCGGTTCGGGCGACGTCAAATATCATCTCGGCACGTCGACCGATCGCGAATTCGACGGCAACAAGATCCACCTGTCGCTGGCGCCCAACCCGTCGCACCTCGAGGCGTCCGATCCGGTCGTGCTCGGCAAATCGCGCGCCAAGCAGACGCAATTGCTGGATAATGAGCGCGCCAAGGTGCTGCCGATCCTGCTCCACGGCGATGCCGCCTTTGCCGGCCAGGGCATCGTCATGGAATGCTTCGGCTTCTCGGGCCTGCGCGGCTACAATACCGGCGGCACCGTCCATTTCGTGATCAACAACCAGGTCGGCTTCACCACCAGCCCGCAATTCGCGCGCTCGTCGCCTTATTGCTCGGACATCGCCAAGATGGTCCAGGCGCCGATCCTGCACGTCAACGGCGACGATCCCGAAGCGGTGACCTTCGCCTGCAAGGTCGCGACCGAATTCCGCGCGCGCTTCAAGCGCGACGTCGTGATCGACATGTGGTGCTATCGCCGCTTCGGCCACAATGAAGGCGACGAGCCGGGCTTCACCCAGCCGCTCATGTACGAAGAGATCCGCAAGCATCCGCCCGTGTCGAAGCTCTATGCCGATCGCCTGATCGCGCAGGGCCAGATCGAGCCAGGCTGGCTCGACAAGGCGGAAGGCGATTTCGTCGCCCATCTCGAAGAGGAATTCGAGGCCGGCAAGGCCTACAAGCCCAACAAGGCCGACTGGTTCGAAGGCGAATGGGCCGGGCTTGCCGCGCCCAGCGAGGCGGTCAACGAGCGCCGCACCGCCGCGAGCGGTGTGACCCGCGACGTGTTCGATACGGTCGCCGCCAAGCTCACCACGGTTCCCGACGGGCTCGTCATTCACAAGACGCTGGCGCGCGTGCTCGAGGCCAAGCGGGGCATGTTCGAAAGCGGCCAGGGCTTCGACTGGGCAACCGCCGAGGCGCTCGCGTTCGGAACGCTGCTGCTCGACAATTATCCGGTCCGTCTGTCGGGCCAGGATGTCGGCCGCGGCACGTTCAGCCAGCGCCACCAGATTTGGGTCGATCAGACCGACGGGCACAAATATATCCCGCTGTCCGATCTCGATCGGCGCTTTCAAATACTCGACAGCCCGCTCAGCGAGTATGGCGTGCTCGGCTTCGAATATGGCTATGCCGGCCAGTCGCCCAACACGCTCGTCCTGTGGGAAGGCCAGTTCGGCGACTTCGCCAACGGCGCACAGGTGATGATCGACCAGTTTATCGCGGCGGGCGAATCCAAGTGGTTGCGTGCCAACGGCCTCGTGATGCTGCTGCCGCACGGCTATGAAGGGCAGGGGCCGGAACATTCGTCGGCGCGTCTCGAACGCTATCTGCAGCTCTGCGCCGAGGATAATATTCAGGTCGCCAACTGCACCACGCCGGCCAATTATTTCCACATCCTGCGTCGCCAGATGCTGCGCAAGTTCAGGAAGCCGCTCGTCATCATGACGCCGAAGTCGCTGCTTCGGCACAAGGCGGCGGTGTCGAGCGCGGACGAATTCCTCGGCGACAGCCATTTCAAGCGTATCCTGAGTGATCCGCACGCGCCCGCCGACGACCAGGTCAAGCGGCTGGTACTCTGCTCGGGCAAGGTCTTCTACGACCTCGAAGAGGCACGCGACGCGGCCGGCGATACCGGAACGACGATCGTGCGGATCGAGCAGCTCTACCCGTTCCCATCGGAAGCCCTGGCTGCACGCATCGCGCGCATGACGAACCTCGAGACGGTCGTCTGGGCGCAGGAAGAGCCGAAAAATAACGGCGCCTGGTTCTTCGTCGAATGCCTGATCGAGGAGGCGCTCAAGGCGTCCGGCAAGACGATCCGCCCGATTTATGCGGGCCGCAAGGCTTCGGCCTCGACCGCGACCGGCTTCATGAAGAAACATCTCAGCCAGCAGGCGGCGCTCGTCGCCGACGCGCTGGGCCACGCATTGAAAGCATAAGGAAGACCAATGGCGACCGACGTTATCGTCCCGACTCTGGGCGAATCGATCACCGAGGCGACCCTGGGCCAGTGGCTCAAGCAGCCGGGCGAGGCCGTGAGGGCCGACGAGCCGATCGCGAGCCTCGAGACCGACAAGGTCGCGGTCGAGGTCAATGCACCCGCCGCGGGCGTGCTCGCTGAGCATGTCGTCAGCGAGGGTGACACGGTCCAGGTCGGTGCGGTGATCGCGCGCATCCAGGAAGGCGCCAGCGCCGCCACTGCCGCAACCCCCGCGGTCGAGGATCGCACGGCGGTCGGCAAGGCCGAGGCCGCTGCTCCGCCGGAGCCTGCTGCGGCACCTGTCGTCCAGTCGACGCCCGCCGCCTACGGCAATCATGACGAGGCCGAAGAAGGCGGTACCGGCGGCCAGACTTTGTCGCCGTCGGTCCGCCGCGCGGTGCTGGAGCACGGCGTCGATCCGAGCAAGATCAAGGGCACCGGCAAGGATGGCCGCCTCACCAAGGATGACGTGATCGAGGCCGCCAAGACGCAGCCCGCCGTCGCCAAAGCCGCAGCGCCGGCACCGAGCGTATCGGCTCCGGCGGCCGCCGTCTCGTCGGGCGAAGGCCGCAAGGAAGAGCGCGTGCGCATGTCGCGGCTGCGCCTGACGGTCGCCAAGCGCCTCAAGGAAGCGCAGAACACCGCTGCCATGCTGACGACGTTCAACGACGTCGACATGACCGAGGTGATCGCGGCGCGCACCAAATACAAAGACCTGTTCGAGAAGAAGCATGGCGTTCGGCTCGGCTTCATGGGCTTCTTCGTGAAGGCCGCCTGCCAGGCATTGCGCGACATCCCGTCGGTTAACGGATCGATCGAGGGCGATGACATCGTCTATCACGATTATGCCGACATTTCGGTCGCGGTCAGCGCGCCGAACGGGCTGGTCGTGCCGGTCATCCGCGACGCGCAGGATTTGTCGGTCGCGGCGATCGAGAAAACGATCGGCGATTTCGGCAAGCGCGCCAAGGACGGCACGCTCAAGATGGACGAGATGAAGGGCGGCACCTTCACCATCTCCAACGGCGGCGTGTTCGGCTCGCTGATGTCGACCCCGATTATCAATCCGCCGCAGTCGGCCGTACTCGGCTTGCACCGGATCGAAGAGCGTCCGGTCGTCCGCGACGGCCAGATCGTGATCCGCCAGATGATGTATCTGGCGCTCAGCTACGATCACCGCCTGATCGACGGCCGCGAGGCGGTGACCTTCCTGGTCGCGCTCAAGAACGCGATCGAGGATCCGACCCGGCTGCTCATCGACCTGTAATCTTACAGTCCGAATACCCATATTCGTTCGGATGACGCCCCTCGAAAAGACCGGGGCGAGCGGAGTTTTTGATGGCTGACTATGATTTCGACGTGCTGGTGATCGGCTCCGGTCCGGGCGGCTATGTGGCCGCGATCCGCGCCGCGCAGCTGGGGCTCAAGACCGCGTGCGCGGAAAGCCGCGAAACGCTCGGCGGCACCTGCCTCAACGTCGGCTGCATCCCGTCCAAGGCGATGCTGCACGCGTCGGAACTCTATGAGGCCGCCAAGGGCGGCATGCTCGCCAAGCTCGGCGTCAAGATCGACAGCATGAGCCTCGATCTCGAGACGATGCACGCCCAGCGCATGGATGCGGTCAAGCAGCTCACCGGCGGCATCGAATTCCTGTTCAAGAAGAACAAGGTCGAATGGCTCAAGGGTCATGCCAGCTTCGAGAACGCCAACACGGTCAAGGTCGGCGACCGCACCGTGACCGCGAAGAATATCGTCATCGCCACCGGCTCGTCGGTGACCCCGCTGCCGGGCGTCGAGATCGACCAGCAGGTGGTGGTCGATTCGACCGGCGCGCTCGAACTGCCCAAGGTTCCGGGCCACATGGTCGTGATCGGCGGCGGCGTGATCGGGCTTGAGCTGGGTTCGGTGTGGCGGCGTCTCGGCGCCAGGGTCACCGTGGTCGAATTCCTCGACCAGATCCTGCCCGGCATGGACGGCGAGGTCCGCAAGGAAGCGAACAAGATCCTCAAGAAGCAGGGGATGGAGTTCAAGCTGTCGACCAAGGTCACCAAGGTCGAGCGCAAGGGCGACGGCGCCGTGCTGACGGTCGAGCCTTCGGCCGGTGGTGCCGCGGAAACGATCGAAGCGGACGTCGTGCTGGTCTCGATCGGCCGCCGCGCCAATACCGAGGGCCTCGCGCTCGACAAGGCCGGGCTCGCGGTCAACGCGCGCGGCCAGATCGATATCGATCATGATTTCGCGACGAAAGTGCCAGGCGTCTGGGCGATCGGCGACGTCGTTCCAGGCCCGATGCTCGCGCACAAGGCCGAGGATGAGGGCATTGCGGTGTCGGAGAATATCGCGGGCCTGACCGGCATCGTGAATCACGATGTGATCCCGAGTGTCGTCTATACCTGGCCCGAAATTGCCGGCGTCGGCCTCACCGAAGAGCAGGCCAAGGAGCGCGGGCCGATCAAGGTCGGCAAGTTCCCGATGCTCGCCAACAGCCGCGCCAAGACCAATCACGAGCCCGACGGCTTCGTGAAGGTGATCGCGGACGCTGCCAGCGATCGCGTGCTCGGCATCTGGTGCATCGCCAGCGTCGCCGGCACGATGATCGCGCAGGCCGCGCAGGCGATGGAATTCGGCGCGACCAGCGAGGACATCGCCTACACCTGCCACGCCCATCCGACCCATTCGGAAGCGATCAAGGAAGCGGCGATGGCGGTGACCGGGAAACCGATCCACATCTGACGGGACGATCGTCAGCGGCGGCGCATGATCATCCCCACGGCGATGGTCAGCGCCGCGGCGGCACCGGTCGCGATCCACAGCGCGTCGAGCCCGATCAGTTGGTAGGTGTGCGTGCCGGCCGTTACGCCCGCCAGGAAGCCCAGCCACAGCATCAGATGGGGCAGCCACGCCCAGCGCTCGCCGCCGACCAGGGCCAGCGCCGCCCGCTGCGCGAAGCGCACGAGGGTGCCCGTCATATAGGTCAGCCCGATCGAAACTTCGCCGTCGCGCTGGAACGTGCCGTTCTCGGCGCCCATCGCGGCGGCGGTCAGGAACAGGGCGGCAGCATCCGACCCCCGCCCGTGGCATAGCGAAGCGATCCCGAGCAGGGCGGTCACCGCTCCCAGTACCGCCGGCTTGCGCCACTGCGGCACCGCGTAAGCGACCAGGGTTCCGCCCATCGCGCCCAGCACGAACGACAGGATCAGCAACGCCGCCCGCTGCGCGGCGGGCGCCGCCCCCGATCCGACGGCGACGCCGAGGTGGGTGGTGTTGCCGCTCATGAACGAGACGAAGAAACCGCCCAGGCTGAGAAAGCCGAGCGCGTCGACGAAGCCCGCCAGTGCCGCAAGGCAGACGGCGACGGCGATCAATGGTCGATCGTAACGGCGCATGTTCGAAACTAACCGGGCTGCCGCGTCACGGGAAGATCGTTTCGGCCTTGGGGCAACCGATCCTCCTCTGAGGCGTATCTCTCGGGACCGTAACGATCCTGAGGATTTTCATGCAGAGACTTTTGGCAGGCGGACTGACGCTGTCGTTGGGATTGGCGGGTTGTGCGCAGCAGCCACCCGCACTTCCGACCAACCCGATCGATCTGGCCGCCACGTGCGGCGTGGTCGCCGCCGCGAGCGAGCGCGAGGCGGCGGGCGCCAAAGGCGATCTGTCCGCCGACGCGCAGGCACGCATCCTCCATTACGCGATGCTCTATGCTTCGACCGGCGACACGTTCGATCCGGACAAGATCAATATCGTGTCGAAGCGGATGCCAGTTCTGTTCGACGGAACGATCAAGGGCAAATGGCAGACGTTGCGCACAAGCTGCGCCACCGCCTTCCCGGCAGCGCAGATCAAGCAGCCGGTGCTCCCGGCCAAACCAGTCGACGCCATGTTGCAATGCTATGTGCTGACCGATTTCCTGCGCAAGGCGTTGGCCGATCAGGGCGCGAATTACGGCGCCGCAGCCAACGCCTATGGCGCGTTCAAGGACCAACTCGATACGAAGATGACGCCGGTCCTGCGCGCGGCGGGACTGCATAATGGCGATACGCTCAAGCAGAAGCGCATGGACGAACTGGCTGCTGCGACGAAGCTCGGCCAGCCACCGGCGGTGATCGATGCCTGCGAGAAGAAATACGGTGCGTAAGTAAGGCTTAGGGCAGGCGCTGCCCGAGCACCTGATAGGCCATCACCGCGCAGGATATGGCGGCGTTCAGGCTGTCGGCCTTGCCCAGCATCGGGATCTTCACGCGCAGATCGCACGCGGCGGCATAATCGGCGGGCAAGCCTTGCGCTTCGTTACCGACCATCAGGAAGGTGGGGGCGGCGTAGCTCGGCCGGCGATAATCCTCGCTCGTGTCCAGGCTCAATCCAACCAGCTGGCCAGGGCCCGACCGCAGCCACGGCAGAAAATCGTCCCACCGCGCCTGCGCGATGCGCTGGGTGAAGAGCGCGCCCATGCTCGCGCGCACTGCCTCGACCGAGAAGGGATCGACCGTATCGTCGATCAGGATCAGCCCGCCCGCGCCGACCGCGTCGCCGGTGCGCAGCATCGTGCCGAGATTGCCGGGGTCGCGCATCGCCTGCGCCACCAGCCAGATGCCGGACGCGCTGCGGTCGATCGCGGACAGGCTGGTGTCGAACTGGCGATAGACGCCGAGGACGACCTGGGGATTATCCTTGCCGGAGAGTTTATGAAGGATATCGCGGCTGGTCTCGACCGCTTCGCCGCCTTGGGCCTCGACCGCGGCGGTCAGCCGCCGCACGATCGGATGCTGCGCGCTGTCGGCGGCGAAGAACAGATATTCGGGCAGTACGCCGGTTTCTTCCGCCTCGGCCAGGATACGCAGGCCCTCTGCGAGGAACAGGCCTTCCTCGCGGCGGTGGCGCTTCTCGCGCAGGTTACGGACCCGCTTGATCAGCGGATTGGAGAAAGCGGTGATCTCGCGCGGCATCAGGAGGCTGTAACCGGCCTGATGCCGCGAGAGAATAGGTGTCGGTTATCGCGATTTCCGACTCGCCGGGTGTTTCCACCCGGCTGGAAATCGCTCAGCCGCGCTTGCGGTCCCGGATCGTCGCCGGCTGGGCCGGCTGACCCGCCTTGGGCGGCGGCGGGATCGTGATCTGCACATCCTCGCCCGAACGGCCCGGAAACCCCGTGAACATCGCATCGACCAGGTTGGGCACGATGTGCGGCAGCGACTGATCGGTCGAGCGCGCCCGCGCCTTGCCCTCGAACAAAGTCTGGCCGTCGGCGGCGCGACGGATCTTCAGGTCGAGATGGCTGATGAAATAGGTGTAGCTGTTGATCTCGGGACCGCCGAACGGGCTGTACCAGAAGGGATCGTCCCAGCCGTAATAGAAGCCGCGGCCATAGACCGGGCCGCGCAAGCCGCCGAAGCCCCGGCGATAGCCGACGCCCCAATTGCCATATGGTCCCCAACCCCAGGCAGGGCCGACGCCAGGCGTCGTAACAACCTCGGTATGGCCGTTGTCGACGTTGTAATTCATCGTCACGACCAGGCTGGCATGGCCGGGTTCACCCTGATGATAGCCGAGCGCGGTGAGACGCGAACTTACCAGTTCGGCGTAGGTCTGGAATTCGATCCCGCCCTGCAGCCGCGGATCGGACGCCTGCACGAAGAAGGTCTGGCCGTCGGGCGGCGGCATCATCTGGAAGCGGGCCACATCGGCCTTGAACGATTCGGCGCAACCGCCGGCGAGCAGCAAAGCGGCCGGGGCAATGAAGGTGATTATCTTGCGGCGGAGAGACATTATGAGGCGTCCTGTATAAGCTCCAGAGCCGAAGCTAAGCCGTTGTCACTGAACCGCGATTGAACGTTCCGCACAAGCGATGAGTTGCCGGGATGCGCCAAAGCGAGTGCGCCGCCTCAAAGACCCATCGCGCGATAGGCGCCGGCCAGCGTCGGCGCGGCCACCGCGCGGGCCTTTTCAGCGCCCACGCCAAGCAGCCGGTCGAGTTCGGCCGGGTCGCGCTGCAACTCGGTCAGACGGCCGCCGATCGGACGCAACGTTTCGACCATCAGCTCCGCCAAAGCCGGCTTGAACGCGCCGAAACCCTGGCCGGCAAAGCGTGCGAGCACGTCCACGACCGGCTCGTCGGCAAGCGCGGCATAAATGGTGACGAGATTCTTCGCCTCGGGCCGCCCATCCAGATCCTTGGGATCGGCGGGCAGCGGCTCGGCATCGGTCTTCGCCTTGCGAATTTTCTGCGCGATCAGATCGGGATCGTCGTTCAGATTGATCCGGCTCATGTCCGAAGGATCGGACTTGGACATTTTTGCCGACCCATCGCGCAGCGACATGATCCGCGCCGCCGCGGCGGGAATGGTCGGCTCGGGCAAGGTAAACAGCTCGACATTATAGTCGGTATTGAATTTGATCGCGATGTCGCGCGCCAATTCCAGATGCTGCTTCTGATCGTCGCCGACCGGCACGTGCGACGCCTGATACAGCAATACGTCCGCCGCCTGCAGCACGGGGTAGGTGAACAGGGCAACCGACGCGCCCTCGCGATTTTTGCCGGTCTTGTCCTTGAACTGGGTCATGCGGTTGAGCCAGCCAATCCGCGCGGTGCCGCTCAGTAGCCACGCCAACTCGCTATGCGCGGGAACGTCGCGCTGGCGGAACAGGGTCGCGCGGGTGGGATCGACGCCGCAGGCGATCAGCGCCGCCGCCATTTCGCGGATCGCGCGGCCGAGTTCGGCGGGATCCTGATACTGGCTGATCGCGTGGAGATCGGCGAGAAAGAAGAAGCATTCGCCTTCTTCCTGCATCCGCACCCAATTGCGGATCGCTCCCAGATAATTGCCGAGGTGGAGGTTGCCGGTAGGCTGGATGCCGGAAAGAATGCGCATAGCGCCGCGCCTTCGGGCAGCGCGCCTGTGAGGTCAAGCGCCGCCACTCCGGAGAGCAGCGGCGCGAACGACGATTACCAGGGCTTGGTCTTGGTCTTCGTCTTGGTCTTGGTCGTGCCAGTGACCGGATCATGCGTGGTCTTCTGGACAGTGGTGGTGGTGTTTACGTCGGCCGGATCGGCCGTCGTGGTGGTGGTCGCGGTCGCGGCCGGCATCGTCGGATCGGCACTCGTGGTAACCGTGGTCGAACTCGCGGCCGGGGCACCCGTGGTGGCGACGGTGGTCGAGGTCTGGCCGGTCACCGGATCCGGCGCGCTGGTGGTCGTCGTCGTGCTCTGCGCGAAAGCAGCCGTAGCCAGCGTCATCGCCGCACCAATCATCAGAATACGCATCGTGTCTCTCCTATTTGCACTTCTATGCGGGGGAGAAACGCAACAAGGGCCGATCGGTGCCTTAATCGGGCGTTCAGGTGGTGGAGGCGCGTTTGCGGAGCAGCAGCCTGATGTCGTCCAGAGCGAATGCGCCGGTGACGAAGCTAGCGAGAAAATAAACGATCGCGCCACCCGAACAAAGCAAAGCGAGCGTGCCCACGCGCAGCAGGAATCCGTGCGTCAGATAAGGGTCTGCATAGGGGCCGAGCAGATAGAGCACGCCGCCCATTACCAGCGCCGCGAGCAGCAGGCGGGGAATTCGGCGGCGCAGTTGCGCATCGGCGGCCAAATGACCGCGCTTCACCAGCGTCCGGTAAAGCATCCCCACATTGACCGTCGACGAGATCGCGGTTGCCAGCGGCGGGCCGAGCACGCCGATCGTCGGGATCAGGATGAGGTTGCAGCCGATATTCACGCCGACCGAAATAATCGCATAGCGCACCGGCGTTCTCGTATCCGATCGGGCGTAAAAGCCCGGCGTCAGCACCTTTACCAGCACATAGGATGGCAAGCCGATCGAGAAGGCGCTTAATGCGCCCGCGACGCGTCCGACGTCGCTCGCCTTGAAGGCGCCATGCTGGAATATCCCACGCACCAGCGGCTCGGATGCGAAGATGAAGGCGGCAGTCGCCGGCAAGGTCAGGAACAAGGCGAGCTCGATCCCGCGATTCTGGACTTCCATCGCCTCGACGTCGCGGCCGGTGCTGAGCAGGCGCGAGACAGTCGGCAGCAGCACGGTACCGAGCCCGATGCCGATCAGGCCCAGCGGCAGCTGGTTCAGACGATCGGCGAAATTGATCGACGAGATCGAGCCCGCCACCAGCACGAAGCCAGCAAGCGAAGTCGAGATCAGGAGGTTGATCTGCGACGCGCCCGCGCCGACGGCAGCGGGCAGGATCAGCTTCATCAGCCGACGGACATCGTCATCGAGCCGCGGCCGCCGAAGACGCATGCTGACGCCCACCCGGCGACAGGCCAGCATCAGCCAGCCGAGCTGGAGGGCGCCGCCGACCGTGACCGAGATCGCCTGCACCCAGGCCGAGACGAGCGGGTCGGCGCCGTGAAAGAACAATAATGCGCTGACCATCGAGATATTGAGCAGGATCGGCGCGGCGGCGTTGACCCAAAATTTGTCGAGCGAATTGAGGATGCCGCCGAGCAAAGAGGCCAGGCTGATCAGCATCAGATAGGGAATTGTGATTCGCGACAGCAGAACCGCGAACGCGAGTTGCACATGCGTCGGATGCTGGCTGTGGAAACCGCCAGACAGGAGCATGGTGATCGGCCAGGCCGCCACGATCATCGCTACGGTAAACAGAACAAGCACGGGAAACAGGATCGCCAGCGCTTGCTCGGCAAACCTGATGCCGATGGCGAGCTCTCCGCTTTCGCTGACTTTGCGGTTGAACATCGGGATAAAGGCGGCGTTGAACGCGCCTTCCGCGAACAGGGCGCGGAACATGTTGGGCAGGCGGAAGGCGACGAAAAAGGCATCGGACGCGAAACTCGCGCCCATGTAGGTTGCCTGCAGCGTGTCGCGCCCGAGCGCGATCACGCGACTGGCGAGCGTCAGGCCGCCGACCGACCCCAGTGAACGGGCAAGGCCCATATTAACGCGTCATCCCAGCGAAAGCCGGGATCTCAGAAGATGAGCGGGCACCCAGCCGGCTGAGATCCTGGCGTCCGCCAGGATGACGAAATTCCATTTGTCAGGCCTGGCCGGCGGTTTCGCCCTCGGCCAGCTGCGTCGCCTGCTGTGCCTGCTGCATGTACATCGCGCCGAAATCGATCGGATCGAGCAGCAAGGGCATGAAATTGCCGTCGCGGGTGGCGTCGGAGATGATGCGGCGCGCGAACGGGAAGAGCAGGCGCGGCGCTTCGGCATAGAGGAACGGCGAAAGCTGATCGGCGGCGATATTGCGCGCGCCGAACAGGCCGGCATAGAGCAGTTCGACCGCGAAAATGGTCGTATCCGCTTCGCCGGTCGCGCGCACGTCGATCTTCATCGCCACTTCGTGGACATCGTCCGCCACCGGCGAGACCGAGATGTGGAACTGGACGTCGATCTGCGGCTGCGCCTGCTGCTGGTAAATGCCCGGCGCGTTCGGATTCTCGAACGACAGATCCTTCACATATTGCGCGATCAGGCCGATCTGGGGCGCGGTGTCCGCACCGTTGGGCTGAAGGCCTTCGGGCGTTGCGGTGCTGGTGTCGTCGGCCATGGCGTCTGTCATTCCTGAATGTCTGGAGCGGGCTGGCCCTTGTGCCGCCCGCGGGCGGCAAGCCGCTAGCAGCCCCGCTCCGGGAGGGCAATGCGGAACCCGGCGGCTATGCGCGGAGTCTAGCAAGCGTCCAAGCTTGTTTGCAGATTGCAAGCGTGCCCCCTATGTAGGGGGCAATATGGGAGGTCCGGTGACCACGCTGATCGTTCTCGCGCTCGTTTTCGTTTTCGTCGCTCTGCGCCTGTGGAGCGTGCTTGGGCGGCGCACGGGCCACGAACAGCCGATCGCCAAGGCCGAAAGCGTGCCGATCGTGCGCGGTGTGACGCTGAAGACGCCCGAAGCGGCGCCCGCGCCCACGATCGGTCAGGAACCAACCCCGTCAGCCAGCGCCGCTGCGGGTTTGCGCACGATCGCTGCGGCCGATCCCCAGTTCGACGTCGTGCGCTTTGTCGAGGGCGCCAAGGCTGCTTACGGCATGGTGCTCGACGCTTATTGGCGCGGCGATCAGGATGCGCTCGACAAGATGGTCGATCCCGAAGTCGCCCACAGCTTCGCCCATGCGATCCATGAGCGCGAGGAAGCGGGCGAGACGCTCGACAACCGCCTCGTCTCGGTCGAGCAGGCGCAGATCGAGGATGCCCAGGTCGAAAACGGCATCGCCCATATCCGCATCCGCTTCGAAGCCGACGTGGCCGCGGTGACGCGCGATCGCGACGGCAACGTCATCGCCGGATCGCTGACCGATGCAGTACCGACCCACGACGTCTGGACCTTCAGCCGTCCGGTCAAGTCGCCCAATCCGAACTGGATGCTCACAGAGACCGACGAAGCGGCCTGACCCCGACATGCGGGGAGGCTCAATTCGCGTTGGATTCGCGCTCGCCGCGTCGCTGTTCGTCGCCGCTTGTTCGACCACCCCGCATCGCCCGCCGCACGGACCGGCCGCGCCGCCGCGGGTCGAACAACCGCCCAAAATCGTCGTGCCGCCGCCTCCGCCGCCTCCGCGCAACGCGGTTGAAGCAGGCGTGTCCGCCGGTCCGCCCGTTTCCTCACTCGATCTTTCGGTCGATCAGGCCAGCGCCGCGCGCGACGCCTTCAAGGCCTCCTGCCGCTCGCTGATGAAGCGCAAGGAGATCAGCGGCCTGACCCAGCCGATCGACTGGGCGCCCGCCTGTGCCGCCGCGGCGATCGCCGACACCGATCCGGTCGCTTTCTTCCAGACCCAGTTCGAAACATTGCTGGTCAGCAGCGGCGCTTTTTTTGCGACCGGTTATTACGCGCCGGAGATCGAGGGGTCGCGCACGCACGACACCGGTTTCGACGTGCCCGTCTATCGCCGCCCGCCCGATCTGGTCGAAATGGACAGCGGCGTCGCCGCCGGCGGGGCTCCGTCGGGCAAGAAAGTACGCGGGCGGCTGCAGGACGGCCAATTCGGCCCTTATTATGATCGCGCCGCGATCGACGCCGGCGCGCTCGCCAATCAGGGGCTGGAGATCGCCTGGGTCCAGGATCCGGTCGAGCTGTTCTTCCTCGAAATCCAGGGCTCGGGCCGGCTCCATCTGCCCGACGGCAGCTATATGTGGATCGGCTACGATACGCAGAATGGCTATAATTATACCGGCATCGGCAAGATGATGCGCGACCGCGGCCTGATCGGCCCGAACACAACCTATGCGACCTCGATGCAGGGCATAAAGGCCTATCTCGCCGACCATCCCGACGAACGGCAGGCGCTGATGGAGGAGAATAAGAGCGTCGTTTTCTTCCACGAACTGCCCGGCGGCGCGCCCTTGGGCGCGATGGGGGCGCCCGTTATCGGCCATGTCAGCGTCGCCGCCGATCCCAATTTCACCCCACTCGGAGCACCATTGTGGCTGTCCGCCGACCGGACTGAGGTGACCGGCCTATGGGTGGCGCAGGATACGGGCGGCGCGATCAAGGGCGCCAACCGCATCGATACTTATTGGGGCGCGGGCGTGATCGCGGCGATCACGGCGGGCGGCATGTCGGCGCACGGCCAGATGCTGATCCTGGTGCCGCGCGGCACGATCGAGAAACTGAGGCCGACGCTGATCAGTCAGCAGACCAATGCCGCCGGGGCCGCGCCTCAGCGCTGAGGAACGCGCGCTGTGGGCGCGCGTCGCGGCGACGATCAAGCCGCTGGAGGGGAAGGCGGTCGATATGGCCGAAATCCTGTCCGCACCGCCGACGCCGCTGGTCAAGCGCAAGCCCGCTGCCCGCGTCGCCACCTCGCCCAAGCCCGCGCGTCTGATCGAAGCACCGCCGCCGGATACTTTGGACGGCGGTTGGGACCGGCGGTTGCGGCAGGGCGTGGTCTCGCCGGATCGCACGATCGATCTCCATGGTCATACGCTCGCGACCGCGCAGGCGGCGCTCGAAGGGGCGTTGGCGCGTGCGGTGGCGGACGATGTGCGTGTTTTGCTGGTGGTGACGGGCAAGCCGCCGCGGCCGGAAGCCAAAGGGCGGGGGCTGATCCGTGCCAGCATCGGCGACTGGCTCGGCACGTCGGGCTATCGCGATCGTATCGCCGCCGTCCGCCACGCGCATCCGCGCCATGGCGGTTCCGGCGCGCTTTATTTGATCCTCAGGCGAAGACGCGGCGAATAACGCCCTCATAGATGTCGGTCAGCGCGTGGAGGTCTGGGATCGCCACCGCTTCGTCCAGTTTATGCATCGTCGCGTTGATCAGGCCGAACTCCACCGTCGGCGCGAGCTTTGACAGGAAACGTGCGTCGGACGTGCCGCCGGTGGTCGAAAATTCGGGCGTGACGCCAGTCACGTCCTGGATCGCCGCGCTAACCAGCGCCGAAAAGTCGCCCGGTGGCGTCAGGAACGCCTCGCCCGATATGCGCGCCACCACGCTCGCGCCCGGCGCCTCGCCGGCGACGATCGCCTTGACCCGATCGACCAGCTCAGGCCCGCGCTGCAAATCGTTGAAGCGGATATTGATCCGTGCCCGCGCCGCGCCGGGAATGACGTTGGTTGCGCCATTGCCGGTGTCGACGTCGGTCACTTCCAGATTGGACGGCTGGAACCAGGCATTGCCCTGATCGAGCTCGAGCGCCGAAAGTTTGGCCACGATCCGCGCCAGCGCCGGGATCGGATTGTCGGCCAGATGGGGGTAGGCGACGTGGCCCTGCGTGCCCGGCACCTCGATCCACATATTGACCGATCCGCGCCGCCCGATCTTGATGGTATCGCCCAGCCGCGCCGATGATGTCGGCTCGCCGACCAGGATCAGATCGGGCTTGTGGTCGTGGGCCTGCATCCATTCGATGATCGCGGCGGTACCATGGATGGCGGGGCCTTCCTCGTCGCCGGTGATGATGAAGGCGAGCGTGCCCTTGTGGCCGGCGGTCCGCGCGGCGGCAGCCGCGAAAGCGGCGAGCGCGCCCTTCATGTCTACCGCACCGCGTCCGTAGAGCAGGTCGCCGTCGATCCGTGGCGCGAACGCATCGGCAGTCCAGCCGCCGCCTGGAGGCACGACGTCGCTGTGGCCGGCGAAGGCGAGGAAGGGGGCGCCCTGGCCCCGGATAGCGAACAGATTTTCGACCGGACCGTCGGGTGGGCCGCCATTGGTGAAACGGTGGACCTCGAAGCCTTGGGCTTCGAGCGCATAGGTCAGCACATCCTGCGCGCCGGCATCTTCCGGCGTGACGCTGGGGCAAGCGATCAGTTGCTGGGCAAGGGCGACAGGGTCGAGCGGCATTACTGCCGGTTAGCGCGACCCCACGCATTCGTCATGCTGAACTTGTTTCAGCATCCATCGTGAAACAGGCGCGGGCGCGCGGAGGCCCGATGGACCCTGAAACAAGTGCAGGGTGACAAATGAAAAGGGGGAGAGGTTAGCCCTCTCCCCCTTCCTATATTTTAGCGACCGCCGCCGGTCGTCTTGCGGACGGCGTTGCGGTGCGCTCCGGGCGCGCCCTTGCGCGGGCCGAAGTGACGCTTGGGGGCGCCGCCGGCCGGACGCTCGCCGCCGCGCTCACCACCGCCACGGCCGGCGTCGGGACGACGCTGGCCCTGGCCATGCCGCTGACCGCGCGGACGTTCCACACGCTCTTCGGACTTGGCGGGCTTGGGCAGCTTGGCCAACTCGGCGAGGAAATTCTCTGGCAGCGGCACGATGGTCGGACGCACGCGGGTCAATTTCTCGATGCCGCGCATGTAGGGGCGCTCATCGTCCGCCACATAGGACACGGCGAGACCGGTCGCGCCGGCACGCGCGGTGCGGCCGATGCGGTGGACATATTGTTCCGGCACGTTCGGAATTTCGAAGTTGAAGACGTGGCTGACGCCCGACACGTCGATACCGCGCGCGGCGATATCGGTCGCGACCAGGATCGGCGCACGGCCGGCCTTGAACTCGGACAGCGCGCGCTCGCGCTGCGGCTGGCTCTTGTTGCCGTGGATCGCGTTGGCGGCGATGCCGGCGGCCATCAGATGCTTCACGACGCGATCGGCGCCGTGCTTGGTGCGCGTGAACACCAGCGCACGTTCGATCGTCTCGCGCTTCAGCGTCAGCGTGAGCAGAGCCTGCTTCTCCGCCTGATTGACGAAGGTCACATACTGCTCGACGCGCTCGGCGGTGGTCGCCGGCGGTGCGACCGAGACCTTGACCGGATTGGTCAGGAAGCTCTCGCCCAGATCGGCGATCGTCTTCGGCATGGTCGCCGAGAAGAACAGGGTCTGGCGCTTCTTCGGCACCAGCTGGTGGATGCGCTTGAGCGCATGGATGAAGCCCAGATCGAGCATCTGGTCGGCTTCGTCCAGCACCAGAATCTCGACGTCGCGCAGCGTCATTGCGCGCTGGTCGATCAGGTCGAGCAGGCGGCCCGGCGTGGCGACGAGGATGTCGACACCGGCCTGAAGCTGGCGGATCTGCCGGTTGATCGGCACGCCGCCGAACACGGTCATCACCGACAGGCGAAGGTTCTTGCCGTACGCGGTGAAGCTCTCGGCGATCTGGCTGGCGAGCTCGCGCGTCGGCGCGAGCACCAGCATGCGGCAGCCCTTTTGCGGGCGCGGCTTGAAGTCGGCGGCGAGGCGGTGAAGCGACGGCAGCGCGAACGCGGCGGTCTTGCCGGTGCCGGTCTGGGCGATGCCGCACAGATCGCGGCCTTCCATCACGACAGGAATAGCCTGCGCCTGGATCGGGGTCGGCTTGTCATAGCCCTTGGCGGCGAGCGCCTGCTGAAGCGGCGCGGCAAGGCCGAGGTCGGAAAATTTGGTCAATTGATGCACTTTCGTGTGCGCAAACAGCCGTCCGGAATCATCTCCCGAACCGCGGCAAGCGGGTTCATGAGACGACCCGCGTGAAAGGGGAGCCCTTGGCTAGCAGCACCTCAAGGGGGGCACGACCCGCATATGGCGGAAGTTCACGCTGCCCGACCGGACGCACGAATGCATCGGTGCTGCTGCCCATATGGTCTATTGCAGGTGCGAAAGCAAGGTGGGACCCTTCGATGCACCGAAAGAGCCTTTCGCGGTGCACAAAATTCTGAGCGTGTCCGATCCCCCCTCGACCCCATTGGGCGGTGCGCTAAAGTGTGGGAATGACCCGTCTCGCCGTTGCGCTCTTCGCCCTCCTCGCCGCCAGTTCCGCCACCGCCGCGCTCTCGCCGGCGGAAAAACGCATGGCCGCTACCATCGACGCCTCACAGGAGCGCGACATCGCGCTGCTTCAAAAACTGGTCGATCAGAATAGCGGCACCCGCAATTTCGAAGGCGTGCGCGCGGTTGCGACGATGATGCAGGCCGAACTCGAACCTTTAGGCTTCACCGTTCGCTGGGTGTCGACGCCGGAGGTGAACCGCGCCGGCCATCTGCTCGCCGAGCATAAGGGCCGCGGCATGCACATCCTGCTGATCGGCCACATGGACACGGTGTTCGAGAAGGACAGCCCGTTCCAGAAGATGGTTCGCCGCGGCGATACCGTCGAGGGGCCGGGCACGTCCGACATGAAGGGCGGGCTCGTCATCATGCTCTCCGCCTTGCGGGCGATGAGGACGGCGGGGACGCTCGAGCCCGCCGACATTCGCATCGTCCTGTCCGGGGATGAGGAAAGCGCGGGCCGGCCGCTCGCCATATCGCGCGGCGACATGATCGCAGCCGGCAAATGGGCCGACGCCGCGCTCGAATTTGAAGGGCTCGCGCAGCAGGGCGGCAAGGATATCGGCTCTATCTCGCGCCGGGGATCGATTACCTGGACGTTGAACACCACCGGCCACACCGCCCATTCCGCCGGCATTTTCGGCAAGTCGGACGGGTTTGGCGCCAATTACGAGCTGGCGCGGATCATCGACACGTTCCGGCGCGAATTGCGCGAGCCCAACCTCACCTACAGCGTCGGCATCATGCTCGGCGGCGTGACCGCCACGCCGTCGGCGACGACCGAGGAAGCCGCCGGCGGCACCGTGCAGGGCAAGGCCAACATCATCGCCGGGCAGGGCTATGCGACCGGCGACATCCGCGCTCTGTCCAACGATCAGGCGATGCGGATCGAAACCAAGATGCGCGCGATCGTCGCGGATCACCTGCCCGGCACCGGCGCCGAGATCAGCTTTGGCGAAGGTTATCCGGCAATGGCGCCGACCGAGGGCAGCCGCGCGCTGCTGGGCCAGCTCAACGGCGTCAATCGGGACCTCGGCCTTGAGCAGATGGGCGAGCTCGATCCGATGCGGCGCGGCGCGGGCGATATCGCGTTCGTGGCACCCTATACGAGCGGCCTGGTCGGGACGGGCGCGGCCGGCGATGGCGCGCACGCGATTGGCGAGACCGCCGATCTCGCCAGCTTCCCGCGTCAGGAAAAACGCGCGGCCTTATTGATGACGCGGCTGGGCAAGCAAAAATCGGCCAAGCCCTGATCCGATTTCCGGAACCGCGCGTTTTGCTATTGTGCGGTCTTCGTTCTAGGGCGGCGCGCGTGCCGGCGAATTGATGGGCGCCGGACCGCGAACCTATCGTGATACGATCCCGCTCGATCCTTACGGCACTCGACAGACGGCGAGATAGCCGCGGTCGCGCCCTCCTATCGCATCAACTGAAAGATCTTGTTCCTTATGCCTTCGTTCAAAGACCCGAGCTTTCAGGACCGCACCGCCAGCGCCGCGCAAGCCAAGCAGCGTGCGCTTGAAAAGCTGCTTGCCCGGCCGCCGATCGATCCCGCCGTCCTGGAACAGCGCAAGGCCGCCCAGGCCGCGCGTGACGAGGCTGCGGCCAAGGCTCGCGAAGAGAAGAAGGCTGCTCGTGAGCAGGAGAAGGCCGAGCAGCGCGCCCGCGCCGCCGAGGTTGCCCCGCCCCCGCCCGTCGAATTGACCGAGGAAGAGAAGAAGGCTGCCCGCGACGCGCGCTATGCCGCGCGCAAGAATCGCGTGGGCCGCTGAGCGTTGATTCCGCTTGAGCTGATCGACACGGCCGAGCTTCCCGATGGCGGGACATTACGTCTGATGCGGCGCGGCCAGGATTTTTCGATCCTGTTCGGCCGCAACGAGCTGATGAGCAGTCGCCTGCGCGGATCCGAAGAGGCGTTGGCGACGCTCGCTTATGATCGGCTGCGCGGACGGGCGGCCCCCCATATGCTGGTCGGCGGTCTGGGCATGGGCTTCACTTTGCGTGCTGCGCTCGCCGTGCTGCCGGCCGACGCGAAGATTATCGTGGGCGAACTGGTGCCGAAGATCGTCGAATGGGCGCGCGGCCCGCTCGCGCATCTGTTCGGCGATGGCCTCGATGATCCGCGCGTCGCGATCGAAATCCGCGACGTCTACGAACTGATCGCCGGATCGCGCGCGGCCTATGATGCGATCCTGCTCGATGTCGACAATGGCCCGGATGGTCTGATCCACGCCGCCAATGACCGCCTCTACGGCAAGCAGGGGCTGCGGGCCGCCCACGCCGCGCTGCGGCCGGGTGGCGTGCTCGCGATCTGGTCGGCCTATCCCGACAAGGTCTTCGCCGATCGCGTGGCACGCGCCGGCTTCATGGTCGACGAGGTGAAGGTCCGCGCCACCGGCGGCCGAAAAGGCGCGCATCACGTCATCTGGGTCGCCATTAAGGTCTAGCCTGCCTTGATCTGACCGCCCCTTCGGCCCACATGGCAGCCATGCTGATCGAGACCGAAACCACGCCCAATCCGGCGACGCTCAAATTCCTCCCCGGCCGTCCGGTGATCGAAGCCGGCCCGCCGCGCGACTTCGCCGACGCCGACGAGGCCGCGGCGTCGCCGCTGGCCGAAGCTTTGTTTTCGCAGGGCGATGTCGTCGGCGTGTTCTACGGGCGCGATTTCATCGCGGTCACGGCGGGTGAGGGCGCCGACTGGCGCGATCTGTAGCCGCAGATCCTGTCGATCCTGCTCGACCATTTCTCGTCGCAGGCGCCTTTGTTCAAGACCGGCAGCGCGCACGAAATCCATATCGAGGAAGAAAGCGAATTCGCCGAGAATCCGGAGGATGCGGATATCGTGGCGCAGATCAGGGAATTGATCGATACGCGCGTCCGCCCGGCGGTCGCCAATGACGGAGGCGATATTGTCTATCGCGGCTTCGACAAAGGCGTCGTCTATCTGGCGATGCACGGCGCCTGTTCGGGCTGCCCGTCGTCGACCGCGACGCTGAAGCAGGGCATCGAGCAATTGCTCAAACATTATGTGCCCGAAGTGACCGAGGTCCGCGCCGCCTGATCTCGATCTGACAACAGGGGAAAAGCATGTCCACGCCGCTGTCCGACGAAGCCCTCGACCGCGTCTTCCGCTCCGCGCGCACCTATAACGGCTTCACCGATGAACCGGTCAGCCAGGATCAGCTTCGCGCGATCTGGGACCTGATGAAATGGGGGCCGACTTCGGCTAACCAGTCGCCGCTGCGGATAGTCTGGTGCGTGAGCCAGGATTCCAAAGACAAGCTCGCCCAATTTTGCTCGGCACAGAATGCGCCCAAGGTGCGCAAGGCGCCCGTCACCGCCATCCTGGCGATGGACATGGAATTCTATGAGAAGCTGCCCAAGCTTTTTCCGCACGTCGATGCGCGCGCCTGGTTCCTCGGTAATGACGGGCTGATCCAGGAATCGGCTTTTCGCAACTCGACGCTGCAGGGCGCCTATTTCATCATTGCCGCCCGCATGCTCGGGCTCGATACCGGGCCGATGTCGGGCTTCGACACGCATAAGGTCAACGAGGCCTTCTTCGCGGGCACGTCCTACAAGGCGAATTTCATCTCCACGCTCGGCCATGGCGATCCGGCGAGCATCTTCGATCGGCATCCGCGTCTCGACTTCGACGAGGCGAACCAGATACTCTGACCGAATGACGGTTCTGGTGATCGAGACGGCGACCGCCGCATGCTCGGTGGCGCTGCTCGACGGCGACCGGGTCGTCGCCGCGCGCCATGAACTGGTCGGACGGGGGCATGCCGAGCGGCTCGTGCCGATGATCGGCGAGGTGCTGGCCGAGGCGGGCATGAAGCACACAGACATGATCCAGGTCGATTGCGGGCCGGGCAGCTTCACGGGTATTCGTGTCGGCTTGGCCGCGGCGCGTGCTTTGTCGCTCGCCTGGCATGTGCCTGTCACCGGCTATAGCGCGCTGGCGCTGATCGCGGCGACGGCGAAGGAGAATGTCGGCGTGGCGATTACCGGCGGTCATGGCGAATTGTTCGTCCAGCGTTTCGCGCGGACGCCGCTCACCGCGCTTGGCGACCTGCGTTCGCTCGCGCCCGCTGCCGCTGCCGCCGCGATTTCCGATTCGCTGGTTTTGGGGTCCGGTGCTGCGGCTTTGGTCGCGGCGCGGGGCACGGGCAGGGCCGACGAAGCGTTTCCCAATGCCGCGGATGCGCGCCTGCTGCCGTCGACGCTGACCGGGCTGCCGCCGACGCCGCTTTACGGCCGCGCGCCCGATGCGAAGCTGCCGCAATGAACGTGACGCTACGCGAGGGCGACGAGGGCGACATCGGCGCGCTGATGGATGTCATGGAGAACGCCTTCGACCCCTTGTTCGGGGAGGCGTGGAATGCGGGCCAGTGCCTTGGCATATTGTCGCTGCCCGATGTCTGGCTGACCTTCGCCGAAGCGGGCGACCGCACGGTTGGCTTCGCGCTCAGCCGGCTGCTGGTAGACGAAGCCGAATTGCTGTTGCTCGCGGTCGAGCCCGACGTCCGTTGCCACGGTGTCGGTCGGGCGCTGATCGAGCGCGCGGTCGCGATCGCGGTCAGCAAGGGTGCGCACCGGCTGCTCCTCGAGGTGCGCGACGGCAATCAGGCGCTCGATCTCTATCAAGGCTCGGGCTTCAGCGAGATCGGCCGGCGTCGCGATTATTATCGCGGATCGGACGGCACCACGCGCGATGCGCTCACGCTGGCGCGGCCAATCGGCGATCGCTTCGGCTGATGCTCTTCCAACCGTCCCCCAAAGCCGATAGCATGCACCCATGACCCGTTCGATCGACGTCGAAGCTCTGTGTGCCGACAAGGGCCTGCGCATCACTGAGCAGCGCAGGGTGATCGCGCGTGTGCTGTCGGAGGCGGAAGACCATCCCGATGTCGAGGCGCTGCATGCCCGCGCATCGGCGATTGATCCCGGTATCTCGATCGCGACCGTCTATCGCACCGTGCGGCTGTTCGAGGATGCCGGCATCCTCGAACGCCATGATTTCGGCGATGGCCGCGCGCGCTACGAGGCGGCGGCGGAGACGCATCACGACCATCTGATCGACGTCGAGACGGGCAAGGTGATCGAATTCGTCGATGCCGAACTCGAAGCGCTACAGAAGCGCATCGCCGAGAAACTGGGCTTCCGGCTCGTCGATCACCGCATGGAGCTTTACGGCGTCTCGCTCGACCGACAGGGCTGAGCGCACGGAATGACAGCCAGAGCGGTTGTGCGCGTGCTCTGCATGGCGCTGCTTTTGCTGATCTATGTGCCGCTCTGGGCGATCTGCCGGCTGTTCGGCGGCGGCGATTTCTTCGTACGCTCCTATCTCGGCTGCGTCGGGTGGCTCTTGGGGTTGCGCATCACGGTGACGGGTCGGCCAGTGACGGGCAATGCCCTCTACGCCGCCAATCACATATCATGGCTCGATATTCCTGCGCTCGGTGGCACCGTGCGTTCCCGCTTCATCGCCAAGTCGGAGATTGCCGGCTGGTCGCTGATCGGCTGGCTCGCGAAGCTCGGCGGCAGCGTGTTCGTCCAGCGTCAGAAGCGCAGCGAAGCGCGCGTGCAGGCGAACGCGGTATCGGAGGCTCTGACCGAAGGGCGGCTAGTCGTTCTGTTCGCCGAGGGCGGCACCGGCGATGGCGTCACACTCGCGCCGTTCCGCGCATCCTTGTTCGTTTCGGCCAATGAAGTGGGCGTCACGGTGCAACCGGTGGCGATCGATTATGGTGCGAGACACGCCGAAATCGCCTGGCCGGACGGAGCCCGCTTCGTCAGCGAGATGAAGCGCATGCTCAACCGGCCCGCGCCCGTGCCGGTGACGCTGCATTTCCTGCCGCCGCTCGACGGCGCCAAGCTGGATCGCAAGCAGCTCGCGTTAGAAACCCATCGCGCGATTGCCGCCGTGCTGAGGCTCTAGCCCCCGAACTTGAAGCCAATCCAGAAGGTTCGCGGGGTCGCGCGTTCGATTGTGCCGTCGGACGCGACCGTCGCCTCCACCAAAGCGTTGGTCACATTCTCCGCGCGCAACTCGATCGAAACGTTATGGCCGATCGGCACGCCTGCGGTCAGGTCCAGCGTCGTCGCGTGCTTGTCGACGCGGCTGTTCTGATCGTCTTCGAACTGGCCCGAAACGTAGCGAAGCGTGGCCGAAGTCGAGAGACCCCATAATTCCTCGCGGCCCAAAGTCGCGGACAGCTGGTTGCGCGGCGTCTGGGCCGGACGCAGACCATCGAGCGGCGCCGACAGGCCCGATCCCCGTACGCGCGCATCGACATAGGCATAGGAAGCCGACAGCCGCCATTCGCCGTCGGTGACATGGCCTTCCAGCTCGATACCGTTCGAACGGATCGCATCGAGATTGCCGCGCTGGCGATAGACACCGCCCGCCGCAACGAAACCGACGCCGGGGAAGGTGCCCGGACCCTGGCCAAGCGTGATGTTGCCGATCGCGTGATCGAGCACATTGTGGAAGACCGTCGCGCTCAGTTTGGTGTTGAAGAAGGGCGTCCAGTCGAGCCCGCCGTCTATGCCCTTGAGCCGCTCCGGTGTGAGACTCGGATTGGCGGCGGTCGCGTCGGCCCCGGCGCGGAACGGCCGGTACAACTCGTTCAGGGTCGGCAGCCGCCAGCCGAGATAGGCAGCGGTGCGGAAATGCCAGTGGCGCGCCGGCCGCCAGGCGATTCCGCCGCGCGCGGTCGTCTCCGTGCCGTTGCGGTCGGGATAATCGGTGTCGGTGACGAAGGCACCGGTCGCCAGCGTGCGCTCGCGCAGGCGTCCGTCGCTGATCCACCAGTGATCGATCCGCCCGCCGCCGGTCAGAATCCATTTATCGTTGAGTGCCCAGCTCAGGTCGGCGAAGGCGCCGGCGGTGGTGGTGCGTCCGCCCGCTTCGCGCTGGCGCGTCGGCTGGCCGGCGACATAGGTGAAATATTCGTCGGTCTCGCCTTCGGTATAGCGCGCGTCGGCGCCGACGCGTAGCTCGAGATTGCCGCCGATCGGCGGGCGCAGTTCGAACCGCCCGCCGATGCCGGTCGCGGGCACACTGAATTGATCGAGCGTTTCGGTCGCAGCGGTGCGGGTGGCATTGGCGCTGGCGAAACCCGAGCTGAATTGGCGCACCTGCAGATAGGTCAACGCCTCGAAACCCCAGCGGCCATGGCCCACCAGCCGCAGGCTCGCATCCGCGCCGGTGCTGTCATTGTTCGTGCCGGGCAGGCCCCGGCTGCGCTCGTCGCGCAGCAGCAGCATATTGGCCTGGAGTTCGGTGTCCGGGCCGACTGGGAAGATTGCGCGCCCGTCGATGCTGCCCTGGCGGTAGGCGGCGGGCTGGTCGATCGGACCGCGCTGGCTCGCGACGATCGGAATGAAACCGTCGCCGCGCTGATAACTGGCGGATAAGGTCGCGAAGCCGGCCCCCGCGCTGCTCGACAGCAAGGCATCGGCGTCGATCGCGTTGCGGCTGCCATAAGCGACGGAGACGGTCGCCGGGCGCAATTCTTCGGGACCCGCGCTGTCGATCTCGATCGTTCCCGCGAGCGCGCCGGGTCCATAAACGCCGCTGCCGCCGCCGCGCGTGACACGGATCTGGCCGAGCCGCGCCGGATCGAACGCGGTGAAGGTCACCCAGCCGCCGAACGGATCGATCTGCGGCACGCCGTCGAGCACGATCAGCGCGCGCGATGAGGCATTGCCGCCGAGCCCGCGCAAGGTCGCGCCCTGGCTGGTGGGATGGGCCGAACGCGAATCCGAGCGGCGAAATTGGTCAAAACCCGCGACGTCGCGCAGTACGTCCTCGATCCGATCGCTGGCGGTAGA
>NZ_DATHFV010000217.1:0-2528 GCF_035317925.1 Sphingomonas sp.
ATCAGCATCGTCACCCCGGCCCCGTCGAAGACGCTCACCGCGAATGTGAGCACGTTCGGCACGACCGACAGCGAATATGGCGCGACCGCCGCCTTTTCCGGCCCGCTGACGCCGACGATCGGCTTCCGCACCAACCTCAACTACGACAATTTCAAGGGCAACATCCACGATCTGGCGAACGGCCATAAGATCAACGGCCGCCGCAATTTCTCGACCCGCAACAAATTGGCGTGGGATCCCTCGCCCGACGTCAGTGTCTGGGTCGGGATCGATTATATCAACGGCAAGACTACCACCGGCCGCCCCTTCATCGCGCTCGATCCGGCCGCGACCTTGAACGGCATCGCCGCCTACACGCCCGCCGTATTCGCACCCGGCGTCACACCCGGCCCGAACAATCGCGACGTCGTGAACAATTATGTGACCGGCACCAAATATCACGATTTCGACCAGTCGCTGCACGTCTCCTGGGATCTTGGTGGGCCGACCTTCCTGTCGATCACCAGCCACGACAAATTCCACATGGACGACACGCTCGATCAGGATGAATCGGCGATCGTCGCGCGCGACAACCGCCAGACCGGCGAGTTCAATTCGACCCAGTTCAGCCAGGAATTCCGGCTGGTATCACCCGGACACGACCGCTTCCGCTATACGTTGGGCCTGTTCTACACCGATCTGAAGGCCAACCGGCCGTTCGTGCGCGGCCCCTTCACCGCGATCGCGCACTGGTATGCGGAGCAGGAAAACAAGCTGTCGGCGGGCTTCGGCCAGCTCGAATTTGATATCCTGCCCAAGACGACCCTGATCGCGGGCGGGCGCTACAGCCATGAAAAGGTGAGCTACCTTTTCCATGACTTCACCAGCACCGATCCGAACAATCCGTTCACCGGCAGCGACGGCGACAGCTACGCCAATTACAAATTGGGCGTACAGCAGCATATCGACGACAATGTCATGCTGTTCGCGACCTATGCCACCGGCCATAAGGGCGAGACCTACGATCTCACCACCGGCTTCAATCGCAACCGCCAGCTCGCCGGTGCGATCAAGCCCGAGACGTCGAAGGATTGGGAGGCCGGCGCCCGCACCGAATGGCTCGATCGGCGCCTGACGCTGAACGTCACCGCGTTCAGCACAAAATATCGCGACTATCAGGCGCAGGGCATCGAAATCCTGCCCGACGGCACCACCAATTATCGCCTCGCCAATGTCGGTGCGCTGCGCACCCGCGGCGTCGAGATGGAGCTGGGCGCGCGGCCGACCAACGCGCTCTCGCTGGGCGCGTCGGTCACCTATGACGATGCCAAGATCACCAACTTCCCGGCGGCGCAATGCTTCCCCGGCCAGACGGTGGCGCAGGGCTGCATCGCGGCGGCGGGTCCGGTTCCGGCGCACCAGAATCTGGCCGGCTTCCGTCCGCCTCAGGCACCGCAGTGGAAGGGCAGCGCCAATTTCGACTGGACGCCCAGCCTTGGCAATCTGCCGTTCGAAGGCCTCGTCCAGGGTGCGTGGAGCTATCAGAGCAAGGTCAATTACCTGCTCAGCCAGGATCCGCGCACCGTCCAGCCGGGCTATGGCATCCTCAACCTGACGGTCGGCATCCGCCAACCCGACAAGCATTATGAGGTCGCGTTGTTCGTCAACAACCTGTTCGACAAGCAATATTACGTGAACTTCGCGGATTCGTTCAGCAATTACGGCAGCCACATCGCCACGCAGGCCTACCTGCCGCGCGATTTCCGCCGTTATGCCGGCATCCGCGCCTCCGTCACTTTCTAGTCAAAGGCTCCCCTTAGGGCGGCGGCTATGGTAGCCGCCGCCCCTCTTTTTGCCCTCCGTTCCCGAAAGCGTCCAAATGCCCAAGATCACATCCGCCCGCGTCATCGTGACCAGCCCCGGTCGCAATTTCGTGACGTTGAAGATCGAAACGGACGAAGGCGTCTACGGGATCGGCGACGCGACGCTCAACGGGCGCGAACTGGCCGTCGTCGCGTACCTTCAGGAGCATGTCGTGCCGTGCCTGATCGGGCGCGACGCGCACCGGATCGAGGATATCTGGCAGTATCTCTACAAGGGCGCCTACTGGCGGCGCGGTCCGGTGACAATGACCGCGATCGCGGCGGTCGACATGGCCTTGTGGGATATCAAGGGCAAGGTCGCCAACCTGCCGGTCTACCAGTTGCTCGGTGGTGCCAGCCGCGAGGGCGCGATGGTCTATGGCCATGCCAACGGCAAGGACATCGAAGAGACGATCGCCAACGCGCTGATCTACAAGGCGGAAGGCTACAAGGCGATCCGCATCCAATCGGGCGTACCTGGCCTGGCCTCGACCTATGGCGTGTCGAAGGACCGCTATTTCTACGAGCCCGCCGATAGCGACCTGCCGACCGAGAATGTGTGGTCGACCGAGAAATATATGCGCTCGGTCGTGCCGCTGTTCGAGAAGGCGCGTGAGGCCTTGGGCTGGGACGTGCATCTGCTGCACGACATCCACCATCGCCTGACCCCGATCGAAGCCGGCCGCC
>NZ_DATHFV010000218.1:0-19430 GCF_035317925.1 Sphingomonas sp.
CGAAGCGGCGCCGATCGGGATTTCGTATCGGGCCGAAGCCCGCGACGTCACCTTCGCCACATTGGGAATCCGGCCGAGCGGCTCCATTGTGACCGGCGCCACCGGGAGCGGGTTGAGCCAGGTGGCCGCGTTGACCAATGACTGGATGAAGAAGACGGACGGCTCGGTGACGCGGCTATCGTTGTAAGTCGAGGAAAGCTCGATCAGGAGGTTCGGCCGCGGCCTGATCCGCAGCGAGCCGCTGAGCGAATAAATGCGGCCGTTGCCGATATTGCTGGTGCTGGGCAGACCGCCGCCATCGACATAATCGGCCTGGATATTGGTCCATCGCGCATAGGACGCGCTGACCGCCCCGCCGACGATGTCGCCTGGCGCGTCGCCAAATCGCAATCCGCCCTCGACCGAGCGGATATGGTCGCCGTGGAACCGGCGAACCAGATCGCTCTCGACCGCAAGCCCGCCCGGACGCATACCTTCCTGATAGCGCACGAACGCCAGCAGGCCGGGTTTCAACCGGGTGGACAGCGCGAGCGAGGGCAGGATGTTGTTCTCGGACCGGCTGGCGGCCGTGCCCGCCAGCAGCAGCTTCTGGAAGCTGGCGGGTGCGATATCGTCGGCCGATCCGGACAGACGGTCATGGGTGAGGCGCACACCGGCGGTCAGCGTGAAGATCGAGCGCTGGACGCTTGCCTCCGCAAAGCCGGTCAGCTCGCTCACAACGTTGGTGACGCCGGTCGTCGGCAGGATCGCGTCGACCGGGCCGAGCGCGCGATCGAGCACCGTCTGATTGTGCGTGAAACTGGCCCCGACCACCCAGCCGATGCCGTCGCGCGACGGGCGCCAGAGCCGGGTTTCGTTGGTGATCATCGACGTATGGTTGCGTTGTTCGAACAGGCGCGGATTCGCCGCGTCGATCGTCGCGTCATATTGTTCGTCGAGGCGATGCCGGATGATGCCGGTCGACGACTGGAAGCGCAGATCGGCCCATCTCTTTTCGACGATCAGGCTCGCCATCCGATAATTGGCATCGAAGCCGCCGTCGGTGGGGCTGGCCCGTTCGAGCGGCGGCAGATCGCGATCCGCATATTGGCTGTCGAGGCCGTGAATCCGCTGGAACACCACGCCGAGCTGCACCCGCCAGTCGTCGCCCGGTTCGACCAGTAGCGTAGCGCGGCCGCCGCCGACATTGGTCCGGTTGATGTTGGAGCGGTGGCGGAGGACATCGTCGATATAACCGCCCTCGCTCAGGCCGTAGCCCACGACCCGCAGCGCGACATGATCGTCGAGCGACAGGTTCGCCCAGCCTCCGAGATCGGCCCCGGGCGCGCCATGCTCGGTCGCGGACACGCCGCCCGTGAGCAACGCCGCATTGTCCCCGATGACCGGAGCCCGGGGAACCAGCCGCACGATCCCGCCGAGCGATCCGGCGCCGTAGAGCGTGCCCTGCGGCCCTTCGAACACCTCGACCGACTGGATGTCGTACATGCGCAAATCGGGGTCGGGCGCGTTGTAGGTGAGCCTGATGTCGCCGAGATATTGGCCGACGGTCGATTGCGTCGGTCCGGTGAAGCTCGAATCGGCGATGCCGCGGATGAACAATTTATTCCGCCCCGCGCCGAGATAGGTCGAGGAGACGCTGGCGAGCCGGGCGATGATGCTGTCCGTGCCGCGCTCCCCGTCGGTTTCGAGCCGTTTTCCGTCGAGCAACTCGACCGTCCCCGGATATTCATCGAGCCGCAGGTCGCGCTTGCTTCCGGTCACCACGACATCGGCGAGGGCCGGCTGGGGTTCGGCCGGCGCAGCGGCTTGGGTAACGCGCCTGACCGGCCGCGGCACGGCCACGACGCGCCACGTCTGCGGGCCAAGACGCACCGGCTTCGCGCCGGCATCCTCGACCAGGCGACGCAGCGCCGCCTCGGGCTCAAGCGTACCGGAAATGCCGTGAACCTGCCGCGCCCACAGCGCCGGATCGTCGACCGCGACGCTGACGCCCGCCTGCCGCGAAAGCTGGGCGAGGGCGCTTTCGAGCGTGCCGGCGTCGATCCGGATCGGGCGCGGCACGCTCCAACCGGGAGACGCCCCCAGAATGCAGCACGCGGCGATGACGGCCTTGCGGATCACGTCAATATCTTGAGATCAGCCAGCCGTTGCCGCGTCGATCGATCCGAGCGCCGAACAGCGGGCCGAGCGGCTGCAGATTGTGTGGATCCGCCACGCTGATCACGCCCCGGAATGGCTGTCCGGCAATGTCGGGCGCCGCGGTGACCGGCTGACCCGTATAACGGGAAAGATCGGCGGCGATGCGGGACAGCGGCTCGCCCGAATAGACGAAGCGCCCTTCGCGCCAGGTTCCGACCTGGGCGACAGGCACCACCCCCTTCGTGGCAACGCGTCCATCCGCGGAAACCCGAAGCGTATCGCCCGGCGCGAGCGCGACGTGCCGATCGGCAACATCATACCGCACCGCGCCTTCGGCCACCGCGATCTCGGTTCCGGCGTTCGAGCGCATGACATCGAACCGCGTGCCCAGATCGACGAGCCGCCCATCGCCGACATGCACAGTGAAGGGATGGGCTGCGTCATGCGCGACCTCGAACAAGGCCTCGCCCTGCCGGACTTCGGCGAAGCGCGGATCGTCATGGTCGAGGCGCAGATGCGTGCCGCCGTTGAGTGCGATAATAGTGCCGTTGGGCAGGGCGATCTGGCGCCGCTCGCCGGGGCCGGTCTGCACATCGTAATAATGCGGGCCCGCAAGCGTCAGATGCGCCGCGAGGACGGCCACGATCGCGGCGGCAATCCCGCCGGACGCGAGGCCGAACCGGCGCAAGCCGCGCGCACGATATTCCGGGGCCGGCTGGTATAACAGCTTCGGCGGGAGCAGCAGATCGAGATCCTGATCCGCGGTCGCCAGCTGGTGATAGGCTTCGGCATGGCTCGGCTGCTCGCTTAGCCAGTGGCCAAGCTCCTCCCATCGATCGAAGTCCGCGTCGCGCGTGCGCACGACCCAGTCGAGCGCGCTGGCTTGAATTTCGGTCTCGTTCGGCGTCATCGTCATGTCTCGACGTCTTGGACGGAGACGATCGGCTCAGGCCTCATCGAGACGCCTCCTGAGGTCGAGCATCGCCCGATAAGCGGTACGCAGATCGGCCTCGACCGTGCTGAGGCTGACATTCAATTCGCGCGCGATCACCTTCTGCGCCGCCCCGTCGATCCGATGGCGCCGGAAGATCGCGGCCGCGCGCGCGCCCAGCGCATCCAGCGTCTCCTCGGCCAGCCGGAGATGTTCGCGCGCGATGAGGGGGCGTTCGGCGCTCGGCTCCTCCGCCTCGCCGGTCCCGCTCGTCGCGACGCTGACCCAATCCGCATCGCGCTTCGCCGCCTGCTGCATCGAACGATAGCGATCGAGCATGAGATTGTTGGCCGCCCGATACAGATAGGACAGAGGCTGCGCCACGGGACCTTGCGAGGCCGTCGAGACGCGAATCCACAATTCCTGCAGCAGATCCTCGGCCGCATCGCCGGCACCATGCGACGCCAGGAAGCGAAGAAGCTTCTCACGGTTCGCGAGCAGGACTGCCTTCAGGCCGGACTCGGTCATCGCGCGTCCGGGAATCTGTCGGTTCGGACAGGGATCATGGCGGCGCGTCTAGCGGCTCAACGCGCTGCGGCCAACTGTCGTGCGGTGGTTGGCGTACCGGGCCGGCCCGCCCGCAACCAGACCGCCGAGGCTGAATGCATCCGCCATTTTCATTCTGACGGAGCCGAAAAGCCCGAACCTTGGCGACAAGGAAATTTCAAGGAGAGCCTGAGCCCGGTCCGTCAGGGGATTGGGCGGCCGCCGTAGCGAGCGTGCGGTCGCCCAAACCGGATGCGACGCGGGCGGCACCCAGCCGCTCCTCCACGACGACAAGGGTTTTTGATGCTGCTGGATCTGAATTTGGCTCGTCCTCTCGCGGAACGGCCGGCCGGACAATATCTCCGCGCGACGCCCGATGCCGCGACGGCGCCGGCCGAGATCACCGTGGTCGTGCCGACCTATAACGAGCGCGCGAACATCGACGAACTGGTCGATCGCATCCGGGCGGGACTAGCGGGACTGCGCTGGGAGATCGTCATCGTCGATGACAATTCGCCCGACGGCACGGGACATTATGCGCGCAAGCTTCACGCACGGGATTCCCGGGTACGCGTGATCCGCAGGATCGGCCGGCGCGGACTGTCCTCGGCCTGCATCGAGGGCATGCTCGCATCATCCGCCACCTATGTCGCCGTCATCGACGCCGACCTGCAGCACGATCCCGCGCTGCTGCGCGACATGCTGGAGATATTGCGCGGCGGTAGTGCGGAACTGGTCTGCGCGAGCCGGTACATCGCGGGCGGATCTATCGGGGATTGGGCGGAAGACCGCGCCGCGGCCAGCAGCCTTGCGACCTGGGCGGCCCGGACGATGACCGCGGTCGAACTCAGCGATCCGATGAGCGGCTATTTCGCGGTTCGTCGCGACGTGGTCGACCATATCGCGCCCGCTTTGTCGGGCGTCGGCTTCAAGATCCTGCTCGATCTCGTTCTGGCCGCCGGATCCGGCCTGCGCGTCGCGGAAATCCCGCTCAGCTTCGAAACCCGCGTGCACGGCGACAGCAAGCTCTCGCCTCGCGTTATCTGGGATTATGTCATGATGCTGGCCGAACATCGCAGCGGCGGCGCCGTCCACGCCAATCGCCTGTCGACCTTCGTGATGGCAGCGGCCGGCTTGCTGACCAACCTCTTCGCGCTCTGGTTGCTCCACGATCTGTACGGGCTGGGCTCGGCGGTCGCCGAAACGATCGCGGCGATCGCGGGCTGCGCAGCGGTGTATGCGGCGAACGAAATGCTGGCTTATGGCCGCCGCGGCGCGTGGCGCTGGTATCTGGGCCTGTTGCCATTCCTGGCGAGCTGCGCGGCCGGCATCGTGTGCAACGTGCTGCTCGCATCCGCGCTCGCGGCGAACGGGATCGACTGGTTGCTCGCCGCCTGTTCCGGTGCCGTGCTCGGCATGGTGTGGAATAACGGGGCGGTCGGCCGACACGGCTGGTCGGTCCAGCGATGATACTCGCATTGGCGCGGCGGCATCGGGTCGCCGCCCTGTTGCTGGTGGCGCTGGCGGCCGCGTTCGCCACGCGCGCCTGGTTCTTCGGCGATCCGGTCATCCAGATCGACGAGGAATTCTATCTGATGACGGGCGACCGGCTGCTCCACGGCGCGATCCCCTATGTCGACATCTGGGACCGCAAGCCGGTCGGCATCTTCCTGCTCTATGCGGGCATTCGCCTGTTGGGCGGCGAGGGGATTTATCAATATCAGGTGGTCGCGACCTTGTTCGCGGCGGCGACCGCCTTCCTCATATCGCTGATGGCGCTGCGCTTCTCGAATGGGCGCGGCGCCGCACTCGCGGGCGCGGCCTATCTGCTGTGGCTTTTGTTGTTCGACGGCGCGGGCGGGCAGACGCCGGTCTTCTACAATCTGTTCGTGGCGGCGGCGGGCGCGCTGGTCATGCATGCGGTGGTCGAGGAGACGTCGCACCGCCGCGTGTTCGATTTCGGCGCCGGTGCGATGCTGCTGATCGGGATCGCGCTGCAGGTAAAATATTCGGCTTTGTTCGAAGGCATATTCTTCGGCCTTGCGCTGATGTGGAAAGCGCGCCGAACCGGCGCATCCTACGCCGCCATCGCCGGTTATGCGCTGACGTGGGTTGGTCTGGCCCTGCTGCCGACGATCGCCGCGATCGCCTGGTATGCGCGCATCGGCCATCTCGACGCCTTCCTCTACGCCAATTTCGAATCGATCTTCCAGCGCGGGAAATGGCCCGTGCGGGACCTTGCCGAACGGATAGGGTCGATCGTCGGCCTGTCCCTGCCGCTGCTGCTCTGCGCCTATGTCGAGTGGCGCTCCCCCGATCGCGGACGCGCGCGGGATTTGTCGGATCCGCGCCGCTTCGCGTTAGGCTGGCTGGCGGCTTCGATCGTCGGCCTGCTCCTGTTCGGCACCTATTTCACGCATTATTTCCTGCCCGTGCTGGCGCCGCTGACCCTGTGCTGCGCGGCCTTGCTCGGCGATCGCCGCGCCGCCGTGGCGTTCAGCACCGCAAGCGGCGAGCGGCGGATATCGCTGGCGATGTTCCTTGCGATAACCGGCCTCGCGCTGGGGGCGCTGATCATTCCCAAACGCCTCAAGAATCGTGGGCACGACCCCGAGGTCCGGGCTGTGGCCTCGGTGATCAAGGCCAACCTGCACGGATGCATGCTGGTCTTCGACGGCGAGCCGATCCTCTATCTGCTCACCCAGGCCTGCCTGCCGACATCGCGGGTCTTTCCCAACCATCTGAACGATGGGGTCGAGGCAAACGCGGTGGGTCTCGATCCCAAAGCGGAAGTGCGCCGGATCATGCTTTCGGGCCGCGCCGACATCGTCGTCGGCTCCGACCGGCCGGATCCGGGCTATAATGCGGGCTCGCTCGCGATCGTGCGCAGCGCGCTCGCCGCGGATTACCGGCCGATCTTCAAGATCAAGATCGGTTCGCGCGAGCGGATCGTCTACAAACGCGTCGAGCGGAACGGCTATCCCAGGGACGCCGCGGAGGCCGCCGCCCAGCGCGCGACCGACCATCGGACGATCAGCTGAGAGATTTGGCGCTTACCGACGCGCCGCCAGGGTCCGTTTCGGTGAATTGTTAACCCTGACGGCTTAGCTTCAGCGGCGATGCGCGCGTTGCTGACCTTCTTGCTGCTTGCCCTCTGGGCGGCCGCCGCCGCCGCGGCCGTGCCGCAGGCCGACGCTTTGTGGCAGCAGGGCGATTATCGCGGCGCGTTCGCGCGGGCGATCGAACCCGCGATCCATGGCGACGCGCACGCCCAATATCTGATCGGCGAGGCCTATCGGCTCGGCCGTTCGGTCGACCCCAATTTTCCGCTGGCCGAAGACTGGTACGAGCGCGCTGCACGCCAGGGCGATGTCGGCGCGGCGACCGAGCTCGGCCTGCTGCTGATCGGCCAGCATCTCGAAGCGGCGGCGGCACCGTGGCTGACGATCGCCGCCCAGCATGGCGAGCCGCGCGCGCTCTGCTCGCTCGCGGCGCTTTACTATAATGGCGACGGCGTACCGCGTGACGAAGCGCGCGCCTTCGCCTTGATGTCGCGTGCCGCCGCCGCCGGATTGCCCGAGGCGCAGACCCGGCTCGCCACCTTGCGCACTTTGGTGTCGCCCGAAGTGCAAAGCCGGAGCACGGCACTCGGCGCGGCCGCGATTCCCGCGGCGGCACCGCTGCCCGTCGCCCCCGTGATCGAAACAGCGGAACGGTCCGCGAAGCCGGCCAGCCCCGTCCGCATCCAGGTCGGCGCATTCCGTTCGGCGACTGCGGCCGAGCAGGCATGGTCGAAGCTGACCGGCAAGATCGAAGGCATCGAGGCCGGCCACGCGGTCGTCCGTGCGGGCGCAATCTACCGTCTTCAGGCGCAGCTCGCCGACGATGATGCGGCGCGTGATTTCTGCCGCAAGTTGCAGGCGGCGGGCTGGCAGTTCCTGACGCGTCAGGGGAATGCAACCGGCCCCGTCAAGCTGACGGACCGCAATCGTTCAGCCGAGCGGCTTCGCCCAGATATAATCCTCAAACGCCACGTCGCCGACCATGAACGTCTGGCGAAAGCCGGTGTCGGCATAACCTTGGCGCGCATAGAAACGCTGCGCGCTTACATTGACCGTATACACGCAGAGCAGCAGGTGCCGCGCATCACGCGCGCGCGCTTCGTTTTCCGCCGCCTCCAGCAAACGTTTGCCCCAGCCGCCCGACTGCCACGGTCCCAGCAAATAAATGCGCTTCAATTCAAGATCGCCTTTTTCCGTCGGGCAATCGAGCGCGGGCGGGGTCAGCAAAGCATAGCCGACCGGCGCGCCAAGTTCGGTTTCCAATATCCACGCCGCTTTGTCCGGATCGCCGAGCAGCCGCTTATACCAGTCCGCCGAGTGGTAGGCGTCGATATGCGCCACGATGGCGTCGCCCGGATGATCGTGCGCGAAGCTATGCAGGAACGTGGCCGCACCGAGCAGAGCTAGCCGCGCGGCGTCGGCCGGAACCGCGCGCCGCAGGATCGGATCGCTCATGCGTAATCGGGGCCCAGTTCGGGATCGAGATCGCGCGGCCGCACGAAGCGGACGAGATCGCCGCCGCCCCGACCGACATCCTCCCAGCGATCGACCGCGAACACCATCTCGGCCAGACTCGCGGTCGGATATTTGACCTCGATTTCGCCGCGCGCACCGTCGGTTCGTTCGGGCACGAGCATCAGCACGAGTTGTTCCAGCCCGGGATTGTGTCCGACCAGCAGGATCGAATCCGCGTTTGCGGGCGCGTCGTGCACGACGTCGAGCAGTTCGTCGGGCGTGGCGAGATAGATGCGCCGTTCCCATTGCGGCGCGAGTCCGCCGCCATAGCCCGCCTCGACCTCCTGCAGCGTCTCGGCGACGCGGGTGGCGGGCGACGCGATCACCGCATCGAAGCGCAAAGCCTTGTCGCGCATATGACGGCCGATCGCACGCGCGGCGCGGCGGCCCTTGGCGTTGAGCGGACGATCGAAATCGCGCGCGACCGTACCGTCGTCGCCGGATTTCGCGTGCCGCAGCAGCGTCAGCCGCTTCATGCTTGCTCCGATATTCCCTCGCCCGCCCCTTGATGACCCAAAGATGCGACAGAAGGAAGGCGTGATGCGACGCGCACGACCGCTTCTTCCAGGCTCACGCGGGAAACCGTCACGCCAGGCGGGAACGCGTCGAGCAGCCGTGACGGCGTCGCCGACGACAAGAGGACGAACGTGCCGTGATCGCCCGCACGGCGGATCAGCCGGCCGAACGCCTGGGCGAGCCGGGCGCGAACGATGCGATCGTCGAACGCGGTGCCGCCGCCCGCCGCGCGGCGCGCGCCATGCAGCACGGTCGGGCGCGGCCAGGGCACGCCCTCCATCACCACCAGCCGCAGCGATTCACCCGGCACGTCGACGCCGTCGCGCAACGCGTCGGTGCCGAGCAGGCTCGCGCGCGGATCGTCGCGGAAGATGTCGACCAACGTGCCGGTGTCGATCGGATCGACATGCTGCGCGAACAGCGGGAGGCCTTCGCGCGCCAGACGATCGGCGATGCGGGCATGAACCGCGCGCAGCCGCTGGATCGCGGTGAACAGGCCGAGCGCGCCGCCGCCCGACGCTTCGATCAGCCGGGCATAGGCGCCCGCCAAAGCGGCGGTGTCGCCGCGCTTGATGTCGGTCACGATCAGCACTTCGGATTGCGCGGCATAATCGAACGGCGAGGGGGCGGCGAAGCGCACCGCCGCCTTGTCGAGGTGGAGCGCGCCGCTGCGCGCCTCGGCCACGTCCCAATCCTCGCCGCCGCGCAACGTTGCGGAGGTGACGATCAGCCCGTGCGCGGGCTTGAGCACGGTTTCGGCGAGCGGGCGGGTCGGGTCGAGCCAATGGCGATGCAGGCCGATATCGAATTCGCGCCCCTCGACCCGATCGACCGCGAGCCAATCGACGAAATCGGGATCGGCCGGGCCGCCCAGCCGTGCGAGCAAAGCGATCCACGCCGCGAGCGTCTGGCTGCGGCTGACCAGCCCGGCAATCGCACCTTCGACCCGCGCGCGCGCCGCCGTGTCGAGCCAGTCGGGCGCATCCTCCAGCACCGCCTGCAACCGCTGGCGCAGCCGCGCGAGCGGGCGGACCAAAGCCTCCAGCGCTTCGGCCGCGGGCGCCGCCGCCTCGATCAGGCCGGCGTCGAGTTCCGACGCATGCGTCTCGATCCCATAGCCCGCATCGGCCGCGCTCGCCCGGGCGTAGGTCGTGCTGCGCACCGCCGCGAGCAGCTTCTCGATCGGCCCCAGCGGCAGCTCCTCCGCCAGCCGGCCGAGCCAGCCGTCGCCCGGCAATTCGCGCGCGGCGGCGGACGCTTGCTCGATCGCGCGATGGCCGTCCTCGTCATAGGAAGCGACGTCGAGCAAGCGCGCCGCCAGACCCCGCCGCCGCCCGCGCGCCTTCGATTCGGGGCCCAGGATCCAGCGGCGAAGCTCGATCGTCTCCTGCCCCGTCAGCGCGGCGGCGAAGGTCGAATCGGCCGCGTCGAACAGGTGATGGCCCTCGTCGAACACGATCCGCGCGAGCGGTCGGCCCTCGTCCATCCGCCGCGATCCGAGGATCATCACCAGCGCATGGTTGGCGATCACCAGGTCGGCCTGGTCCGACGCGCGGCTGGCGCGTTCGATGAAGCATTTCCGGTAATGCGGGCAGCCGGCATAGACGCATTCGCCGCGCCGGTCGGTCAGCGCGGTCGATCCGGCGCGGCGAAACAAAGTCGGCAGCCAGCCGGGCAGATCGCCGCCGATCATGTCGCCGTCGCGCGTATAGGCCGCCCAGCGCGCGACCATCTGCGCCAGCACCGCCGCGCGATTCTGGAAACCGCCCTGCAGCGCATCCTCCAGATTGAGCAGGCACAGATAATTCTCCCGCCCCTTGCGGATCACCACCTTTTCCCGCCGGATCTTGTCGTCCGGGAAGACGCGCGCGCTTTCGGCGGCGAGCTGGCGTTGCAGCGCCTTGGTGTAGGTCGAGACCCACACCGGCCCGCCCGCCGCCGCGGCATGGAGCGAGGCCGGCGCGAGATAGCCCAATGTCTTGCCGATGCCCGTGCCCGCCTCGGCCAGCACCATATGCGGCCGTCCGGCGGCGTCGCGGGGATCGAAGGCGCGCGCGGCGCTGGCGGCATAAGCCCGCTGCCCCTCGCGCGGTTCGGCATCGCGGCCGACGAGTTGCGCCAGCCGCTCGAGCGTTTCTTCATCGCTCAGGCGATAGGGGCGCGGATCGGGCCGGGGCGGGGCTTCCTCCCATTGCGGCAATTTGGAGAAAAGCCAGCGCTCGGCCTGGGCCGGCTTCTCGATCAGCGGCGCGACCAGATTGGCCCAGGGCCAGCGCAGCCGGCCGAGCGCCTGCGCGCCGGTCCACGCGCCTTCGCGTTCCGGCCAGTCACGGTTGCCCAGCATCGCCAGCAGGCTGGCGGTGGCGGCCCGGAGGAAGGCGGCCGCCGATCCATCGTCGGCGGGCGGTTGGAGCCCGAGAGCGCGCGCCATGCCCGCCGGCGTCGGCACGACGAAGCGCGCGGGATGGATGAAGGCATAGAGTTCGAGCAGATCGAGCCCGGATAATTCGCTCAGGCCGAGCCGTGCCGCCACCAAAGGCGCATTGAGGACGATCGTCGGTGTCTCCGACGCCTGCGCGATCGCCTCGCCCCGGCCGAGCGCGCGCGTGCCCTCGGCTGTCGCCAGCCAGATGCCGCCATGGGTTGCATGCAGCGCGGGCAGCGGCGCGAGCGCGCTCACCCGCGGTCGAGCGAGGCGACGAATGCCGCCGCATCGGGCAGCCGGTCGAAATGGATATTGCCGTCGATGTCGGCGCAGGGATCCCCGGGCACCAGGATCAACGCCGCGGGCCCGTTACCCTTGCGGTCGAGCATGCCGATTATGCCGCCCAGCACGCGTTCGCGCCCGATCTCCATCAGCGGCGCCCGCATCCAGGGCAAAGTCCACAACACCCGGCGATCGGTGACCGAGACGCTGATGAAGGGCGATCGCAGCACCGCCAGCAGGAATCCCGGAAAGCGCCGCATCAGCAGCACGAACACCGCGATCACCAGCAGGCCGAGCACGGAACTCGCCCCGATCGAAAAGGCATAATCGCTCGTACTGCTCGGCGCGGGCCACCAGATCGCCCACAGGAAACCGATCAAAGTGAAGCTTTGCAGCCCCACGAATACAACGACCGTCCCCGCGCCGGAGGGAATCGCCCTGATGCCGGGCCGCGCGACGTAGAAGGTGCGCTCGGCGACCGGATCGAGCCGGCGGATATAGGGGACGGGCAGATTGGCGTCGGGGGGCAAAATCTCCATCGCTCTCGCCTGCGCCTCCTCGGGGTACAGCGTGACTCTGCTTCCCACACTCGACTACCGCCCCTAAAGGCGCTCGCCTGAACCTTAGTGAAACCGGGAACAAATGGCAAACGAACTGCGCGACGCCGCGCTCGCCTCCAAGGCGTGGCCCTATGAGGAAGCGCGCAAACTGCTCGCCCGCTATCCCCAAGGCGCGCCGGCCAAAGGTCATGTCCTGTTCGAGACCGGCTACGGCCCGTCGGGCCTGCCGCATATCGGCACGTTCAACGAAGTGCTGCGCACGACGATGGTGCGCCATGCCTATGAAGCCATGTCGGACGTGCCGACCCGGCTGGTCGCGTTCAGCGACGACATGGATGGCCTGCGCAAGGTGCCCGACAATGTCCCCAACCAGGCGATGCTGACCGAGCATCTCGGCAAGCCGCTGACGCGCATCCCCGATCCGTTCGGCAAGTTCGAAAGCTTCGCGCACCACAACAACGCGATGCTGCGCTTATTCCTCGACCGGTACGGCTTCGATTATGAATTCCTGTCGGCGACGGATTATTACACGACCGGCCGTTTCGATGACGCGCTCAAGAACGTGCTGCGCCATTACGACGCGATCATGGGCGTGATGCTGCCGTCGCTGCGGGCCGAGCGCCAGGCGACTTACTCGCCGGTGCTGCCGATTGATCCGCGCACGGGGATCGTGCTGCAGGTGCCGGTCGAGGTGGTCGATGCCGATTCCGGCCTGATCCGCTACACCACGCCCGATGGCGACACGCACACCACCACCGCGCTTGGCGGTGCGGCCAAGCTGCAATGGAAGGTCGACTGGGCGATGCGCTGGGTCGCATTGGGCGTCGATTATGAGATGGCGGGCAAGGATCTGATCGATTCGGTGATCCAGTCGTCGAAAATCTGCCGCGTGCTGGGCGCGAAGCCGCCCGAGGGCTTCAATTACGAGATGTTCCTCGACGAAAATGGCGAGAAGATCTCCAAGTCCAAGGGCAACGGCCTCAGCCTCGAACAATGGCTGACCTATGGCCCGCAGGAGAGCTTGGCTTACTTCGCCTATCGCGAACCCAAGCGCGCGAAAGCGCTCCACATCGGCGTGATTCCGCGCGCGATCGACGATTATTGGAAGTCGGTTGCCGACTATCCCACGCAGGAACTGCCGCAGAAGCTCGGCAACCCGGTCCACCACATCCACAACGGCGATGTGCCGGCGGAGGTGCTGCCGGTCAGCTTCGGGCTTCTGCTCAACCTGGTCGGCGTGATCGGCAATGCCGATCGGGCGGTGGTGCGCGACTATCTCGAGGCCTACCGCCCCGGCACGCAGCATCCCGCGCTCGACGCGCTGATCGGCCATGCGCTCGCCTATCATCGCGATTATGTCGCGCCGACGCTCAAGCGCCGCGCGCCCACGCCCGAGGAAGCCGCCGCGCTGCGCGATCTCGATGCCCGGCTCGCCGCGCTCGACGGCAGCGACGATCTCGCCGCCGCCGCGCAGAACGAGGTCTATGAGGTCGGCAAGGCTCATTACGGCCAGGAGAAATTGCGCGACTGGTTCAAGGCCTTGTACGAGACGTTGCTGGGTTCCGAGCAAGGTCCGCGCATGGGCAGCTTCATCGCATTATACGGTCTCGCCAATAGCCGCGCGCTCATCGCCGACGCGCTGACAGAGAGAGGCTGACGGATCGTTTCGCAACGCGGAGCTTTCTCCAAATCCATGACAAAAATAAAAACAGCCCTTGGGGTGGGCGCGATCTCTCTGTTGCTGGCGCTCGCCAGCCCGCTCGCCGCCGCCACCCCGCGCGAATTGCTCACCCAGGCATCGTTCCAGACGACCGACAAATCGGCCGCGCTGGCGCTGATCAACCAGGGCCTGGCCATGGCCGAGGCGATGCTCGCCGCCAATCCCGGCGACCGGGAGGCGCAGATGCAGCATGCCGTCGCGATCGGCGACCGCGCGCACCTCACCCATTCGCCCGGGGACGCCAAGATGGCGCGGCACATGTTCGAAGCCTTCCTCGCCGCCAATCCGCGCGATCCGGAAGCGCATCTTGCGGTCGCGACCTGGCATCTCGACACGGTCGACGCAGGCTTCTTCGCCACCACAATGCTGGGCGCGAAGAAGGAAATCGGGCTGGCCGAGCTCGACAAAGCGGTCGCACTCGGCGGCGGCCGCCCCTTCTTCACCGGGTTCGCCGCCCTGATGCGAATCCGCCTCAATCCCCGGGACGTCGCCGCCGCGCGCAGTCTTGCCGAACAGGCCGCCGCCGCGCCCGCGCCAACCTTGCTCGATCGCATCGCCAAGCATCAGGCGCAGGCGCTGCTGATCCCGCTGCGTTCGGGCGACGGCCGCACCGCCGCCCTGCTGGCCAAGAAGCTGCTTCCGTTCGGGCGACTTTAGTTTGGTAGAGCCGCACCGGCCCGCACCCCACCCGGCCTCCCAACAGGTTATTCTATGAGAGGCCGGGTGGGGGTGCGGGCCGGTGCGGCCACGTGACGAAAAAACCCGGGCGGTTTCCCGCCCGGGTCGTCTTCACGCAACGCTACGTACAGACTTAAAAGAAGAAGCCGTTATTGACCTCGAGCACGCGGCCGCTGCGGATATCGATCAGCACCACGTCGTTGCCGTAGCGAACCCAGCGCTGGTAGCCGAGCACCGGGCGCAGGTGATAACGATAGGGGTCGATCCAGTAGCGGCGGTCGTAAAAGGTCGGCGTGAAGCGATAGCCGACCGTCACCGGCCGCCAGCGATAGCCGCGCGGGCCGACCCAGGCCGGACCGCGATAGACGTCGGGGTGGCGGCCGCGATAGTCGCGCCAATCGCCCCGATATTCGCGGCGTGCATCGCGCACGTCGCGGCGGTCATCGCGAATCTGCGCCGGCGCGGCGCCATGACGATAATCGCGCGCGACGTCGCGCTGCTGGTCGCGGACGTCGCGACGGTCATGACGCAGCTCGTTGTTCTGCGCCTGAGCGATGGTCGGAACGATCGTGGCGGCCAGAAGACCGGCAAGTATGGCTTTGCGCATCGTCTACTCCTTTCCCTTATAAACTCGACTGGAAGCACAAACACGCTTCCGTCGATTACCCGTCTAATGCTGATTCGATGAACGGGCTTCGAATGTGTTTGTCAGCTTAGGGAAAGACTTGGCCGGCACTGATTTCTCAGCGCCGGCCAGCAGGATTATTAGAAGAAGAAATTAGGAATGCTGTCAACGACTTCACCGCTGGTCACGTCGACCAGGACGGCGTCATTATAGTAGCGGACCCAGCGCAGCGGCCATTCCACCGGCGGAAGCCGATATTGATAGGGGTCCGCCAGCCAGTAGCTCGAGCCGTAGAACAGGGGCTCGAGGAAGAAGCCCGCATAGACCGAGCGGTAATGAAAGCCGCGCGGTGCATTATAACGGCTGCGGAACAGGTCGCGGTGGCTGTTGCGCCAACCCTGCCAGTTATAACGGTTGTCATTGCGCCAGCGGTTGCTGTCCCAGCGATGGCCGTTGTTATTCCACTGGTGGCTGTTGCCGTTCCAGTTGTTGCCACCGGGGCGATAGCCATTGCCGTTCGGGCGATGATCGCCGTTGTTCCACTGCCCGTGGTTATTATTGTCGCCGCGACGATCGTCGTTGCGGCGGCCGTCATTCTGGCCGTTGCGGTTGTCACCATTGCGGTTGTCGTTGCCGCGCCACTGGCCACGATCCTGCCCGACCTGAACCGGGTTGATCGCCTGCGGCGGCGTCGGACGAACATTGTTGTCGCGATTGCCCTGCCAGCCATTGCCGGGTCCGCGATCGCCGCGTCTCTGGTTGCCCTGCCCGTTGCCGCGATTTTCGTGCTGCTGCGCCAGCGCCTGGACCGCCGGCTGACCCCCGCCGGAATTGCCGCGTGAGCCGGCATTGCCATGATCGCCGGCCTGCAGCGGCATCGGCACCGCGGCCGGGGCGTGCTGCGCCTGCGGCGGCGCCGGGCGGGCGCCACGATCACCACCGCGATCACCATTATGGTCATGGCGCGGATTCTGGTCGTCGGCATAGGCCGCGGCCGGCATCACCGCGATCACCGCGGCGGCAAGCAGAGCTGTCCTTATGCTTTTCATCTGCGTCTCTCCTCTCTGCGGAAGCACATCTGCCCCGTCATTAACGCTTGTATGAACGATCGGGCGTGATTGATGGCTGAATTGATCCGTCAGCGTTCAGAAAGCTTCCGGGCTCGCTTTATTTATGAACGGGCGTCAGCGCCGGCACGGCGGCGGCGGCATCTTCTGGGTCGATATCGGGCGGCGGCGCGGCCGCGATCGCATTGCCGTGGCTCGCCTCGGCGGCGCGGCGGATCGCGCGGCGGATACGCGGATAGGTGCCGCAGCGGCATAGGTTGGTGATCGCCTCGTCCATCTGCGCGTCGCTGGGGTTGGGGTTGTGTGCCAGCAGCGCCGCCGCCGCCATCAGCACGCCCGACATGCAATAACCGCACTGAGGCACATTCTCCGCCGCGAATGCCTGCTGCAGCGGGTGACTGCGGTCACCGCTCAGCCCCTCGATCGTGGTGACGAAGCTGCCTTCGATCGCGCCGATCGTGACCTGACATGAACGGCGCGCAGCGCCGTCGACATGCACCGTACAGGCCCCGCACTGGCCCGCGCCGCAGCCATATTTGGTGCCGGTCATGTTCGACGCATCGCGCAACGCCCACAGAAGCGGGGTTTCGGGATCCATCTTGTAATGGACGGGCTCGCCATTGACGGTGAAGCGGGTCATCGCGGGCCACAGTATAAAGCGTGTGCCTGATTGGAAAGCGCCGACACGTGCCCCATCTCCCGTTTATGCGCCAACCGAGCCTTTTCCTTCCCCATGGCGGGGGGCCCTGTTTCTTCCTCAACCCTGACGGGTCCTGTCCGCCCGTCTGGCAGCCGATGCGCGATTATCTGAGCGGCATCCTGCCGTCCTTGCCCGAACAGCCCAAGGCGATCCTGATCGTGTCGGGCCATTGGGAGGAAGCGGACTTCACCGTCCACACCGGCGAAAAGCCCGGATTGCTGTTCGATTATTACGGCTTTCCAGAGCACACCTACCAGTTGCGCTGGGATGCGCCCGGTGCGCCCGATCTGGCGCGAAAGGTGGAAGCGTTGCTGACCGAGGCCGGTTTCACGGTCGGTGAAAATGCCACGCGCGGCTGGGATCATGGCGTATTCATTCCGCTAAAGGTCGCGGTGCCTGACGCCGATATCCCGACCGTGCAACTCTCGCTGCGCAAGGATCTCGATCCCGCAGCGCATATCCGCGCCGGCCAGGCCCTCGCCGCCTTGCGCGACGAGGGCGTGCTGATCGTCGGATCGGGCATGAGCTTCCACAATATGCGCACGCTGGGACAAGATGTGAGCGCGCAGGCCGATCTGTTCGACGATGCGCTGAGTGCGGCGGTGACCGATCCAGACCCGGATTCGCGCCGCGCCCGCGTCGCCGCCTGGGCATCCTTGCCGCAGGCGCGGTTCGCCCACCCCCGCGAAGAGCATCTGATACCGCTGATGGTCGCACTCGGCGCCGGCGGGAACGATTCGGTAGCCCACGCCTTTCGCAATCATGTGATCGGCTGGACGGTATCCGCTTTCCGCTTCGGCTGAGAAATGCCCCTGAGGGTTGTCGAATCACCTTCACGCTGTTAGGGGCGCCGCTTCCGACGCGGGCATCGTTCGCGGCGACAATCTTTTATTGCCGGCTGGCGGACGCGTAAGCCGTACTGGAGAATTGGTTTTTTATGCAGATCATCGTTCGCGATAACAATGTCGACCAGGCCCTGCGCGCGCTCAAGAAGAAGCTGCAGCGCGAAGGCGTGTATCGCGAAATGAAGCTGCGCCGTCATTACGAGAAGCCGTCGGAAAAGCGTGCACGCGAACGTGCCGCCGCGATCCGCCGCGCCCGCAAGCTGGAGCGCAAGCGCACCGAGCGCGATCAGGCCCGCTAAGGCCTGATACTTATATGTCGGATGTGACCGCCGTTCCGCTCCGCCCCGTGGGCAAGAGCGGGATTATCGCCTTGTGGGCCGGGATCGCCATCCTGCTCGCCGCTGGTGTCGGCGGCGGCGTCTATGCCAGCACCGCGCCGCGCGCGGCCGCCGGCGCCTCCCCCGCCATGGCCAAGCTGCCGGCGGCGGACTTCCTCGCCGCCAACGGCAAGCGCCACGGCGTCACGACGACCGCTTCCGGCCTCGAATATCAGGTGATCAAGCCCGGTGCGGGTCCGACTCCGACCGCGGGCGACGTCGCTCTGGTCGATTATCGCGGCACGCTCACCAGTGGCGCCGAGTTCGATGCGAGCAAGCCGGGCCAGCCGGTGCCGATGCCGATCGCGCGTGTCGTACCGGGCTTTGCCGAAGCCTTGATGCTGATGCCGAAGGGCGCGACCTATCGCGTGTGGCTGCCGCCGGCCAACGCCTATGGCGCCGACGACCAGCGCGACGAGAACGGCAAGGTCGTGATCCCCGGCAATTCGGTGCTGGTGTTCGATATCACGATGCACGAATTCCAGGCGATGCCGGCGGGTGCCGTTCCGGGAATGTAAGGCTCAGGACGCTTTGGCGTCCACGGCGGCCTGCTCGCTCCGTTCTTCGAGCAAAACCTTCACCATCGCCACGATCGGATCGGCCAAAGCCAGGCCGAGGATGCCGAACAGCGCCCCGAACAATAGCTGGCAGCCCAGCACCAGCGCCGGCGGCAGATCGACCGCGCGCCGTGCGACCATCGGCACCACGACGTAGCCGTCGAATGTCTGCACCGTGACATAGACGATGACCGCGCCGATCCCGATATTGGTGCTCGCCGAGAAACCGACCAACATGATCAGCGCGCCGGACACGAGCCCGCCGATATTGGGCAGGAAGGCGAGCAGGCCGGTCAGCACGCCGAGCAAAGGCGCCATCGGCACGCCGATCAGGGTCAGCGCGATGCCGACGAACAGGCCCTCGACCGCCATGCCGACCAATCGGCCCGCCATCAGCCGGCGCAGCGTGTGGCCCATCTTGTCGGCGGTGTTGTAGAAATCCCGGCGCCGCGCCATCGGCAGCATCCAGGCGACGCCGCGCTCGTACAGACGCGGCTCCATCGCGATGAACAGGCCGAGCACGATGATCGCGACAAGGCTGGAAATACCGCCAAGCGCGGTGCCAAGCACCGCCGTCACCTGTCCGAACGAGCCGACCAGCTGCTGGCCGATCTGCGCCGCGCCTTCCTTGGGCGGCACGAACCCCATCCGGTGACCATAGTCGACCAGGTGGTTGATCTGCCCCATCACTACCGCGCGCAATGCTTCGAACTGCCCGGCGAGCTGGCTGCCCGCGATGATGAAGAAACCCACCAGGAAGCAGGCGACCAGGATCGAGACGATCGCGAGCCGGATGCCGCGTCCGATGCGCGGGAAGGCCTTGCCCAGCAACCGCACGCCGCCGTCGAGCAGCGCCGCGAACACCACGCCGCCGACGATCAGCAG
>NZ_DATHFV010000219.1:0-7611 GCF_035317925.1 Sphingomonas sp.
TAATGTTGCGGTGCCGGCGTTGCCGATCGGATCGCAAAGGGATTGGGTCTCGCCCGACGACTATCCGAGGACGGCATTGCGGGGCGGGGCGCAGGGGACGAGCAGTCTTCTTCTCACCATCGGCGTCGACGGCAGGGTAAGCCACTGTTCGAATTTCGGCAGCACCGGCAATGCCGATATCGATACGGCCGCCTGCGAAGCCATTCGCAGACGCGGCCGCTATCAGCCCGCTCGGGACGCGCAGGGCAAGCCGGTCGTCAGCTACCTGACCTTGCGCACGCGCTGGCAAATTCCCCAAAACTGAGCGTCGGCCCACCGGAGAATGGCTGTCCCTGGCTGAATGACCCGCTGCCATCCTGTCGCTCAGCACGAAGGGGCGCTTGACAAAGAGAACAAAACGTGTACGCATGGTGCGTGCCCTTCTTCCGTCATGCTGAACTCGTTTCAGCATCCACCCATCATCCGCATCGCCGCGCCTGTGACACGATGGACCCTGAAACAAGCCTGTCCTGAGCTTGTCGAAGGGGTCAGGGTGACGAAAAAGTAAAAATCAGCGGGATCCCCGCTTTCGCGGGGATGACGATAGAACTACCGCCCCAGCAAATAGTCCACCAACGCCCCCAAAGTCGCGAACCCGCTCACCGCCAGCGCGCCCGCAATATCCCGTGCCACCGCCAGGTCCGCGCCCGGCCCCCCGCGCCGATTGGTACGCGAGGAAAGCGCTCGACGGCGCACGATTTTCCCGCACATATGGCCGCAGGGGAGACATGAATGCCGGCAGCACTTCTTTTGGCGATGCTCGCGCAAGCCGCGGTTCCGCTTTCGCCGTCGGGTCAGTGGATCCTCCAAGGTGAACAAAATGGCTGCACGCTGCTTCACGCATATGGGGAAGGTAACCTGCAGGTCGCGATCGGGCTGCGTCCGTGGCCGGTTGGCGGATGGGTCGATATCCTCCTTTACCGGGGATATCTTTCCATCGATTTCGACAAGGGGGCGGCGCATCTGTCGGTCGACGGGCAGACCGTCGCGGACACGCCTTACGAAGTCTACGCGCTCACCGCCGGCAATCTGTCGCAGCTCGTCCGCTTCACCCTTCCGGAGTCCGCGCTTGCCGTGCTGGATAAGGCGCAGGTTGCGACGATCACCTTGGGCAAGGGCCACCCCATATCCGTGACGCTTCCGCCCATGGCGCGGCCGCTCGCGTCGTTGAACAACTGCCAGACGATGCTGCTGTCCCAGTTGAAGATCGACCCCTCGGCAACGCACATCGCGACGCCGCCTGCCCCCTTGGGCGATGCAAAATTATGGGTGCAGCCGCAGGACTATACCGAGCAGCGTTACGGCGGCGTGCAGGGCACCACTGAAATCCTGTTGGCCGTGGATACCAACGGCCTCGTCAGTAACTGCATCCCCTTCGGCAGTGTCGGCGCCGCCCGGCTCGACGATTCTGCCTGCAACGCCCTCCGCAGACGCGCCAAATACCGGCCCGCGCTGGATGCCGAAGGGAAGCCGATTACGGCCTATCTCTATAAGGCCGTGACGTGGGGCCAGTTGAACGACCACTTCACCGTCCGAGTATCTGATCCACCAACGCCCCCAACGTCGCAAAGCCGCTGACAGCGATGCCGTTTGCCGTGTCGCGCGACACGGTCGGCAGCATCGCCTTGCCGAACCCCAGCTTGGCCGCTTCCTTCAGCCGCAGCGCCGCATGCGCCACCCCGCGCACCTCGCCCGACAGCGAAATCTCGCCGAACGCGACCGTGTCGGCGCTGATCGGGCGTTCGGCCAGCGCCGAGATGAGCGCCGCCGCCACCGCCAGATCCGCCCCCGGATCGGCGATGCGATAGCCGCCCGAGACGTTGAGATAGACTTCGCAGGTCGAGAAACTGAGCCCGCAGCGCGCCTCCAGCACCGCCAGCACCATCGCCAGCCGCCCGCCGTCCCAGCCGACCACCGCGCGCCGCGGGGTCGCCCCGCTGGCGAGGCGCACGACCAAAGCCTGGATCTCGACCAGCACCGGCCGCGTGCCCTCCATCGCCGGGAACACGATCGCGCCGCTGATGCCGTCGCCGCGCTGGGTCAGGAACAAGGCCGAGGGGTTGGCGACCTCCTCCAGCCCCAGTTCGGCCATCGCGAACACGCCGATCTCGTCGGTGCCGCCGAAGCGGTTCTTGACCGCGCGCAGGATGCGATATTGATGGCTGCGCTCGCCCTCGAAGCTCAGCACCGTATCGACCATATGTTCCAGCACGCGCGGGCCCGCGATCGCGCCGTCCTTGGTGACATGGCCGACCAGCACCAGAGCGGTGCCGCGTTCCTTGGCGTAACGGATCAGCTCCTGTGCGGAGGCGCGCACCTGGCTGACCGTGCCGGGTGCGCCCTCGATCAGGTCCGAATGCATCGTCTGGATCGAATCGATCACGAGCAAGGCCGGCGGCGCGCCCTGATCGAGCGTGGTAAGGATATCGCGCACCGATGTGGCGGTCGCGAGCTGGACGGGGGCCGATCCCAGCCCCATCCGCCGCGCGCGCAGCCGCACCTGATCGGCGGCTTCCTCGCCCGAAATATAGGTGACGCGTGCGCCCGAAGTCGCCAGCCGCGCCGCCGCCTGCAACAGCAAGGTCGATTTGCCGATCCCCGGATCGCCGCCGATCAAAGTCGCCGATCCCGCCACCAGCCCGCCGCCGATCGCGCGGTCGAGCTCGGCCAGGCCGGTGACGAGCCGGAGGGGTAAGGCGACGTCCGCATCCAGCCCGCTGATCGCGACCGTGCGCCCGCCGGCGCGCAAATCATGCTTGGCCGCGAAGGGCGTCACCACGCCGCCGCCGCTCTCCTCGACCAGGGTGTTCCACTCGCCGCAATCGACGCACTGGCCCTGCCACTTGCTCGCGACGCTGCCGCACAATTGGCAGACATACCGGCGCTGCAGCTTGGCCATTCGGGGCTCCGTAAAAAACGAACGAAGCAAGAACATAGCCGGGGAAGAAGGTTAAGGCAATCGCGGCGCTGGCCTTGCCCGATTTTCCCCCCTAATCTGGATCATATGGCATTTCTGCGCACGCTTTTCTGGATCGCCCTGACGGTGATCATCGTGGTTTTCTCGGTCCGCAACTGGGTGCCCGTGCCGGTCAATCTGTTCGGCGATACGGTGGTCGAGACCAAGCTGCCGATGCTGCTGCTGATCGGCTTCCTGATCGGTTTCGTGCCGCTTTACGCGTGGCATCGCGCGGTCAAATGGCGGCACGACCGCAAGCTGTCCGCGATCGAACGCGGCCCGGTCATCACGCCGCCCGCGCCGCCGGCAACGACCTCGTCGCCCAACAGCGATCCGTTCCAGGCAGACTGATGTCGAGCCGCATCTTCGTCGCGATCGACACGCCCGATCTCGTGCGCGCGGTCGCGCTCGCGGAAAAGGTCCGCAACCATGTCGGCGGGCTCAAGCTCGGCCTCGAATTCTTCTCCGCCCACGGCCATCAGGGCGTGCGCGAACTCGGCCAGGTCGGGCTGCCGATCTTCCTCGATCTCAAGCTCCACGACATTCCCAATACGGTCGCGAGCGCGATCCAGGCGCTGCACGGCCTCGCGCCGTCGATCCTGACGATCCACGCCGCCGGCGGGCGCGCGATGATGGAGGATGCCAAGGCGGCCGCGTCGGAGACGACCAAGGTTGTCGCGGTGACCGTGCTGACCAGCCTCGACGGCAAGGATCTGAGCGCGATCGGGGTCGAAGGCGGCGAACATGCCCAGGTCGAACGGCTGACCGGTCTTGCCCGCGAAGCCGGCCTCGACGGCGTGGTCTGTTCGGGGTTCGAGGTCGCGGCCGCGCACAAGATGTGGCGCGACGGCTTCTTCGTCGTGCCGGGCGTGCGTCCGGCCGGCGATGCCGCCGGCGACCAGAAGCGTGTGATGACGCCGCGCAAGGCGCTCGATAACGGCGCCTCGATCCTCGTGATCGGCCGCCCGATCACCAAGGCCGAAGATCCGGACGCCGCCGCCCGCGCGATCAGCGCGACGCTCTGAAATGACCATATTGTCGGACGCTGGCCTGATTGCGGTCGATTGGGGTACGACCAACCGCCGCGTGTTCGTGCTCGATGCGCATGGCCAGGTGGTCGATCGCTTCACCGACGGGGCGGGCGTGCTGTCGATCCTGCCCAACGAATTCCCCGACGTGATCGCGATGCTGCGCGAACGCTGCGGCAAGCGGCCGATGCTGCTCGCAGGCATGATCGGCTCCAACCGCGGCTGGGTGCAGGCGCCTTATGTCGATTGCCCGGCGACGGTCGATGCCTTGCGCGAACGGCTGGTGGCGATGGACGGCGACATCCAGATCGTGCCCGGCGTGTGCGATCGCAACGACGGCCGCGCCGACGTCATGCGCGGCGAGGAAGTGCAGCTCTTGGGCGCGCTGGCGGCGGGGATGATCGGGCCCGATATGCAGGCCTGCCACCCCGGCACCCATGCAAAATGGGTGCGGCTCGAAGCGGGCGCGCTCGCCGCTTTCCGCACCGTGATGACCGGCGAGATGTTCGCGATACTGCGCCGGCACAGTCTGCTCGCGGGCCCGCTGACCGGCGACGTCACGCCCGGCGCCGCCTTCCAGGAAGGCGTATCGATCGCGTTCGAGCGGCGCGAACTGCTCGCCGATCTCTTCGCGATCCGGGCGCGCACCCTGCTCGGCACGCTGGCGGCAGAGGATGTGTCGTCGTTCGGCAGCGGCCTCTTGGTCGGCAGCGACGTCGCGATCGGGCTCGATTTCATCGGGCCGGGCGCGGTCGCCTTGATCGGCGATCCGGCGCTGACCCGGCTCTACGCCTGCGCGCTCGCGCTGGCCGGACGCCAGAGTCAGCAGCTCGACGGCGAGGCCGCCTTCCTCGCCGGGATCAAGGCTATCGCGGCCCGCACCTAAGACCCCCGCACTTAAGACTATGGCTCGATTGCGCCATGCGGCGGCGCTGCCTAAAGTACCTCTGACAACGTAATCATAAGATGTGAGGGGATGCGGACATGATGAAGCGTGCAAGCATATTGATCGGCGTTGCCGCGATCGCACTGGCCGCGCCCGCTTTCGCCGCCGCGCCCAATCCGCTCGCCTGGCAGAACAAGGCGCTGTCACCCGATGCGCGCGCCAATCTGCTCGTCCATGCGATGACGCTCGACGAGAAATTGGTGCTTGTGACCAGCTATTACGGCACCCAGGTCGAAACGAACGAATATCGCGATCCCGTCGCGCGCCGCCAGTCGGCGGGCTTCGTGCCCGGCGTGCCGCGCCTCCACTTCACCCCGCAATGGCAGAGCGACGCGGGCAGCGGCGTCGCCACCCAGGGCATCGCCGCGCCCGATCTGCAGCGCACGATCATGCCCGCGGGCATCCTCACCGCGTCGACCTGGAACCCCGACATGGCAGTCAAGGGCGGCGCGGCGATCGGATCAGAAGCGCGCTCCTCCGGGTTCAACACGATGCTCGCGGGCGGTGTCGATCTGCTGCGCGAGCCCGGCAACGGCCGCAATTTCGAATATGGCGGCGAAGACCCCTTGCTCGCCGGCACGATGGTCGGCGCGATCGTGCGCGGCATCCAGTCCAACCACATCATCACGACGATCAAGCATTACGCCTTCAACGATCAGGAAACCCGGCGCACCACCGTCAACATCCTGATCGACGAGCCGTCGGCGCGCATGTCCGATCTGCTCGCGTTCCAGATCGCGATCGAGAAGGGCAATCCCGGTTCGGTCATGTGCAGCTACAACCTCGTGAACGGGGAATGGGCCTGCCAGAACGACTGGCTGATCAACAAGGTGCTCAAGCGCGACTGGGGCTATCAGGGCTTCGTCATGTCCGATTGGGGCGCGATGCACGACACGATCAAGGATGCGCTCGGCGGGCTCGATCAGGAAGCCGGCGTCCAGCATCCGCGCGATTACGTCTATCGCGACAAGCTGAAAGCCGCGATCGCCGACGGCCGCGTGCCGGAGAAGGTGCTGGACGACAAGGTCCGCCGCATCGCCCGTTCGCTCATCGCCAGCGGCGCCGCCGACAACATTCCCACCGCCGACTTCAAGATCGATTACGCCGCGCACGAAGCGGTCAGCCAGGCCGATGCCGAGGAAGGCATCGTCCTGCTCAAGAATGATGGCCACGTCCTGCCGCTGGCCGGTTCCGCGCACCGGATCGCGATCATCGGCGGCCATGCCGATGTCGGCGTGCTGACCGGTGGCGGATCGGCGCAGGTCTATCCGCGCGGCGGCACGGCGGTGAAGGGCGAGGGCCCCGATCATTGGCCCGGCCCCTACGTCTATGCCCCGTCCTCGCCGCTGAAGGCGCTCCAGGCCGAACGGCCCGACGCCAAGATCACCTGGGCGAGCGGGTCCAGCGCGGATGCCGCCGCGGCGGCCGCCAAGGATGCCGATGTCGCGATCGTGTTCGTGACGCAGTGGACCGCGGAATCGCTCGATTTTCCGCTGACTTTGCCCAACGACCAGGACGCGCTGATCGACGCGGTCGCGCGCGCCAACCCCAACACGATCGTCGTGCTCGAAACCGGCGGGCCGGTCGTGATGCCGTGGATCGATCGCGTGAAGGGCGCGCTCGAGGCCTGGTATCCGGGCAGCAAGGGCGGCGAGGCGATCGCGCGCATCCTGACCGGCAAGGTCAACCCCTCGGGCCATCTGCCCGCGACCTTCGGCCGCGCCGCGACCGATTGGCCGCGCGCCTCGATCGACGGCGCGGATCGCGGCCCCAAGGAGGTGTTCGACGTCAAGTTCAGCGAAGGCGCCGCGGGCGGCTATAAATGGTTCGACAAGAACGGCACCAAGCCGCTCTTCCCGTTCGGCCATGGCCTGTCCTACACCAACTTCACCCAGGGTGGGCTCAAGGCCGCCGCTGCGGGCGGCACCATCACCGCCAGCTTCAGCGTGAAGAATGTCGGCAGCGTCGCCGGCAAGCAGGTCGCGCAGATCTACGTGTCGCCGGTCGGCGGCGGCTGGGAAGCGCCCAAGCGTCTCGGTGGCTTCGCCAAGCTAGATCTCGCCCCCGGCCAGACCAAGGCCGCGACCGTTACGGTCGATCCGCGCCTGCTCAGCCTGTGGGACAGCGCGCATCCGGGCTGGACGATCAAGGCGGGTAAATATCGCGTCACGCTCGCCACCTCGGCGACCGATCCGGGCAGCAGCGTGACCGTCAGCCTGCCAGCTTCGCATCTGCCGGCCGGGCGCGGCGTGGGCAAATAGGCAACGCGGTCATTGCGCTGTCGCAAGCGGGTGGTACCCTGCAGCGATGGCGACAATAGCGATCTATGCTTCGAAGGGCGGGGTCGGAAAGACCACGCTCGCGGTCAATCTGGCGTGGGCGTCGGCGACCTTATCGAGCCGGCGGACTCTGCTGTGGGATCTCGATGCGCAGGGCGGTGCGAGCTTCATTCTCGCGCCCGACCGCAAGGCCGGCGACGAAGCGCGCGCGGTGATCGAGCGCGACCTTAGCCCGCGCAAGCTGATCGTCCCGACCGCGATCTCCAATCTCGATCTGCTGCCGGCCGACGCGTCGCTGCGCACGCTCGACGTCCTGTTCTCGGAGATCGACAGCAAGAAGCGACTGCTCAAGATCAGCGCGGC
>NZ_DATHFV010000220.1:0-8208 GCF_035317925.1 Sphingomonas sp.
GCCGCCGCTCGAACAGGTCAAGGAGACGATCGAGGAGATCGACCTGATCCGCGATATCGCCGCGCGCTATCCGGAGACGTTCGAACTGGCCACGACCGCCGCCGATGTGCGCCGCATCCACAAGGCCGGGCGCATCGCCAGCCTGATCGGGGTCGAGGGCGGCAACCAGATCGACAACAGTTTCTCGGTGCTGCGCGCCTACAAGGCGTTCGGCGCGGGCTATCTCACGCTGACGCACGCCAAGACGATCGAATGGGCGGATTCGGCGACCGACAATCCCAAACATGGCGGGCTCACCCCGTTCGGCGAGGCGGTGGTGCACGAGATGAACCGGATCGGCATGCTGGTCGATCTGTCGCACGTGAACGAGGACACGATGCGCGACGCGCTGCGCGTGAGCAAGGCGCCGGTGATCTTCTCGCATTCTGGCGCGCGCGGCGTGGACGATCATCCGCGCAACGTCAGCGACGACGTGCTCAAACTGGTCGCGGCCAATGGCGGCGTGGTGATGGTCAATTTCGCGCGGCAATATGTGTCGCACGACTATCGCCTCTGGGAAGCGGAAGAGTCGGCGGAGAAGACGCGGCTCAACGCGCCGCCCTTCGGCGGTCTCTATATCGGCGCGCCGGACAAGGCGGCGGCGGCGCTGGCGGATTGGATCAAGGCGCATCCCGCGCCCAAGGTCACGATCGGCCAGGTGGCCGATCATATCGATCATATCGCGAAAGTAGCCGGCATCGACCATGTCGGATTGGGATCGGATTATGATGGGGTCGATAACAGCCTGCCCGAGGGGCTGGAGAGCGTCGCCACTTATCCGGCCTTGCTGGCGGAGATGCTGCGGCGGGGCTGGAAAGATGCCGACGTCGCCAAATTGGCGGGCGGCAATGTGCTGCGGGTGATGGAAGAAGCGGAAAAGGTCGCGGCGGCGATGAAGGCCGAGCTGCCGGCGACGGCTACCGAACCGGCGCTGGACGGAGCTAAGTAGCTCCGTCTCAGCGACGGAAACGGTAGTAGATCGCGCCGCCGCAGTAAGCGAGCAGCATCAGCTTCCACCAGAACAAGGCGGCGACGATCGCCACGATGCGGACGACGGGGGCGGCGACGCCGCTGCTTTCGGAAATTCCGGCGCAGGTGCCGAGCAGCATGCCACGGCTCGGCACCTGGTTGGGGTTATAGTTCCGGATCATGTCCCTCTCCTTGTCCAGGCGCATCAGCCGGCGAAGTGGCTGGGGCCGACCGCGGCGAGGATGCAGGTTGCGCTGACGATGAACGAGATGAAGCCGACGCCGAACTGAGCGGCGAACGAAGAAGCGTAGTTGGTCATTTCAAATCTCCCTAAGAGCATTTCCGCCGGACCATTCCGGCGATGCTCAATGAATTGCAGGGAGCGTGCCAATTGCCCGCGAGAGGGGGAAATTGCGCAATTTGGTAAAATCAGCCGTGCTCGTCACCAGATGCTGGCGGAATTTCCGATACATTGGCGAAATTATTTGGTCATTCGAGAGGACGTGGAAATCTCGCCGCGCAGATGTCCGGAAATTGGCCGGATCCGGACAGTGCGATCGGTCAGTCGACCTTGCCGCGCCGGTGCTCGCCCTTGACCCAGCGGACCGTGCCGGAGCTGGCGCGCATCACCACGCTGTCGGTGGTCATCATGCCCGCGCGGCGCTTGACGCCTTCGAGCAGCGAGCCGTCGGTGACGCCGGTCGCCGCGAAGATGGCGTCGCCCTTCACCAGATCCTCGAGCCGATAGATGCGGTCGAGATCGGTCACGCCCCATTTCTTGGCGCGGCCGCGCTCGTCGTCGTTGCGGAACAGCAGCCGGCCCTCGAACTGGCCGCCGACGCAGGCGAGCGCTGCCGCCGCCAGCACGCCCTCGGGCGCGCCGCCCGAACCCAGATAGAGATCGATCGTCGTGTCGGGATCGCTGACCGCGATCACGCCCGCGACATCGCCGTCGGGGATCAGCATCACGCCGCAGCCGATCGCGCGCAGCTCCGCGATCAATTTGTCGTGGCGCGGGCGATCGAGCACGCAGGTGATGATCTCGTGAGGGTCGACGCCCTTGGCCTTGGCCAGTGCGCAGACATTCTCGGTCGGCGTCTGCTTCAGGCTGACCACGCCGGCGGCGTAACCCGGGCCGATCGCGATCTTTTCCATATAGACGTCGGGCGCGTTGAGCAGGCAGCCTTCCTCGGCGATGGCCAGCACCGCGAGCGCGTTGGGGCCTGCCTTGGCGACGATCGACGTGCCTTCGAGCGGATCGAGCGCGATATCGATCTTGGGCCCGCTGCCGCGCCCGACCTTCTCGCCGATATAGAGCATCGGGGCTTCGTCGCGCTCGCCCTCGCCGATCACGACGGTGCCGTCGAAATCCAGTTCGTTGAAGGCGGCGCGCATCGCTTCGACCGCGGCGGCGTCGGCGGCTTTCTCATCGCCGCGTCCGACCATCTTGGACGCGGCGATCGCCGCCGCCTCCGTCACCCGCACCATTTCCAGCACCAGTACGCGATCGAGCGTCTTCGAAGCCTTCACCGCCATCGCGTACCAATTCCCTGTCTGTTGATCGGGGGCGCGATAGGACGGGCATGTTACCTTGTCGAGAAAGGCGCTGGTAGCGCTTTGCATTTTTGCATGAGCCCGATCATTATCGCGGCGCTGACGGGAGAATCCCCATGCGTCCGCTGCCGATGACGATCGCATTGCTGCTGACGGCCGGCGCCGGGCGCGCTGCTGCGACGCCGTCGGGCCCAATAATGCCCGCCGCATCCAGGACCACGCCCGCGCAGCAGATGATCGCGCTCTATCGCGACGAATATCGGCACGGCTTCCATCCCTGCGCGCTGCCGTCGCACGCCAATGAGGTGGTGGTGTGCGGCAACGGGCGTGGCGGGTCGGCCGAGCGCCTTCCCCTGCCCGACGAACGCGGGCCGCCCGATGGACCGCGCGCGGCGATCGGCGAGCCGGTGAGCGGCAAACAGGCGCTGATCGATGCGGCGCAACCCTGCCGCGCCGCCAATTGCCCGGCGCACGGGGCGGTGGATCTGGTCGCGGCGGGAACCGGCCTGGCGCAGGTCGTGCGCGCGATCGTCGATCCGGAAGGCGCGTCGGATTATGCCGACCGCCACCCCTGGAAACCGCAGCAATAGAAACGCCGAGGATTAGCCTGCGAGGATGTGCATCAGCATCGGCGGGCCGACCAGGCTGGACGAGCCTTCGAGCTTGTCGAGCGCGGCGACGACGCTGCGTTCGGGGCCTTCGTGCGTGACCATCACCAGCAGTACGCTACCATCGGGCGCCGCGCCGCGCTGGATCAGGCTTTCGATCGAAACGCCCGCGTCGCGCATCGCCGCGGTCAACTCGGCGAGCACGCCCGGCCGGTCGGCAACGGTGAAGCGCAGGTAGGAACGGCCGCGCCGTTCGCCGGCGGGTGCGGTCTTCGGATGGGCGAGGCTCTTCACCGGCATGCCGAAGGCGGGGCCATATTCGCCGCGCGCGATATCGATCAGGTCGGCGACGACGGCGGAGGCCGTGGGGCCGTCGCCCGCGCCCGCGCCCTGGAACAGCAGGCGGCCGACGAAATTGCCCTCCGCCACCACCGCGTTCAGCGATCCGGTGACGTGCGCGAGCGGGTGGCCCATCGGCACGAGGCAGGGGTGGACGCGCTGGAACAGGCCCTTGGCGCTAGCCTCGCCGAAGCCGACCAGGCGGACGCGATAGCCGAGCGCGTCGGCCTCTGCGATGTCGGCGCCCAGCACGTGGCGGATGCCGGTGATCGCGATCGCGTCGAAATCGACCTCGGTGCCGAACGCCAGGCTGGAGAGGATGGCGAGCTTGTGCGCGGCATCGACGCCGTCGATGTCGAAGCTGGGATCGGCCTCGGCATAACCCAGCGCCTGGGCCTCGCTCAGCACCTCGGCGAAGTCGCGGCCTTCAGCCTCCATCGTCGTCAGGATGTAATTGCAGGTGCCGTTGAGTACGCCATAGACATGGTCGATCACATTGGCGGCGGCGCCTTCGCGCAGGCCCTTGATCACCGGAATGCCGCCCGCAACCGCGGCTTCATATTTAAGCGCGGTGTTGGCGGCCTCGGCCGCGGCGGCGAGTTCCAGCCCGTGGTGCGCGAGCATCGCCTTGTTGGCGGTGACGAAGGCCTTGCCGGCGTTGAGCGTGGCGCGCGCGAGCGTGAGCGCGGGACCGTCGGAACCGCCGATCAGCTCGACCACCGCATCGACATCGGCGCGTGCCGCCAAGCTGACGGTATCGTCGACCCAGTCGATGCCAGAGAGGTCGATCCCGCGGTCGCGTGTCCGGTCGCGTGCCGAAACGGCGACGATCTCGATCCCGCGTCCGGCGCGGCGTTCGATCAGCGCCGCATTCTGGGCAAGCAACTTGACCACGCCACCGCCGACCGTTCCGAGCCCCGCGAGGGCGATGCGTAGCTTCTCTGCCATCGCCTCCCCCTAGCCGCGTCGCCCGGCGTTGCAAGCCTGCGGCCCGTCGCAAAGCCGGGAACGGGTGCGCGTGCCGCTTCGTTCTTATCCCGAACCAATTCGCAAGGAGAGCGATCATGGCCGATCAAACCCAAGATCCCGCCGTCATGACGGAAGAAGAGCGCATCGCCTATGAGGAGCGCCGGGCGTCCAAGAGCTGGCAATCTGGCCAGCAGGGCGGAACCATCGCTCACACGCTCGGCGGCGAAGGGGGCGCGGGTGCCGCAGCCTCCGGTCCGGACATCGCCGAGGAATCGGCGCCGACTCCCGGCAATTCAAGCGACGAACCCAGCCGCTGATGGCTGAAGACAAAGACAAAGCCGATCCCGGGGCCGCCGAGCGCGGCCACCGGGCGTCGGTGCGCAAGGACGGCGAAGTCCATGGCTCCGGCGCGGGTGCGGGCGGCGGCGGCACGCCCGAGGATTTCGATTCGGATCCGATGGCCGGCGGCGAGGGCGACGTCGAGCCCCGCAAGCCGCATCCGCCCTCGGGGCAGTTTTAGGATTCTTTGTCCGCTCACGCGGAAGCGGCACCGGCCCGCGCCCCCACCCGGCCGCCCAACAGGTTATTCTATGGGAGGCCGGGTGGGGGCGCGGGCCGGTGCCGCACCTGGTTCAGCAGAGCTGAATCAAGCCTAGTCCGTCCGCTTGCGGCGCGGACGGCGCGCGCGCGGCGCGGCTTTCGCTTTGGGCGCGGCTGCGGCCGGCTTCTTCTTCCGACGCAGCAGCGGGATCGCGAGCAACAGCCCGACCGTGGCGGCGACCGCGCCTCCAATCAGCGTCACGCCTAAAGCGCCGATCGCCGGCCCCTCGGGCAGATGCTCGAGCGCCTCGTCGCGCTGCGCGGCGGCGCCGTGCGGCGGATAAGGCGGTTCGGCTTCGGGCGGCAGTGGAGTCGGCGGCGCTTTGTCTTCGGTCATGATGTCATCCCAAGCGACTCATTCGGTCGCGAACAAGGCTTCAACGCACAATTTTCCGTCCAGAATCGATTCAGACGCGCAATAACCCCCGTTATCCTCGTTATCCACAGGCCTGAACCCCTATTTTCCGCTGGTGCGACTCGGCCGGCCGTGAGAGTTTCTGGATGTGCTCGGGAGACGGGCTCGGACGGAAACGGAAGAGCAAGAAACCCAGAGGACATCCGGAGCGGAACGAGGACGAAGGCTCTGCGGAGCAGTCAGAGTCGGGAAGCGAAGGAAGGCGCCGGAAGAGACGGCGGTGGCGGACGGGGCCGAAAGGTTAACGTCAGCGACCGGGGTCCCAAGAAGGGCCGCTGACCAGCCAAAGGGTTCGCCCGGCGGCAAAGCAGCGACGCCTGAGCGATCAAGGATCAAGGACCCGCAAGGGGAATTGGAGACCGGAGCCGCTCGGCGCAGTGGGGGCTGGTGGCAACACCGGCCCCCATTTTCATTTTGGGCCGTAATTTCGCTTTCGGTCTTTCTGGCATTTCCGAAAAACGCGGGATTCGTGTGGGATGGGCTGCGGTCAGCCACCACCGTCATGCCGGACTTGTTCCGGCATCCACCCTATCACAAGCGCTTCGGGCATGGCCCTGTGGACCCCGGATTAAGTCCGGGGTGACGCCCAAATAGAAATGGAGTCGCCTAAAGCGCGGGTGTGAGGCCCGACGGGGGTGCGACCGGTTCGGCGTCCACGCGCTGCGATTCGATCTGGTCGGCATAATATTTGGCGAGACGGCAATAGCCGCGCCGTGCGGCGGCCGAAGCGCGCAGCTTGGAGCGCACCAGAGAGATGCCACGACGGTGGTAGAGATCGATGAGGTCCATATCCCGTCTCCTTCACGCCAAAGCGGGAGCCGTCTTGTCTCTCTTCGTCACCATATCCCGGGCTCAGCGGGCCGGCGGTGCGACTCGCATATCATGACTCGCGGTGAGTCGCGGAGTCGATTCCGTCAGTCCGGGCCGATTAGACGGCAGGAAGGTTGCGCGGCTGTTCCGCCGAGATGAATAAAAGTGCGTGGAGGCGCGACCTAGTCGTCGGCGTCGAGGTCGCGCGCCACGACCGGCGAGCGCAGCAGGGCATCGATCCGGGCGCCCTCGTCAAAGCTCTCGTCGGGCCGGAATTTGAGCTTGGCGGCATATTTGAGGTTCACGCGCTTCGCGACCTCGCTCTGGAAATAAGCGGTGTTGGTGCGCAGCGCCTTCAGCACCTTTTCCTCGTCCGATCCGAGCAGGGGCTTCACGAACGCGATCGCATGCTTGAGATCGGGCGACATCCGCACCTCGGTCACCGACACGAGGTGCGACGCGAGCACGTCGTCATGCACGTCGCCGCGCATCAGGATCTCGGCAAGGATATGGCGCACCTGTTCGCCCACGCGAAGCAGGCGGACCGTTTTGCCCTCTGAGGTTTCGTTGTGGCGCATTGCTACCTCGAAGCCCTCTCCCGCTTTCGCGGGAGAGGGTTGGGTGAGGGTCTTCTTCTTCCATCGAGGCCTAGAAGGAGAAGACCCTCACCTCCCGCTCCGCGGGCCCCTCCTCTCCCGCGAAAGCGGGAGAGGGCTTTAGCCGATTACAAAACGCGTTCGCGTTCCTCGACCTCGAACGTTTCGAGGAAGTCGCCCGCCTTGATGTCGATCGAGCCTTCGAGCGTGATACCGCATTCCAGGCCGGCGCGGACCTCGGCGACGTCGTCCTTGAAGCGACGCAGCGAGGCGATCGAGCCGTTGTAGATGATGACATCGTCGCGGGTGACGCGCGCGCGCAGCGCCTTGCGGATAAAGCCTTCGGTGACGAGCAGACCCGCCGCCTTGCCGTGCTTGCCGGCGGAGAAGACTTCGCGGATTTCGGCGCGGCCGACGACCGTTTCGAAATATTCGGGTCCGAGCTGGCCCGCCATCGCGGCACGAACATCGTCGAGCAGATCGTAGATCACGTCATAATATTTGAGCGCGACCCCGTCCCGCGTGGCGATCTCGCGCGCCTTGGAGTTGGCGCGGACGTTGAAGCCGATGATCGGCGCCTTCGAGGCCGCCGCCAGGCTGACGTCGCTCTCGGTGATGCCGCCCACGCCCGCGCTGAGAATGCGAACCTGGATGAGATCGGTCGAGATCTTGTTGAGCGATCCGACGATTGCTTCGACCGAACCCTGCGCATCGCCCTTGATGACCAGGGGGAATTGCTCGGCCTGCTTGTCGCGCAGCGCCGAGAACATCGATTCGAGGCTGGCGGGCGCGCTGGTCGTGCGCTTCTGCTGGATCACGCTGGCGCGATAGGCGGCGACCTCGCGGGCGCGCGCCTCGTTCTCGACGACGGTCAGCTGGTCGGCCGACGACGGAACGCCCGAAATGCCGAGGATTTCGACCGGGGTCGACGGGCCGGCGGTCTTCACCTGCTTGCCCTTGTCATCGACCAGGGCGCGAACCTTGCCGCTCTCGGGGCCGACGACGAAGATGTCGCCGGTCTTGAGCGTGCCGCGGCGGACGAGGATCGTCGCGACCGGGCCACGGCCCTTGTCGAGCTCGGCCTCGATCACGACGCCTTCGGCGGGGCGATCGGGGTTGGCGGTCAGTTCGAGCACTTCGGCCTGGAGCTGGATCTTATCGATCAGTTCGTCGAGCCCGGTCTTGGCGGTCGCCGAAACCTCGACGTCCTGGACGTCGCCCGACATTTCCTCGACGACCACCTCATGCTCGAGCAGGCGCTCGCGCACCCGCTGCGGATTGGCGCCTTCCTTGTCGATCTTGTTGATCG
>NZ_DATHFV010000221.1:0-5037 GCF_035317925.1 Sphingomonas sp.
GGGGCTTCCTCATTGAGAAACGGAGACGGACATAATCGGCGAGCCAGGAGCCGTCGGGCTGCTGGAGTTGGGGCGCGAGCTTGGCCTCGACCGCCTGCGCGATCGCGGCCTGATCGGCGTCGGGCACGCTCGCGGAATCCATGAAGCCGGCGCGGAACACGCGCAGCCAGCCGGCCACGCCTTCGGGCAGCGGCGTCGGGCGCGGGATCAGTTGCGCTTCGATATGGGTGAAGCCGGCGGCCGCGTAGATGGCGGTGAACTCGTCCGGAGCGGGATACCATTGCGGATCGTTCGCCGGGACCGGATAGCCGCGCGCGACCAGTTCGGCGCGGATGCCCGCGCGCAGGATCGCGACATTGCCCTGCCCGCCCATCTCGCCGACGAAGCGGCCGCCGGGCTTGAGCGCGCGAAACACGCCGGCGGCGACCGCCTTGCCGTCGAGCATCCAATGCAGTGCCGCGTTGGAGAAAATTGCGTCGAACTCGGCTCCGAAGGTGAGCACCTCGCCATTGGCGATGTGCGCATCGAGGCCACGCGCCTGTGCGGCGGCGATCATGTCGTCGGACGCGTCGACGCCGACCACCTCGGCGCCCGCATCCGCGATCTTCGCGGTCAGGATACCGTCGCCGCAGCCGAGATCGAGGATGCGCTCGCCCGGCCGCGGATCGAGCAAGGCAAGCACCGGCGCGCCGAGCGCGGGCACGAACGCCGCGTTCTTGATATAATCGGCCGCATTCCAGCGGCTGGCGGGATTGGGTGCGCTCACAGGCCGGCCACGAACGCCTTGTACGCGGTGCCGTCCATCAGGCCTTCGAGCTCGCCCGGATCGGACAAGGTCAGCTTGAAGAACCAGCCGTCGCCCTCGGGTGAGGTGTTGACCAGGGCCGGATCGGCTTCGAGCGCGGCATTGGCTTCGGTGACCGTGCCGGACACCGGCGCATAGACGTCGGACGCCGCCTTCACGGATTCGACGACGGCGGCTTCCTTGCCCTTGGCGACCGCGGTGCCGGCGGGGGGGACTTCGACGAACACGACGTCGCCGAGCTGCGCCTGCGCATAATCGGTGATGCCGACCGTGGCGCTGCCGCCCTCGACCGAAATCCATTCATGGTCCTGCGTGAAATAGGTCGTCATCAGGCGGCTCCCTTGCGGACATAACGATGTGGAACGAACGGCATCGGCGTGACGGTGGCGGCAAGGCGCTTGCCGCGCACCTCGATCTCGAGGCTCGTGCCGGGCGCGGCGTGCGCGGCAGCGACATAGCCCATCGCGATCGGCGCCCCGACGGTGGGCGCGAACCCGCCCGAGGTGATCGTGCCGACCTTGGTATCGCCGGCGAAGATCTCCGCGCCTTCGCGTGCAGGCAAACGGCCCTCGACCGCGAAGCCGACGCGCTTGGTCGGTGCGCCGTCGCTCAGATGCTTGAGGATGAGATCGGCGCCCGGGAAACCGCCCTCGGCGCGGCGGCGCTTGGAAATGGCGAAGCCCAGGTCGGCGCTGACCGGATCGATATCGGTGTCGAGATCATGCCCGTAGAGCGGCAATCCCGCCTCCAGCCGCAGCGAATCCCGCGCGCCGAGGCCGATCGGCTTCACTTCCGGCTGCTGACACAACAGGTCCGCGACCTTCTCGACGTCGGTCGCATCGACCGAAATCTCGAAACCGTCCTCGCCGGTATAGCCCGAGCGGGTGATGAAAGCGTCGATCCCGCCGATCTGATACGGGCCGCCCATCATGAAGGTGAGCGCGCTCAGGTCCCACTGGCCGGTCGTCAGCCGCGCGAGGGCGGCGAACGCTTCCGGCCCCTGCAATGCGAGCAAGGCGCGTTCGGTCATATGGGTGAGCGTGATCGCGGCGGGTAGCTTCTCGCGCATATGGGCGATGTCGCCCGCCTTCACCGCGCCGTTGACGACCATGTAGATCTTGGTTGGCCAGCGGCTGAACATCAGATCGTCGATGATGCCGCCGGTCTCGGTCAGCAGCAGCGAATAGCGCATGCGGCCTACGCCCAAGCTTTTGACGTCCGCCGGCAGGATCGTTTCCAGCGCCTCGTCCAAACCTTCGCCCGAAAGCGTGAGCTGGCCCATATGGCTGACGTCGAACAGGCCGGCATGCTCGCGCGTCCATGTGTGTTCGGCGATGATGCCCTCATACTGGATCGGCATCGCATAGCCCGCGAACGGCACCATGCGCGCACCACGCGCGCGGTGCCACGCGTCGAGCGGCAGCGGTTCGGCGATATGGTCGTCGTCGCTCATCTTCATTCCCGGCAAGAGACGATAGAAAGCCGGCCTCGCGGCCTGCTTGTCCATCGCCCCCTCTGTCACGGGAACCTGAGAGCTTTCACGCTGCCACCTGGGGGGATGGGACGGCGCTTGCACCTTCGGTGGAGCACGGTTGCCCGCGCTCGCTTTCCAGAGTGTCTGAAGTTCCGCGCGGTCCGTTGACCTGAGAGATTCCGGGGCGGTTGCTCCTTCGGTGGCCCGCTAAAAGCGAACGCTCTCCCGCGCAGTCCTCCGGCGGTTGCCCGCCGACGACAAGACGACCCTGACCGGGCCGCCGATTCGAGTCAATCGAGGTTCGGCGGCGGGGCGACGCGTTTTCAGGTCGACCTTGTCGGCAGGCAATCCTCCCCCGCCAGGGGGAGGTGGCAGGCGCAGCCTGACGGAGGGGGAGGTCGGCGATCGGGATGATCATGCAAACCTTCGAAGCGCATCGCTTTCCGCCCCCTCCGTCGCCGTTGGCGACACCTCCCCCTGGCGGGGGAGGATAATATCGGGGTTCAATCGAGGTTCGGACGCAAATATCGTTCGGCGGTTTGCAGGTCCACGCCGCGCCGCGCTGCGTAATCCTCCAGCTGGTCGCGGCCGATCCGGGCGACGCCAAAATACTGGCTGTCGGGGTGGCCGAAATAGAAGCCGGAGACCGCCGCCGTCGGGAGCATCGCGAAGCTTTCGGTAAGGATCATGCCGGTGGCCTCGGTCGCGCCGAGCAGGTCGAACAGGATCGGCTTGAGGCTGTGCTCCGGACAGGCCGGATAGCCGGGCGCCGGGCGGATGCCGCGATATTGCTCCTTTATCAGCGCCTCGCTGGTTAGCTGTTCGCCAACCGCATAACCCCATAGGTTCGTGCGGACATGGAGGTGGAGCCGCTCGGCGAACGCTTCGGCGAGACGGTCGGCGAGCGCCTTGAGGAGGATATCCTTGTAATCGTCATGGTCGGCCTTGAAGCGGGCGATGTGCGGATCGATGCCGTGGATGCCGACCGCGAAGCCGCCGAACCAGTCGCCGTCAGGATCGATGAAATCGGCGAGGCACATATTGGCCCGCCCTTCGCGCTTCTTGATCTGCTGGCGCAGCATCGGGAAGCTTACCTCCTCCCCCTCCCTGCCAAGGGAGGGGGTCGGGGGGTGGGTCCGGCCGTCTGGGGTCATATCCTGAGCGGAGTCACCCACCCCAACCCCTCCCTGGGCAGGGAGGGGCTTTTGGACGACGATATCGTCTCCGTCCCTATGCGCCGGCCACAGCCCGGCGACACCGCGCGCGGTCAGCCATTTCTCCGCGATGATCGTGTCGAGCATCGCCTCGGCATCGGCGAACAGGCCGCGCGCGCTTTCGCCGACGATCGGATCCTCGAGGATCGCGGGATAATTGCCCGCCAGCTCCCACGCGCGGAAGAAGGGCGTCCAGTCGATATAGGACCGCAGATCGTCGAGCGGCCAATCGTGATAGACATGCGTGCCCGGCTGCAGCGGCGCGGGTGGCTTCTGCGCGGCATCGAACGGAAAGGCATTGGCGCGCGCTTCCGCCAGCGGCGAGAGGTCGTTCTGGCCCTTGTCGGCGCGCGCGACGCGCACCGCCTCATAATCGGTCGCGGTCTTCTCGACGAAGGCATCGCGCTGCGTGTCGGACATGAGTGTCGAGGCGACGCCGACCGCGCGGCTGGCATCGAGCACATGCACCACCGGCCCCTTATAGGCCGGATCGATCCGCAGCGCGGTGTGGACTTTCGACGTGGTCGCGCCGCCGATCAGCAGCGGCATCGTCATGTTGGCGCGCGCCATTTCCTGCGCGACCGTGACCATCTCGTCCAACGATGGCGTGATCAGGCCGGAGAGGCCGATCATGTCCGCGTCATTCTCGTTGGCCGCTTCGAGGATCTTCGTCCACGGCACCATCACGCCCAAATCGATGATGTCGTAGCCGTTGCAGGCGAGCACGACGCCGACGATATTCTTGCCGATATCGTGCACGTCGCCCTTCACGGTCGCCATGACGATCCGGCCCTTGGGCCGCGCGCCGACTTCCTTCGCGGCCTCGATGTACGGCAGCAGGTGGGCGACCGCCTTCTTCATCACGCGCGCCGATTTCACGACTTGCGGCAGGAACATCTTGCCCGATCCGAACAGGTCGCCGACGACGTTCATGCCGTCCATCAGCGGGCCTTCGATCACCTCGATCGGGCGCGGGAAGAGCAGCCGCGCTTCCTCGGTATCGTCGACGACATACAGGTCGATGCCCTTGACCAAAGCATGTTCGAGCCGCTTGGCGACATCCCAGCTGCGCCATTCCTCGGCCTGCTTTTCGGCGACCGCATCGGTGCCGCGATATTTCTCGGCGAGCGTGATCAGATTGTCGGTCGCGTCGTCGCGCCGATCCCAGATCACGTCCTCGCACGCCTCGCGCAGCTCGGGGTCGATCTGGTCGTAGACGTCGAGCTGGCCGGCATTGACGATCGCCATGTCGAGCCCGGCCGGGATGGCGTGATAGAGGAACACGCTGTGCATCGCGCGCCGCACCGGCTCGTTGCCGCGGAACGAGAAGCTCAAATTGGAAAGCCCGCCCGAAATATGGACGTGCGGGCAGCGCGCCTTGATCTCGCGGCACGCCTCGATGAAATCGAGCGCGTAGCGGCGATGCTCGTCGATCCCGGTCGCCACGGCGAAGATGTTGGGGTCGAAGATGATGTCTTCCGGCGGGAAACCCACCTCTTCCGTCAGTATACGGTAGGCCCGCGTGCAGATCTCGATCTTGCGGG
>NZ_DATHFV010000222.1:0-6899 GCF_035317925.1 Sphingomonas sp.
CGTTGCCCATCACGCCGATCAACAGCGCACCGATGACCGTGCCGCCGATGCCGCCGCGTCCGCCCGAAAGGCTCGCGCCGCCGATCACGACCGAGGCGATGACGCGCAGCTCGTAGCCGGTGCCGGCGACCGCTTCGGCCGACCCCAGCCGCGCCGAGAGCAGGAAGCCCGCCAGGCCCGATAGCAACCCGATCGCGACATAGACGCTGGTGACGAGACGTTTGACGTCGAGCCCATTGAGCCGCGCGGCTTCGATATTGCCGCCGACGGCGTAGATCTGGCGCCCATAGCGGCTGTAGCGCTGCACGACATAGCCGATCGCCGCGACCAGCGCGAAGATCAGCACCGGCACGGGCAGGCCGAGCACCGCGCCCGTGCCCCACCAGCGATAGGCGTCGCTATAGCCGGAGACGGGTGCGCCGTCGTTGAGGATCAGGGTCGCGCCGCGCCACATCGTCATCCCGCCGAGCGTGACGATGAAGGCGGGAATGCCGAAGAAGGTGACCGCGCGTCCCTGCAGCCAGCCGACTATGCCGCCGACGGCGAGCGCCGCCACCAGCGCCGCCAGCCAGTCGAACGTGCTGTCGAGCCCCATCGCATGCGCGGCGAGCCCGCCCGCCATGCCCGCGAAGGCGAGCAGGGATCCGACCGCGAGATCGACCCCGCCGGTCAGGATGACGAAGGTCATGCCGACCGAGATGATGCCGTAGATCGACACTTCGGTCAGAATGTTGGTGAGATTCCGCGGCGACAGGAAGCGATCGTTTTGCGCGGTGAAAAAGACGATCAGGACCACCAGGAACAAGGCCGTGCCATAGGTGCGCAGCCAGCCGATCATGTCGCGCCGGCGCGACGCAGGCTCCCGCACTATCGCGGCATTGTCGGTCATCGAACCATCTACTTGGGGTTCCGTCATGCGGTCGCGGCCAGCGGGGCGGTCTCGACCGCCATCAGGTGCATCAATTGTGCCTCGTCGGCCTCGACCGCTTCGACGATGCCGGTCAGGCTGCCCTCGCGGAACACCGCGATCCGGTCGCTGACCGCCATCACTTCGGGCAGTTCGGACGAGATCACGACCACCGCGACCCCTTCGCCCGCCAGATCGGCGAGCAATTGGTGGACCTCGCCCTTGGCGCCGACATCGATGCCGCGCGTGGGCTCGTCGACGATCAGCACGCGCGGACGCAACGCCATGCAGCGCGCGAGCAGCACTTTTTGCTGGTTGCCCCCCGACAAGGTGCCGATCGCGACCTCGGCATTGGGCATCTTGATCCGAAGGGCGCGCGCATAATGATCGACCAATGCGTGCTCGGCGCGTTCGTCGACGAACAGCCCCCATTTCGCGATCCGGGACAGGCTCGGCAGGCTCATATTATGGCGGATCGACTGGTCGAGGAAACAGCCCTGCTGCTTGCGGTCCTCCGGCACCAGCGCCAGCCCCGCGCCGATCGCCTGACCGGGCGAACGGAAGCGGCCGGTCCAGCCGTCGAGATAGAGGATTCCACCATCGGCCTTGTCCGCGCCGAACAGGATGCGCGCAAATTCGGTGCGGCCCGCGCCGACCAGGCCGGCCAGCCCCAATATCTCGCCCGCGTGGAGATCGAGCGACAGGTTGTTGAGCGTCACCGCATGGATATCGGTCGGATGACGGCGGCGGACCACGTCGCGCACGCGCAGCACGATGTCGCCGGCCGGGCGGCGCGGAAGCCGCAGGAATTCGACATTGCGCCCGACCATCAGCCGGATGATGTCGCCGATTTCGACGTCGGCGACGTTGCCGTCGGCGACGAAACGGCCGTCGCGCAGCACGGTGAAACGGTCGCAGCAGGCCTTCACTTCTTCCAGCCGGTGCGTGACGTAGATGATACTGATGCCGCGCGCCTTGAGGCCGGCGATCAGGCGATGGAGCGTATCGACTTCGCGCGCGCTGAGCGCGGCGGTCGGCTCGTCCATCACGATCAGCTTTGCATTCTGGGTCATCGCTCGTGCGATCTCGACCATCTGCTGCTGCGCGACGCTGAGGAGGCGCACCTCGCAACGCGGATCGATCGTCATTCCGAGATCGGCCAGGATCGCGTCCGCATCGGCGAACATGCGGGGCCAGTCGATCAGGCCCCGGCGCAGCGGCTCGCGGCCGAGATACATATTCTCCGCGACCGACATGTCGGGCAGCAGGTTGAATTCCTGATAGATGGTGATCAGGCCCGCGCGCTGCCGGTCGAGCGGCCGGTCGGCGGCGGCGAGCGCCTGCCCATCGAACCAGATTTCGCCCGCATCCGTCGGCTGCGCGCCGGCAAGAATTTTGAGCAGGGTGGATTTGCCCGCGCCATTCTCGCCGAGCAAAGCGTGGACTTCGCCGCGTCGGACCGAAAGGCGCACGCCTTCCAGCGCGCGCACGCCCGGGAAGCTCTTGTGCATGTCGCGCACCTCCAGCAGCGGCGGCGCGACTTCGGTCATTGCGCTTCGCCGATCCGTTCGGCCTGGCTGAGATTGGCGCGCGTGATCAGCACGGGCGTGATGCTGGCGCCTGCCATCGGTGCCTTGGTGCGGATATGCGCGACGAGCTGGTCGAGCGCGGTGCGGATCTGGCGGCTGGGCGACTGCTCGACCGTGGCGGCCATCGTACCGGCCTTGACCGCGCGCAGCGCATCGGGCGTCGCGTTGAAGCCCAGCACGCTCACGCCGGTGACATTGCCCGCGCGCAATGCCTCGACCGCACCCAGCGCCATATCGTCATCCTCCGCCAGGATGACGTCGGGCTTGGCCGCGCCGAGCGAGGTCAGGATATTCTGCGCCACGGTCAGCCCCTGGTCGCGTTGCCAGTTGGCGGTCTGCGAGGTGACGATCCTGTAGCGCGGGCCAGAGGCGGCGAAGGCCTGCTCGATGCCGTGCGTCCGGTCGATCGCCGAACTCGACCCCGGCTGGCCGGTGATCAGCACGATGCGCGCGCCCTTGGGGAAGCTGTCGATCACCCATTTGGCCATGACCGCACCGCCCGCGATATTGTCCGCACCGACATGCGGCACCGGCGGGGTCATGCCCTCGACGCGGCGATCCACCGTGACGATCGGGATGTCGGCCTTGACCACATCCTTCACCGCCGGCGTGAGCGCGTTGACGTCGGTCGGGGCGAGAATGATGCCATCGACATTGTCCGCCATCGCGGCGGCAACGTCGGCGGTCTGCTTGGCGGAATTGGACTGACCGTCCACCACCGTCGCATCGACATGCAGTTTGCGCGCCTCGTCCTCCAGGTTGCGGCGCATCGCCACGAAGAAGGGCTCGGCCATGTTGTGGAAGCTGGCGACGATCTGGACGTCGTCCTTATTATGCTTGGCGCAGGAAGAGAGCGTGCCGATCGCCAGCGCGCCCAAGGACAGCAACGATACGACCCGAAGCGTCATCATATCCCCTCACATGACCGCTGTGGCGGCTCGTTCTTTGTGCCAGCCTATGACCGGCCAGCCTCTGTACCATTTGTTCTATTTTTCATTCAAGTTGTATAATTATTCCAATTTTAGGAAAGTGGCCCTCGCCTCAGGAAGCGGGTCGGCTGAGCCTCGACGGGGCCGGCATAAAGTCAATCGGATAGCGGCGTAAAGGCGCCGAACGGCTTTGCTAGACCGTCTCGAACCGCCCCGACCGGGCGGAGCGTGCCGCCGCTTCGGCCAGCGCCAGCGCCTGGACGCCATCTTCCACGCCGATCAAGGGCGGTGCGCCTTCGATCATGTCGGCGAAATGCGCCGCTTCGCCCGCGTAGGCGTCGCGGTAGCGGTCGAGGAAGAAGTTCTGGAAACGATCGGCGGCGGCGCCGTCCTCGCCCCATTGCTCGAGCGTGGTTTCGGTCACGTTGCCGGCGCGGATCATGCCCTTCGCGCCATAAGCCTCGATCCTCTGATCATAGCCGTAACCGGATCGGCGGCTGGACGAGATCATGCAGAGGCGGCCCGAGGCAGTGCGCAGGATCGTCTTGGCGGTGTCGGCGTCGCCGGCCGCGCCGATCGCGGGATCGACCAGGCAGGCGGTGGACGAGAAGACCTCGGTCACCGGCTCGTCGAGCAGCCAGCGCGCCATGTCGAAATCGTGGATCACCATGTCCTTGAAGATGCCGCCCGAGACCTTGATGTAGTCGATCGGCGGCGGCGCGGGATCGTGGCTGATGATGTGCAGCGTCTCCAGCCGACCGACCGCACCAGCCTGCAACCGGTCGCGCAATGCTGCGAAATTGGGGTCGAATCGCCGGTTGAAGGCGAGGAAAACGCTGGCGCCGGAGGCTGTCAGCGTGTCGGCGGCGGTGCGCGCGCGCGCCAGATCCTGATCGAACGGCTTTTCGCAGAACACCGCCTTGCCGGCCTCGGCCGCGCGGAGCGTATATTCGAGATGGGTATCGGTGGCGCTGGCGATGACCACGCCCGCAATCGCGGGATCGGCCAATGCCGCGTCGAACGACGAAACATCACCACCGTGCGCGGCCACGATCTCCGCCGCGGCCTGCCCTTGGGGATCGACTACGCGCGCCAATCGCAGGCGGGGATTCGCCGCGAGATTGGCCGCGTGGATCCGACCGATCCGGCCCGCGCCGATCAAGGCGACGTCATGAACCATCAGAAATCCTCCCCATAATGCATTTTCCGAATCATATGCCCGCCGGATAATTCGTTCCATTATCGCGGGAATTCAGGGAGGGATAGTTGCGTTCCAAACCTTGAACATTTATTCCGTTTGGTGGGTAAAAGGCAGAAAGAACGATATGAGCCAAGCACCGGAATCCGCCGACGCACTGCGCAGCGAACTCTTGCTACGCTATGACAGTCTGAGCCGCAGGCTGCAGCAGATCGGCCGCTACGTGCTTGATCATCCCAATGATCTGGCGCTGGAAACGCTGGCGGTGATCGCGTCGCGCTGCGACGTCCAGCCATCCGCGATCGTGCGCTTCGCCAAGGTGTTCGGCTTCGACGGCGCCACACAGATGCAGCGCCTGTTCCGCAACGAACTGGTCGAAGGGCAGGCCGCCCCTGGCTATGCCGAGCGGGTGCGCCAGCTCAAGGCCGCGACCGACAAGCCGATCCAGGCGGGGCTGGGGCCCCTGCTCGCCGAGTTCGTGGAAGGCAGTACGCTCGCCCTCAACGGGCTTGCCCACAGTGTCTCGCACGAAGCGCTGGACAAGGCGGTGCGGCTGATCTGTGAAGCCGAGACGGTGCACGCCGTCGGCGTTCGCCGCTCCTTCCCGGTCAGCTCCTATATCGCTTACTCGCTGCTGCAGACGGGCAAGCGCGCGGTGCTGGTCGACGGCGCCGGCGGCCTGACGCTGCGGCAGATGCGTACGCTCACCGAACGCGACCTCGTGATCGCGATCAGCTTCCAGCCCTATGCCGAGGAGACGGTCGCGGCGGTGCATGTCGCCTCGCGGCGCGGTGCGCGCATCATCGCGATCAGCGATTCGCTGGTCAGCCCGATCGCCAAGCATGCCGACGTCGTGCTGCAAGTCCGCGAGCCCGAGGTGCGCGGCTTCCGCCCACTCGCCGGTTCGATGTGCCTGGCGCAAACGCTGACGATCGCCGTCGCCATCGCGACCACCGGCCAGGACGTCCCCCAGCCGACCTGATCGATAGCGGTCAAAACGGAATTGAAATATCTGTGGCATTTCAAAACGGATTGGAATAGATTTTACAAAACATGCCGACATTGCCCTGGGGAGATGGCAGCCAACATGCACCAAACAGGGGCCGTATCGCGGCTGGACCTCATCACGCTGGGACGCGCGGCGATCGACCTTTACGGCGAGCAGGTCGGCGGCCGGCTTGAGGATGTAACCTCTTTCGCGCGCTATATCGGCGGCAGCCCAACCAACACCGCGATCGGCGCCGCACGGCTTGGCCTGAAGACGGGTCTGCTGACGCGGGTCGGGGCGGACCATATGGGCCGTTTCATTCTCGAGGAACTGGCCCGTGAGGGCGTCGCGACCGATGGCGTGACGATCGATCCCACCCACCTAACCGCACTGGTCCTGCTCGGCCTGCGCGATCCCGACACGTTCCCGCTCATCTTCTATCGCGAAAATTGCGCCGACATGGCGCTGGTGGCCGACGACGTGGCCCCCGATTTCGTGCGCTCGGCGGACGCCTTGCTGATCAACGGCACGCATTTGTCGCGGCCGGGTGTGTTCGCCGCGAGCTGGAAGGCGGCGGGGCTGATGCGCCAGGCCGGCGGGCGGGTGATCTTCGACATCGATTACCGGCCGGTCCTGTGGGGCTTGGCCCCCAAGGACAAAGGCGAGGACCGTTTCGTATCGAGCGATGCGGTGACTACCGCGCTCGGGCGCATTCTGCCTTTGTGCAATCTGATCGTCGGCACCGAGGAGGAAATCCATATCCTCGGCGGTTCGACCGATACGCTGGAGGCTTTGCGTACCATCCGCACGCAGACGGACGCGCTGCTGGTCTGCAAGCGCGGTGCGCTCGGCTGCGTCGCGTTCGACGGTGCGATCCCGGCCGGCCTGGACGACGGCATCATCGGACGCGGCTTCCCGATCGAGGTGTTCAATGTGCTGGGCGCGGGCGACGCCTTCATGGCGGGCTTCCTGCGCGGCTGGCTCAAGGACATGCCGATCGCGCAATGCTGCGAACTGGCCAATGCCTGCGGTGCGATCGTGGTATCGCGCCACGGCTGCGCGCCGGCCATGCCGTCGTGGGAAGAATTGCAGATCTTCCTCCAAGGCGAATGGCCCGCGCGCCTGCGTGAAAGCGCCGCCCTCGAGCAGGTCCATTGGTCCTCGACCCGGATCGGCCGCTATGACGAATTGACCGTGCTCGCGATCGATCATCGCAGCCAGTTCGAGGACATGGTCGGCGAGCTCGGCATCGAAGACACGGCGCGCGTCTCCGCCTTCAAGGGCCTGG
>NZ_DATHFV010000223.1:0-39928 GCF_035317925.1 Sphingomonas sp.
CCGCGTGCTGCTGGCGTCGGGCCTGCTGCTCACCGCCGCGGTGCTGTGGGAGATGACCGGCTTCACGCCCGACGTCTCGGAATGGACGCTGATCCGCACCGGCATCCTGCAGGGCATGGGGCTCGGTTTCATGTTCGTGCCGCTCAGCACCATCACCTTCGCCACCTTGCCCGGAAACCTGCGCACCCAGGGCACGGCACTCTACAGCCTGATCCGCAACATCGGATCGAGCATCGGCATCTCGTCGCTGCAAGTGCTGGCGATCCGCAACACCGAGATCGTCCATTCGCGCCTGACCGAAGGGCTGCGCCCGGACAATCCGGCGATGGCCAACCTGCCCGCGCGCTTCAGCCTAAGCGAGCCCGGTGGGATCGCCGCGCTCAATGGCGAGATTTCGCGCCAGGCGGCGATGGTCTCCTATGTCGATGCCTTCTGGTTTTTGGCGATCCTGAGCGGCGGCGCGATCCTGCTCCTGCTGCTGGTACGTAAGCCGAAGCGCGCCGCTCCCCCTGTCCAGGTGCATATGGAATGAAATTGTCCTCAATCCGCCTCATCGCCGTTCCAGTCCTGCTGTCGCTGCTGGCCGGCTGCACCGTCGGACCCGATTTCAAGCGCCCCGCGTCGCCCGCCACGTCCGGCTATCTCGCGGCGGGCGAGCAGTCCGGCGCCACGGCCACCAACGGCACCGCACCGATCCGCTGGTGGACCGCGTTCGGGTCGTCCGACATCGATGCGCTGGTCGATCGAGCGCTCGCGAACAATCAGGACCTCGCCGCAAGCAATGCGACGCTGCAAAAGGCGCGCGAACAATGGCGCGCGGTACGGGGCGCGCAATTGCCGCAGGTCGATGCCAATGCGCGCGTCGACCAGCAGGAGATCAATTTTGCGAGCTACGGCTTCCCCGGTACCAACCCGGAATTCGCACTCTATTCGGTCGGCGGCATTGCCTCGTTCGACCTTGACCTGTTCGGCCGGCGTCGCCGCCAGACCGAGCAGGGGGCGGCTGACGCCGAGGCGCAGCAGCGCCAGACCGAGGCCGCGCATCTCGCGATCGCCGGCCAGGTCGTCACCCAAGCGATCACGGTCGCAGCGATCAACTCGCGGATCGCCACGGTCCAGTTGCTGGTCAGTGAGGACCAGAAGAATGTCGACCTGACCGACAAGCGCCGCCGCGCGGGCGAAGGCACGCTTGTCCAGGTGCTGACCGCGCAAAGCCAGCTCGCGGACGACGAGACTGCCCTGCCGCCGCTCTATCAGCAGCTGAGCACGGCGACGCACATGCTCGCTTTGCTGGTCGGCGTCGCGCCGGCCGATTTCACCGCACCGAAGGTGACGCTCGCCGACCTCACGCTGCCGGCCGCCATCCCGGTCAGCCTGCCGTCCGAACTGGTCCACCGCCGGCCCGACATCCTCCAGTCGGAAGCGGATTTGCATAGCGCGACCGCCGCGATCGGGGTCGCGACCGCGCGGCTCTATCCGGACATCACATTGGGGGCGACGCTGACGCAGGGCGCGCCCAATATCGGCAATGTACTGGGCAACGGCTTTCGCGGTTACGACATCTTCGCCGGCCTGACCGCGCCGATCTTCCACGGTGGCACGTACAAGGCGGAACAGCGCGCAGCGGTGGACGAAGCACGCGCCGCCGACGCCCGTTATCGCCAGACCGTGCTCACCGCCTTCCAGCAGGTCGCCGATTTGCTGACCGCGCTCGATCACGACCGCCAGGCGCTCGACAGCAACCAGAAGGCGATCGATGTCGCCGGCCATGCGCTGATATTGTCGCGGCGCAGTTTCGAGGTCGGCAATTCGGGCGTGCTCGACATCGTCGACGCCCAGCGCGTCTATCAGCGCGCCTTATCCGCCACGGTCGAGGCAAGCGCGCGCCAATATCTGGACAGCGCGCAACTGTTCGTCGCGACCGCCGGCGGCTGGACCGGCGTGCCGGCGCGTAATTGATTTGATTCAGATGTCCTGAAGCGGCACCGGCCCACACCCCACCCGGCCTCCCAACAGGTTATTCTATGGGAGCCCCGGGTGGGGGTGTGGGCCGGTGCCGCCCTGGTTCGTTTACCGAACCGAAAACTAACGCGTCGCGTTGTACTTCAGCTGCGCGTCGGTCAGCTGGAAGCCGATCAGCAGCTCGAAATTCGCCTGGTTGATCGCCGCCTTGATCCTGGGATCGGCGAGCGGATCGACCGAGGCGTCGGCATCGGATGCCTTACGCTTGCGATGCAGGCGCGCCTGCGCGACCGTGGGCAAGGTCGACAAAGATTTCTGGATGTCGGCGCCGGCGCCGGCGGTGCCGGTCGCGCGATATTGGCCGTCGGCGAAGTGGACCAGCACCTGGCTGACCTGCTTCGACATGATGGTCGTGCCGGCGCGCATCACGGTCGAGAAATAGGGGAACACCAGATCGCGCTCGCCGCGTGGGCTGGCTCGCCGCGCGACCACGTCGAACGTCACCTTGGTATGGACGATGTCGCCGGTCTGATCGCAGCTGGTGCGCAGATTGGTGACGGTCGCGGTGACGTCGAGCGCGCGCGCATCCTGACTCTGCTCGGGGCTGAACAGGCTGACATCGCCGGTATAGGCCGGAATCGCGACCGCCGGGCAGGTCGACCGCACGACGTTGAGCCCGCCGCTCACGTCGAAATCGTCCTCCTTGGAGCAACTCGCCAGGATCGGCAGCAGGGCAAAAGCGGGGAGCAGACGACGGATCAAGAGGCGCATCCTAGCGGACCAAAGATAAGGCCGGCACTCATAGGAAGCGGCTTTCGCGGGGGCAAGCAATCGCTTAAGGCGATGCGATGGACGGAGACACCGCCCCCCTTTCAAACAAGCCACCGCTCGATCTGCTGATCGCGGCGCCGCGTGGCTTTTGCGCGGGCGTCGATCGCGCGATCCGCATCGTCGAGCTGTCGATCGAGAAATATGGCGCGCCGATCTATGTCCGGCACGAAATCGTCCATAATCGCCATGTCGTAGAGGCGCTTAAGGCCAAGGGCGCGATCTTCGTGGAGGAGCTGGATGAAGTGCCGGACGGCGTGCCGGTGGTCTTTTCCGCGCACGGCGTGCCCAAGGCGGTACCGCACAAGGCGGCCGAGCGCGGGCTCGACTATATCGACGCGACCTGCCCGCTCGTCTCCAAGGTCCATCGCCAGGCGGAACGGCTGGTCGAGGCCGGGCGGCACATATTGTTCGTCGGCCATCGCGGCCATCCCGAGGTGATCGGCACGCTCGGCCAGGTGCCCGAGGGCGCGATGACGCTGATCGAGACCAACGAGGATGCGGAGGCGCTGATGCCGGCCGATCCGGCCAATCTCGCCTTTCTGACCCAGACCACTTTGTCGGTGGACGATACCGCACAGGTGGTGGCGACGCTCAGGCGCCGCTTTCCGCTGATCCAGGCGCCGCGCGGCGAGGATATCTGCTACGCGACGTCGAACCGGCAGGCGGCCGTCAAGGACATCGCCACGCAGTGCGATGCGCTGCTCGTGATCGGTGCACCCAATTCTTCCAATTCGGTACGCCTGGTCGAGGTCGCGTTGCGCGCCGGGCGACGGGCGAAATTGATCGAAAGCGCGGCCGATCTCGACCTCGCCTGGCTGGATGGCGTGCGCACGCTCGGCATCAGCGCGGGCGCCTCGGCTCCCGAATTGCTGGTGCGCGAACTGGTCGATCGGCTGGGCCGGCACTTCACGGTCAGCGAGCGTGAGATGAACGGCGAACCCGAATCGATGGTGTTCAAGCTGCCGCGCACGCTCGCCGCCGCCTGACCGATCCGGAGCGGGGGGCAATGGCGGTCTACACCCAGGTTTCGGCGGAAGCGTTGTCGGCGCTGCTCGAAACCTATGATGCCGGCACTTTGATCTCGGTCAAGGGCATCGCCGAAGGGGTCGAGAACAGCAATTACCTCGTCGATACGAGCGCGGGGCGCTTCATCCTGACGTTGTACGAAAAGCGCGTCGACAGCGCCGATCTGCCCTTCTTCATGGCGCTGCTCGATCACCTTGCGGACAAGGGCCTGCACGTGCCGCGCGCCATTCGCGACCGTTCGGGCCTTCAGATCCGCGAGGTGGCCGGACGCCCCGCCTGCCTGATCGAATTCCTGCCCGGCGTTTCGGTCAGCCATCCGACGCCAGCCCAGACGCACGCCACCGGCGCGGTGCTGGGCCAGATGCACGCGGCGCTCACAGATTTCACCGGCGAGCGGCCCAATACACTGGGGCTGCCCGGGTGGCGCGCGCTGGCGGCGCGTTGCGGCCCCGACCTCGACCGGATCGCGCCGGGGCTGGGATTGCGCGTCGCCGAAGAATTGACCTGGCTCGACCAGTCCTGGCCGACGACGCTGGCACATTCGGTGATCCATGCCGATCTGTTCCCGGACAACGTGCTGATGCGCGGCGCGGCGGTGACGGGTGTGATCGACTTCTACTTCGCGTGCAGCGACGTCCGCGCATGGGACGTGGCGGTGACGCATGCATCCTGGTGCTTCGAGAATGACGGCACCGGCTTCCACGCGGACCGGGCGGCGGCGTTGATCGCGGGCTATGACGAGACGTTCGGGCTTTCCGCCGAAGAGCGCGACGCGTTCCGCGCCCTCGCCCGCGGTGCGTGCCTGCGTTTCCTGCTGACCCGTGCGTGGGATTGGCTGAACACGCCGGCTGATGCGCTGGTGACGCGCAAGGATCCGCTCGCCTTTCTGCGCCGGCTCGATTTCTACCGCGACGCCGATCCTGAAAGTCTTGGCCTGTGAGCGAACTGCCTGTGGTCCACATGGCAACCGACGGCGCCTGCAAGGGCAATCCCGGCCCGGGCGGCTGGGGCGTCGTGATCCGATCCGGCGAGAAGGAAAAGGAATTGTCGGGCGGCGAGAAGCTCACCACCAATAACCGCATGGAAATGACCGCTGCGATCCGCGGTCTTACCGCGCTCAAACGCCCCTGCCGCGTCGTGCTGTCGACCGACAGCCGCTACGTCATGGACGGGCTGACCAAATGGCTGCCCGGCTGGCTGCGCAACGGCTGGCGCACCGCCGCCAAGCAGCCCGTCAAGAATGCCGACCTATGGCAGGAACTGGTCGCCGCCGCCGCGCCGCATCAGATCCGCTGGGAATGGGTCAAGGGCCATGCCGGCCACCCGGAGAATGAGCGCGCCGACACCTTGGCGAGCGACGCCGCGATCATGGCTGGACGCGTTCGCTAGCGCGCCCGATCGGCCGCATGCGGCGCCAATCCTCATGTCCCTATAAGATCCATCGCAAAAGAGTGGCGTGCGCGCATCCTTATTGCTAATAAGTCGCACAAACAGATTAAGGCCGCTCCGTGCGTCTCGACCAGCTTCCCCTTCGCCAGGCATCGCGCATCGCGTCGATCGACTGGACGGGCCTCGCTCCGCGCGAGGCGCAGCGCCTTCGCGAACTGGGTTTTGACGACGGGGTCGCGATCGAAGCGCTGCATCGCAGCGCGATGAAGGGCCCGCTCGCCTGCCGGGTCGGCCGGATGATCATTGCGGTCCGGCGCAAGGTGGCGGCGACGGTTACCGTCGAACCCGCATGAATCCTTCGCCTATGATCGCACTGGTCGGCAACCCCAATGCCGGCAAGTCCGCGCTTTTCAATGCGTTGACCGGGGCCCGCCAGAAGGTCGGCAATTATCCCGGTGTCACGGTCGAACGAAAAGTCGGGCGCATGGCACTCGATGATGGGCGCCCGCTCGAGCTGGTCGATCTGCCGGGCACGTACAGCCTCGACCCTGCCAGTCCCGACGAACAGGTGACGCGCGACGTGCTGTTCGGGCGTCAGGCGGGCGAGCGGACCCCATCGGCGTTGGTGGTGGTCGTCGACGCCACCAATCTCGACAATCATCTGCGCTTCGTCCTGCAATTGGTCGCGCTCGGCCTGCCCGTGGTCGTCGCGCTCAACATGATCGACATGGCGGAGCGCGACGGGCTGGTAATCGATATTGCCCGCCTCTCCGCCGAACTGGGCGTTCCGGTCGTACCGACGGTGGCGGTACGCAAGCGCGGCCTCGACGAATTGCGCGCCGCGCTTGGCCGCGCGGTTGGCGGCGGGGGCAAGGCGGTGTTCGCCACTGGCGAACCGGAGGATATCACCAAGCTCCAGCGCGAGGCGCGCCGCATCGCGGATGCAGTCACCGTGCAGCAGCATGCCGAAAATGCCTGGACCCAGCGGCTAGACCGCGTCGCGCTCCATCCGGTGATCGGCCCGATCCTGCTCGCGGGCATGATGTTCGTCATGTTCCAGGCTGTCTTTTCGTGGAGCCAGGTTCCGATCGAGTGGCTCGCCTCGGCGCAGGCGTGGCTGGCCGACACCGCGATCCGGACCTTGCCCGACAATCTTCTGCGATCCTTGCTGGTCGACGGCATCATCAACGGCGTCGGCTCCGTCGTCGCCTTCCTGCCGCAGATCCTGATCCTGTTCTTCTTCATCCTGCTGCTGGAAGCGTCGGGCTATATGGTCCGCGCCGCCTTCCTGATGGACCGGCTGATGGCGGGTGTCGGATTATCGGGCCGCGCTTTCATCCCTCTCCTTTCCTCCTTCGCCTGCGCGATTCCCGGGATCATGGCGACGCGGTCGATCGACGATCCGCGCGACCGGCTGACCACGATCCTGATCGCGCCATTGATGACCTGCTCGGCGCGTTTGCCGGTTTATGCCGTGATCATCGGCGCTTTCATTCCCGCAAAACGGGTGCTGCCCGGCGTCGGCCTGCAGGGACTGGTGCTGTTCTGCCTCTATCTCGCCGGCATCGGCGGCGCGATGGCGGTGGCGGCGGTGCTGCGCCGGACGGTCACCAAGGGTGGTGGCGGCGGCTTCCTGATGGAACTGCCCAAATATCAGATGCCGGTGTGGCGCGACGTCGCGCTCGGTCTGTGGCAGCGTTGCCTGATCTTCCTGCGCCGCGCCGGCACCGTTATCCTGTGGGTGACGGTCGTGCTGTGGGTGCTGACCTCCTATCCGGTGGCGCCCGAAGGCAGCGGCATCAAGCAGAGCGAATATTCGATCGCCGGACGGATCGCCTCGGTGCTCGAACCGGTGGTGCGGCCGGTCGGCTTCAACCATAACATGGCGCTGGCGGTCATTCCGGCGATGGCGGCGCGCGAAGTCGCGGTCTCGGCCTTGCAGACGGTTTATTCGATCGATGCCGGCGACGATGAAAAGGTCGGCCAGAAGCGCCTTGGGCTGCGGCTGCGCGGTGCCTGGTCGCTACCGACCGCGCTCGCCTTCCTCGCCTGGTTCGTGTTCGCGCCGCAATGCCTGTCGACGATCGCGGTGATCCGGCGCGAAACCAACGGCTGGCTCTGGCCCGCTTTCACGCTTGGCTACTTATTTGTGCTCGCCTGGTGCGCAGCGGGCATTACCTTCTGGACCGCGACCGCGCTCGGGCTTTAAGGTCCCCTCCGAACAGCATTACGAGCGGAGAGAAGAAAATGGCCGGTTCGGTCAACAAGGTGATCCTCGTCGGCAATCTCGGGCGTGATCCCGAATCGCGCAGCTTCCAGAATGGCGGCAAGGTCGTGAACCTGCGCATCGCTACGTCGGAGACGTGGAAGGACCGCACGTCGGGCGAGCGCAAGGAAAAGACCGAATGGCATTCGGTCGCGATCTTCAGCGAAGGGCTCGCCAACGTCGCCGAAAAATATCTGCGCAAAGGCTCCAAGGTTTACCTGGAGGGCGCGCTTCAAACCCGGAAGTGGCAGGGCTCGGACGGGCAGGACAAATATTCGACCGAGATCGTGCTGCAGGGCTTCAACGCCGTGCTGGTGCTGCTTGATCGCCGTGAAGGCGAAGGCGGCGGCGCCCGCAGCGGCGGCTGGGACGAAGATGCCGGCGGCAACGATTTCAATTCGAGCTCTGTCGGCAGCGGTAGCGGCGGCGCGGCCCGGGGTGGCGCTCCCAGCGGCGGCGCGAGCCGTCCGGCCGCATTCGACAGCGACCTGGACGACGACGTCCCGTTCTGAGGCGCGGCGTTCCGGCCCGAAATCACTAGGAAAAGCCTGTGGCGCTCGAACAACCCGCCTCGGACGCGGATATCCGTGCGCTCTATCGCACCGTGCTCAAGCGCGAGGCGGAGAGCGACGCGGTCGTGCGCAATTATACTGACGCCAATATCGCGCTGGGCGACGCCCTAAACACGTTCCTGACGTGCCCAGAATTTGTCGAGCGCAACGTGCCTGCGGCTAGTGCCGCGATCTGGCAGGCGCGCCAGCCCGGCACGATCGAGACCGAAGCTACCGACGCGCAACTCGCGGCGATGCGTGCGCATGTCGAGAAGGTGTGGTCGGCCTATGGCGAGGAACAGACCTATTGGTCGGTGCTCACCGCCGACAAATATCGGGATGCGGCGCTCGACGCGGCAACCTTGGCCGATTTCTATGCCTCGGGCTTCGGCACCTACGACCAGATCGCACGCCTGCTTGCCCGCAACGATGTCGAGGCGGCGCGCGTCCGGTCGGTGCTCGATTTCGGTTGCGGCGTCGGCCGGCTCGCGGCACCGTTCGCCCAGCATTTCGGCCATTATATCGGCGTCGACATCAGCCCGGGCCATCTTCGCCTCGCCCGGGAACGCGCGGCGGCGAGCGGGCTGAACGATACCGAGTTCCTGATGATGGGCGACTTCCTGCGCTCGGATATCGCCTACGATCTCTATTACAGCCTGATCGTGTTGCAGCATAATCCACCGCCGATCATGCGCGAGATGCTGCGCGCCGGCCTGCAGCGCGTACGTCCCGGTGGCTATGCGCTGTTCCAGATACCGGCGATGATCTTCGACTACAGCTTCTCGGTCGAACAGTATCTCGCCGGGGGCTGGCGCGATTCGATGGAGATGCACGCCTTGCCGCAGCGCGCGGTGTTCGCCGAGCTCGCCCATGCCGGCTTCCGGCTGCTGGAGATCGTCCCCGACCCCTTCATCGGTCCGGCCGGCATTTCCTACGTCTATCTAGCCGAGAAAATACCAGCCTAAGCGGCACTAGAGCTTGTCCCTGAGCGCCTTCAACGCCGCGAAGGGGCCCGCATCCGCTTCGCCGATCACACCGGCAGCACGCAGTTTCTCCTCGGCGTCCGGCGCACGCGGAAAGGGATCCAGCGCCAGCGCCAGCGTCTGCGCGGCCGCTTCGCCGAGATCGACCGCACTTCCCTCATAGGGGATCACGTCGAGATCGTTTTCGTGCAGCTCGATTTCCTCGGCTGCGTCCACCTCCGCTTCGGGCAGGAAGCGCAGCGCGAAATCCTCGGCGATTTTGGCCGGAACCGGAGCGCCGCTCGCGACGCAGGCTTGCACTACCCTGGCCCGCAATTTTCCGGTCGCGACCACGGCGTCGTTCTCCCGAACGAGTTCGGCGGTTACAGCCAGAGCGTCGATCTGGATCAGTCCGAAGCGCACCGCCAGCGCTGCACGCTCCGCTTCGTTCGCCTCGATCGTCACGGCGCGCACGCCCCCGCCGAGTTCGTCCAATCGATAAGGCCTGGAAAATTCCGGGGTCATGCCGGCCACGCGCCCGCCTTGAGATCGGCGCCGGGCAGCGCCGACAACCGATCGCGCAACGCAATCAGCCCGTCCCGCACCGTCGCCAGAGCCTCGGTGCTCGGGGGCGTCCCGCGATAAATGTTGCGCGCGATTACGTCGTCGAGCTCGCCGTTGGAGAAAGCCTCACGCAGAGCACCCAGCCGCCCGCCGAGCGCGCCCATCATCCGGCCGATATGCTTGCCGACGACGATGTCGCCGATGCCGCGCTCGCGCAATTGCCCGTCCATATCCTCGACGAACAATTCAGCGAGAAAGGCTGCGGGCGCGCGACCACCCTCGCCTTCGCCCTCCAGCCGCAGCAGGACCAGGCTCAATACCGCCGCCACCATATCGAACCGCCCGTCGAGCGTGTCGGGCACGCAGCCCGCCCGATACCAGTCCGGCCGACGCGCTTCCGCGACCACATGTCCGTAAAGCGGCGCCAGCGCGTCACGCTCGCTCCGCCCGAACAGACGACGCCATACTCCTGCCATTCAACCTATCTCCGTGCGCTCCGACTTGCGGAGCCGCCAAGCGCCGCATATTGAGGCCGGCGCGCGCGGTTGCAATCCCGATGCGTGGAGTCATCGGCTAAGCCTGGGTTCAGCCACAGGCCGTCAGGCTCAAGATTGGCGTCGGGAAAGGGTTACTTCATGGCAGCATCGATCAAGCGCGGGGCAATCGCGGCGCTCAGCCTCGTGGCGCTGGCGGGCTGCGCGCAGGTGCGCGATCACAAGGGCTATATCGTCGACACCACGCTGATCAACACGGTCCAGCCCGGCGTCGACAACAAGGATTCGGTCAACAAGACGCTCGGACGGCCGACTTTCGACAGCGCGTGGGACGGCAGCAATACCTGGTATTATCTGGCGCGCGACACGCGCAGCCTGGCCTTCAGCACCCCCAAGCCGGTGACACAGACCCTGCTGGCGGTGCGCTTCGCCGCGAACGGCGACGTCGCCTCGGTACAGCGCACAGGCGTCGAGACGGTGCGTGATATTCAGGTTTATGGCCGCAAGACGCCGGTGCTCGGCTCGCACCGCAGCTTCTTCTCGGAGCTGTTCGGCAATATCGCGCCGGGGACGACCGACAAGGCGACGACCGCCGACAATCCCGGCGGCTGATCGGTCCTACATTCCAGAATCAAACAAAGCCGCCGATCTCAAATCAGCGGCTTTGTTATAAGCCTAGTGCGCGATGCCGGCCCCGGCCAGCACCGCCAGCGTCAGCAATTCGGATGCGGTCGCCGACATCGTCGCGATCTGGACCGGCTTTTCCATGCCGACCAGCATCGGGCCGATCACCGCGTCACCATCCACCTCGCGCAGCAATTTGGCCGAGATGTTAGCCGATTGGAGGCCCGGGAAGATCAGCACATTGGCCGGACCGGACAGGCGGCTGAACGGATAAGCTTTGCGCATGTTCGGGTTGAGCGCGACGTCAGGCGCCATCTCGCCTTCGAACTCGAAGCCCGGATCCTTCTCTTCCATCAACGCCACCGCATCGCGGACATTGTCGATCCACTCGCCCGGCGGATTGCCGAAGGTCGAGTAAGACAGGAAGGCGACGCGCGGTTCATGGCCCATTTTGCGGGCGACGTCCGCCGTATGCTGGGCGATCGCGACCAGTTCCTTCGGCGTCGGCCGTTCAGTCACCATCGTGTCGGCCATGAACACGGTGTGTTTCTTGCCGACGATGACATGGATCCCGCACGGACGACGCCCTTCGATCGGATCGATCACGCGCCGCACCTGGCGCAAGGTCTTGCCATAAGTCCGGGTGACGCCGGTGATCATCGCGTCCGCATGGCCGAGCGCGAGCAGGAGTGCGCCGAAGATATTGCGATCCTGGTTGACCATCGCCTCAACCTCGCGGCGCAGATAGCCGCGCCGCTGAAGCCGATTGTAGAGATAATCGACCATCTGCGGCACGAGCGGCGAATGGCGGCTGTTATGCAGCTCAAAGCTGTCCGGATCGTCGACCCCGAGTGCGCGAAGCTTGTCCGGCACCTCGTCGCGGCCAACCAGAACGGGCGTGCCATAGCCGCCATCGCGAAAGGCGATTGCCGCGCGCAGCACAACTTCCTCCTCCGCCTCCGCGAACACGACACGCTTGGGATTGGCGCGGGCATTGGCATGCGCCAGCGTCAGCACCGACGTCGCCGGACTCAGTCGCGCCTTCAACGACTCGCGATAGGCCGCGAGATCCTCGATCTGATGGCGCGCGACACCGGTCCGCATCGCCGCTTCGGCCACTGCTGCCGGGATGATTTCCATCAGACGCGGGTCGAACGGCGCCGGGATGATATAGTCCGGGCCGAAGCGCGGTGCTTTGCCGCCATAGGCCGCCGCCACCTCCTCCGGCACCTGCTGGCGCGCCAGGCTGGCGAGCGCTTCGGCGGCCGCTATCTTCATCTCTTCGTTGATCGCGGTCGCGCGCACGTCGAGCGCGCCGCGGAAGATGAAGGGGAAACCCAGCACATTGTTGACCTGGTTCGGATAGTCCGACCGGCCGGTGGCGACGATCGCGTCGGGCCGTACCGCCTTGGCCTCGGGCGGCGTTATCTCCGGATCGGGATTGGCCATCGCGAAGATGATCGGATTCTTGGCCATCTTCTTGACCATTTCGGGCTTGAGCGCGCCCGCGGCCGACAGGCCGAGGAAGACATCGGCACCGTCACATGCCTCAGCCAGCGTACGCTTGTCGGTGATGGCGGCATGGGCGGACTTCCACTGATCCATGCTTTCGGTGCGGCCCTGGTAGATCACGCCCGATCGGTCGCACATGATCACCTTGTCGGGGGACACGCCCATCGCCTTGATCAATTCGGTGCAGGCGATCGCGGCCGCGCCCGCGCCGTTGACGACGACGTGAATATCCTTGAGCTCGCGCTTGGTGAGATAGCAGGCGTTGATCAGCCCGGCAGCGGTAATGATCGCGGTGCCGTGCTGGTCGTCATGCATCACCGGAATGTTCATGCGCTCGCGCAGGGTCTGCTCGATCACGAAGCATTCGGGCGCCTTGATATCCTCAAGGTTGATGCCGCCGAAGCTCGGCTCCAGCAACGCGACCGCGTTGCAGAAAGCATCGACGTCTTCGGTCGCGAGTTCGAGATCGATCGCGTCGACGTCGGCGAAGCGCTTGAACAGCACCGCCTTGCCTTCCATCACCGGCTTGGAGGCGAGCGCCCCGAGATTGCCGAGGCCGAGGATCGCGGTCCCGTTGGAGATGACCGCGACCAGATTGCCCTTGGCCGTATAGTCATAGGCCTTGCCCGGATCTTCAGCGATGGCGAGTACGGGCACCGCGACGCCCGGCGAATAGGCCAGGCTGAGATCGCGCTGCGTCGCCATCGGTTTCGAGGCGACGATCTCGATCTTTCCCGGCCGTCCGCACGAGTGGTAATCGAGCGCCTCGCGCTCGGAAAACTGAATGTTACTACCTTCGGCCACTGTTTGGCTCCAAATCCTCTTGTGCGCACCCCTATCCGCCGATTTGATCGGCGTCACCCCATTGCGGATGCCGGCCTGGAGCGGCTAGGCGCGTCGGCTCACCAGAAACACGAGGATATGGAATGTCGGACTTGATCGCAGCGGATCAGCTGCGTCTCTTCATCGAACGAATCGAACGGCTCGAAGAGGAAAAGAAGGGCATGGCGGACGATATCCGCGACGTTTACGCCGAGGCCAAGAGCCAAGGTTACGATGCCAAGACGATGCGCGCGATCGTGCGCCTGCGTAAGATGGAAAAGCATGCCCGCGACGAGGCGGAAATGCTGCTCGACACCTACAAGGCCGCGCTCGGCCTCGGCTAAAGACCGGAAAGGCGCCCGCCCCGGCGGAACCGGGGCGGAACGCATCAATCAGACATTGGCGTCGACTATTACCGGATCGGTCGTTGCCGACGCTGTGGTCGTGCCGGCAGCCGTATAATTGCCGGCGATCTTCTGTTCGACCTGCTTCAGGAAGCCGACCAGCTGATCGATCGAGGCGGTCAGGCTGTCGGCGCTGGTAGTGGCTGTGGTGGCGCCCGTCGCGCTGCTGGCGCCGCTCGTGCTCGCCGTGGCGGATGTGCCGGTCGTGGCGCTGGTACCAAGCACGCCGTCGATGGCGTTGGTGAGATCGCTGAACAGTGCATCGATCGGATTAGTCGACGAAGTCGGATCGGCTGACGACGCCGAGCTTCCACCGACATGCATGTGGTGATGGCCGCCATGGCCGCCCATCTTGGCGGTGGCCTGCGCGAACACCTGCTTCAGTTCGGTCGCCTGATCGTCGGTAAGCGTCCCGCTCGAAACCTGATCGTCGATCAGCGAACTGACCTTGTTCTTAATCGATCCGGGATCGGTGCCCGGCGCGGGCGAGCCGCCCGACTGAAGCGAAGTATCGATATTGGTGAGCGCGCTCGACAGTGCGCTCTGGTCGGTCGACTTGACGGTGCCGGCAGAAACCGCCGCCTGCAGCGCAAGCTGCATACGGTCGGCGGGCGACATCGCAGCCGAATTGCTGCTGATATTGGTCATGGCGGGTCACTTTCCGGGGGCGGAATTGCCGGAACGAATCAAGTGCGTGAAGATGGTTACCAAGGCGTTGACCATGCGGCAGGTTGAAGCGCGCATCCCGTCCAGCTAGAGCGCCTCAAACCCAACAGCGAGAAGACGAAGCGGCAATGGCCGGCCATTCCAAATTCAAGAACATCATGCATCGCAAGGGCGCGCAGGACAAAAAGCGCTCCGCCCTCTTTTCGAAGCTTGCGCGCGAGATCACCGTAGCCGCTCGTTCCGGCTTGCCCGATCCCGATATGAATGCACGCCTGCGCGCCGCGGTCATTACCGCGCGCAAGGAAGGCATGCCCAAGGACAATATCGAACGCTCGATCAACAAGGCGGCCGGTGGCGACGCGGATAATTACGAAGAGATTCGTTACGAAGGCTTCGGCCCGGGCGGCGTATCGCTGATCGTCGAGACGCTGACCGACAACCGCAACCGCACGGCGACCAACGTGCGGCTCGGCTTTTCGAAGAATGGCGGCAATCTCGGCGCGCCCGGTTCGGTCAGCCACGCTTTCGACCGGCTGGGCCTGATCGCCTATCCCGCATCGGCGGGAAATGACGAGAAGGTGTTCGAAGCCGCGCTGGAAGCTGGCGCCGACGATGTCGAGAGCAGCGAAGACGGCCATTCGATCTGGACCGCGCAGGAAAGCCTGCACGGCGTCGCCAAAATACTCGAACCCATCCTGGGCGAGGCCGAAAGCGTGAAGCTGGCCTGGCGCCCGCAGACGCGGGTCGCGCTGGACGAGGCGCAGGCCGGCACATTGCTGAAGCTGATCGACACGCTCGACGACGATGACGACGTCCAGACCATCTGGGGCAATTACGACATCTCCGACGAGATCATGGAGAAGTTGGCTTGATGGTCCCTCCCGCAGGCGGGAGGGTAGCCTGATCCTGATCGGTCTCGACCCCGGACTGGGTACGACCGGCTGGGGCGTGATCGCGGCGGAAGGCAACCGGCTGAGCCACGTCGCCAACGGACAGGTGAAGACCGATAGCGCCATGCCCCTGCCCGCACGGCTGGCGGCGCTGCACGATGCGCTCGGCGCGCTGTTCGAGCTTCACCGTCCGCAGGCCGCGGCGGTCGAGGAAGTGTTCGTCAACATGAACCCGCAATCGACGCTCAAGCTCGGCCAGGCGCGCGGGGTCGTCCTGCTTGCGGCTGCGCGGCATGGGCTCGACGTTGGGGAGTATGCGCCGAGCGTGGTCAAGAAGGCTGTGGTCGGCACGGGCGGGGCCGACAAGACCCAGGTGCACGCCATGGTCGCGCGACTGCTGCCCGGCACAAAGATCGCCGGTCCCGATGCCGCGGACGCGCTCGCGGTGGCAATCACGCACGCCCACCATCTGGCGACCGCGCGGCGGCTCGGCTAGGTTCGCGGCATGATCGCACGTCTTTCCGGAATATTGGCCGAAGCCGGGGCGGATCATGTCGTCATCGACGTCAACGGCGTCGGCTATCTGGCGCAAGCCTCGGCACGGACTTTGTCGGCGATCGGACCGATCGGCGGCACCGTATTGTTGCTCACTGAAATGCAGGTGCGCGAGGATGCGATCACCCTGTTCGGGTTCGGATCGGCGGCGGAGCGTGACTGGTTTCGCTTGCTGACCGGCGTTCAGGGCGTGGGTGGCCGGGTCGCGCTGGCGATCCTGTCGGTGCTCGAACCCAATGACCTGTCGCGTGCGATCGCCCATGGCGACAAGGCGATGATCGCGCGCGCGAACGGGGTCGGCCCCAAGCTTGCCCAGCGCATCGCGATGGAATTGCGCGACAAGGTGGGCGGTATCGCACTGGGGCCCGGCGCCGCGCCCGCACCTGCCGGATCGGCCACGGCTGATGCCATCTCGGCTCTCGCCAATCTTGGCTTCCGTCCCGCCGAAGCGTCAGCGGCGGTAGCGGCGGCCAGCGACGAACTCGGCCCTGAGGCCGGCCTCGATGCCCTCGTCCGGCTGGCGCTGCGCAAGGCGTCGCGCTGATCAGATCGGCGTGAGCAGCGGCTTGCCTGCGAAGAAGGCGGCAAGGTTGGCGAGCGTGAGATCGGCCATTGCCTGGCGCGTCTCGCGGGTCGCGCTGCCCTGATGCGGAATCAGCACGACATTATCGAGCCCGAGCAAGGCTGCGGGCACGTTCGGCTCATCCGCGAACACGTCGAGACCAGCCGCGCCGAGCCGGCCGTCGACCAGCGCCGCGACCATCGCATCTTCATCGACCACGGATCCGCGCGCGATATTGATCAGCGTGCCGTCCGGCCCGAGCGCCTCGATCACCGCGCGGCTGACCAGACCGGCGGTGGGCGCGCCGCCCGAAACCGCCACGATCATCGTTTCGGACCAGGCCGCCAGCGCGACCGGATCGTCGAAATAACGATAGCCCGTCCCCTCGGCGCGGGGGTGGCGAGAAAAATATCCGATCTCCGACGCGAACGGCCGCGCCCGATCCGCGATCGCCTGACCGATCCGGCCGAGCCCGAGTATGCCGATCCGCCGCCCGCTTGCACGGCGCGCCAGCGGCGGTGATCCCTCCTTCGCCCATCGTCCCTGACGGACGTACAGATCCTGCGCGGGCAGTCGCCGCGCGACCGACAGCATCAGGCCGATGGCAAGATCGGCGACGTCGTCGGTCAGCACGTCGGGCGTATTGGTGACCGCGATGCCCCTGGCGCGGGCATGATCGACGTCGACGCGATCGTAACCCACGACCGCGAGCGCGACCATCTTCAGATCGGGCGCCGCATCCATCGTCGCGGCATCGATGCCGTTGCCGCCGCTGAGCGCCGCGGTGATGCCCGGGCCGGGTTCATGGCGCAGGTCGTAGTGCGCGCCGATATGGTCGAGGCAGGAGAAAGCGGGCTGGTTGAGCAGCATCAGCAAAGGAGGCTTGGTCGACATCAGAATCCTCAATGTACGAACATCGACGCTGTATCACGCGCGCGCCGACCTTGATCGATCCAGGCTGAAACAGCCTGGATCGTGAATCAAGGTCTCAACTATTGAATTGAGCCCGATCCACGCCATCGGCGGAAGCGCGCAGCGCTTCCACCAATAACGATCGGGCTCTATGCGGAAAGCATGACGAGCGACAGGCGCAAGGTTTTCGGGATCGGTCTCAACAAGACCGGCACGACCACCCTGGGGGAATGCCTGATCACGCTCGGCTATCGACATCAATCCTACAGCACCGCCGCCCTCGACGCCTTCGTCCATGGCCGAATCGACCAGGTGGTCGATATGACCCGGCATTTCGATTCGTGCGAGGACTGGCCCTGGCCCCTGGCTTGGCGCGAACTCTACGCGCGGTATGGCGCGGACGCGCGCTTCGTGCTGACGAAGCGTGCTTCGTCCCAGATCTGGGTGGAAAGCCTGAAGAAGCATTCGCTCAACACGCATCCCACGCGCGCGATGCGGCCGGTCATCTTCGGCCATTATTATCCGCACGGCTATGAGGCCGAACATGTCGCGGCCTATGAGCGGCACAATCAGGCGGTGCGGGATTTCTTCGCGCGCGAGGCGCCGCACGCCTTGCTCGAATTGTGCTGGGAGAATGGCGACCGCTGGGAAAGGCTGTGCGCCTTCCTCGGCCATGACGTGCCCGACGCGCCTTTTCCGCATATCCGGCCGCGCGCGACCGGGGTCGATCCCGCGATCCGCGCGCAGAACCAGGCACAGATCGACCGCCAGCTCGCGCAAATCGCGGCCGGCCACCGGCAGATCGCGCGCACGCCGTTGATGCAACCGGCGCAATGAGCGGAAATGCTTTCGGCTCGGCCCGCCCTGCGGCTACATCAGCGGCAATGACCGAAGCTGATCGCCTGCTCACGCCGACGCGCGCGCCCGAAGACGTCGATGCGGCCTTGCGCCCGCGCACGCTCGACGAATTCGTCGGGCAGAAGAGCGCGCGCGACAATCTGCGTGTGTTCATCCAGGCGGCCAAGGCGCGTGGCGAGGCGCTCGACCATGTCCTGTTCTTCGGGCCGCCCGGTCTCGGCAAGACCACGCTCGCCCAGATCATTTCGCGCGAACTGGGTGTCGGCTTTCGCGCCACGTCCGGCCCGGTCATCGCCAAATCGGGCGACCTTGCCGCCCTGCTCACCAATCTCGAGGAGGGCGACGTCCTCTTCATCGACGAGATTCATCGCCTCGCGCCGGCGGTGGAGGAGATCCTCTATCCAGCGATGGAGGATCGTGCGCTCGACATCATGATCGGCGAAGGGCCGTCGGCGCGCAGCGTACGGATCGATTTGCCACGCTTCACGCTGGTCGGCGCGACCACGCGTCAGGGCCTGCTGACGACGCCATTGCGCGATCGGTTCGGCATTCCGATCCGGCTCAATTTCTACACCGTGGACGAGCTCGAACTGGTGGTTCGCCGCGCCGCACGGCTGTTGGGTTTCGCGATTTCCGACGACGGCGCGGCCGAAGTGGCCCGCCGCTCGCGCGGGACGCCGCGCATCGCCGGACGGCTGCTGCGGCGGGTACGCGATTTCGCGCATGCCGCCGGCCATGACCTGGTCGAAGCGAAGGATGCGGATGCCGCGCTCAACCGGCTCGAGGTGGATACGCTCGGCCTCGACGCGATGGACCGGCGCTACCTCAACATGATCGCCGATATCTATCAGGGCGGCCCGGTCGGCGTGGAGACGCTGGCGGCCGGTCTGGGCGAACCGCGCGACACGATCGAGGAAGTGATCGAGCCTTATCTGATCCAGCTCGGCCTGGTCGCGCGTACCGCGCGGGGCCGCTGCCTCAACGGCCGTGCCTGGACGCATCTTGGGCTCGAGGCGCCGCCTGCGGCCGGACAAGCCGGCCTGTTCGAGAGCTAACCGACGCTCAACCTACGCTGACGAACCCGGACCCGCCACGCTGCGGGTCTTTTTTTGCGCGCCGGCCAAGCCCCATGAAAAAGGGGCGGCTCCCGAAGGAACCGCCCCAAATTTTCCGGTTAGGCCGAGGATCGATTAGAAATCGACCCGGGCACCGACGCGGAAGTAACGACCGGTGAAGCCGCCTGAGGCCCACGCCGGGTTATACTGGTAGAGGCTGTAGGCCGCCGACGGATCGAACGGAGCCTTCTTGTCCAGCAAATCCAAGATGTTGACGTACATCTGCAGCTTGTCGGTAACCTGATAGCTGGCAGTCATGTCGACCTGGACGTACTTCGGACCGTGGCACTTGACGGGGCTGCCGTCCTGATAGGTCACGACCGAGGCACCAACGTTGGCTTCGCAATCGCCCTTGACGCCGCCGTAATCGGTCGAAGCCATATCATAGCCGCCGGTGTAGTAGGTGGTGAAGGTCGTCGAGAACTTACCCACGTCGAACGTGTTCTGCCACGTGCCACGCCATTTCGGCGCACCCGAGCACGACGTCACGTCGCACGGGCTAAGCGTACCGTCGTAGCGCTGCACCACGCCACCGATCGTCTTCTGCAGCTTGCGGAGCCACGATGCGGTAGCATGCGTGGTCCAGCGGACGCCGCCGATGTTGAAGCGGGCCTGCGCCGACAGATCGATACCCGAGGCGTCTTCCGAGTTGGCGTTCTCGAACGAATACTCGATGAAGCCGAGCAGCGGCAGCGCGCCTGGATGCTCCGGATCGGCGAGACCTGGCTTCACAGTGATGCCAGGAACGTTCACCACACCATTATTGGCATAATACTGAGGAATAACGTCGCTGTAATCGGCGTTAGAAATCAGGTTCTTGATGTGGATGTTCCAGTAGTCGACCGTGAACGACAGACGCGAGGTCGGCTCGAACACAGTACCCAAGGTATAGGAACGCGACTTCTCCGGCTTCAGGTTCGGGTTGCCGGTTGCGGTCAGGCCGTAGGAGTAAGGCAGCGTTGAATAAGCGTTGCCGCCGTGTGCTGCGACGAACGCCGCATCGTTGGCATTGTGCGTCGGATCGAGCTGGGTCGTGACGTAGCCCGTGGTCGGGAGACCATAAGCTTCGTTGAAGCTCGGGATGCGGAAGCCCTTCGAATAGGTGCCACGCAGCTTGATCTGACGGATCGGCTTGAACTGCGCTTCCACCTTCGGCGAGAAGTTCTTCTGACCCGACGAATACTTGTCGTAACGGCCCGAAGCCTTCAGTTCCAGCATGTCGAAGACAGGCGCATCGGCTTCGAAGAACGCCGACTTGACGTTACGGCTGCCCTCCACGCCCACAGCGTTGATGCTGTAGTAACGATCGGCCGGAGAGTCGTTGTTGACCGGGTTGGCCGACGGATTGTCGATCGCTTCGTGGCGGTAGGCCACACCAACGGCGACCTGGAAGGCGCCGCCCGGCAGCTGGAAGAAGCTCTTCGCCAGGGTCGCCTGAGCCTGCCACAGGTCAGAACTGGACCGGTTGATGCTGGTGGGAGCGATATACTGCCGCTGCGCTTCGGTGTTGGCCGTCTGATTGACGAAATTATACGAGCCGTCGTTGATCACGTCGACCAGATGCGACGCGAAGAAGTAGTTCTCGTTGCGCACCTTCAGGGCCACATGGCTCTTTGTGAAGTCTGCGGTGTAGACCCAATCATCTCCGAAGCTGCCGTTGATGCCGGCGCTGTACCGGAATGCCTGCGAGTTCGTGAAGGTCTCACGCGGACGATCGTAACGCAGAACCAGACGAGCCTGCTCGTTCAAGGCAGCGAACGGATTGTTCGGATTGAGCGTGCCGTTCGCAGCGCTGCAGGCACCAACCGTGGTGCGCGGGCAGACATAGATCGGCAGCAGCAACGGGTTCAGAACGAAGGTGTTGCCGCCCGCGGCCGTCTGGCCGGCATATGCCAGCGGCGAAATCTGCGAGAAGGTCTGCGTCTGATAATAATTGAACATGGCATAAGCCTGCGCGTGCGAACCGACGTTCGCGGTCACACGGGCCGTCGTGCCGAAACGCGACGTGCGGGGCTGTTCCATGAAATAGTCATGCTGCAGATCCTGCGTGCAGACCACGGCCGGGTTGCTCGCACCCTGCTGCGCAGTCGTCAGCGGCTGAGAGACCAGATTTTGACAGCCCGCGGAGGGGTTGAGCATCTGATAACGACCACCCGTAACGGCCGCGCCCCCAGCGGTGTAGGGGCGAACGAAGGGCACCGTCGTCGTGCCGAGGCCCAGGAACGTGCCATTCGCCTGGATGCCGCTGGCGTCGTTATTGGTCATGCACGAGCCGGCGTCGTTGCAGATCTTGCTGAGGTCCGACGAGTTATACGGATAACCGCGATCGCGCGCAAAGAGCGCATCGTTGTGCTGATATTCAACGTTCACATAAGCGTTGAAGCCGTTTTCGCTCAGCGAGCCGTAACCGGCGGTGGCATCGACGCGCTGCTCGCCCGCGTCGCCGCGCTGCGAAATGCCGCCCGAAGCGTTCATGTGAAGACCGACAATTTCCTTCTTCACGATGACGTTGACCACGCCCGCGACCGCGTCGGCGCCGTAGGTCGACGAAGCGCCGTCCTGCAGAACCTCGACGCGATCGACGATCGCCTGCGGGATCGTGTTCAGATCGACGAAGTTGCGGTGGCCGTCGTCGGCCAGCGGGTAAGGCGCGCTACGCAGACCGTCGAAGATGGTCAGCGTGTTGCCGGTGGTCAGACCACGCAGCGACACTGCGGTCGCGCCGGTCGCGAAGTTGAAGCCGGTCCAGTTCTGGTTCATCGAGCCGGCGTTGTTCGCCGACAAGGACTGAACGGCATCAGAAATCGTGTTGACGCCGCGCCTGGCGAGGTCTTCCGAACTGATCACAGTGACCGGCGAGGCGGTCGCAGCAGCAGCATTACGGAAGAGCGTGCCGGTGATCACGACTTCGCCATTGTCAGCGGCGGGGGTGGCGTCAGCCGGAGCCGCCGCCTGCGCGAATGCCGGCGCCGCGAGCACGAGGCCGAGGGCCATCGTGCTGGCGCTGAGCAAAGCGCGGTTGAAGATCTTCTGAGTCATCATATCGTTCCAGTCCCTTTCTGGAAGCAGTCTGACCTGAGCGGCCCCCTGCCTGACCGAACCATGCGCGCCGTGCCCCAAAAGCGGGCGTCGCACTTATCGGCATGGCGGACAGATGCCTGATGCGTCACGCCCGTGTAAAGCTGGCGTTCATGCTCCCTAAAGGTTCTCATTCGCTGTCGCACAAATGCAACAGAGGCATCCGCACGAGCGCAAGCAGCATCCGGCCCGACCATAAAAGGAACATGAATCGAACAGGCTGGCATGCTTTGCGTGGTTTGCATGCCACTCATTTCGCAAGAGCGAAATGTTGCTGCGCGGCAACACGACTTACCGCACGATTGTTACCGTTTTCACGGCCATCAATCGCAGTTTTGAACCATGCCGATTTGTGACAATGGAACCCCGCTTGAGGCCCGTTCAGGGCTGCGGCATCGGCCCGACCAGCAGGATTGGATCGATCCGCACGTCATTCCACGTCATACCCCAGTGAAGATGGGGCCCGGTCGCACGGCCGGTGCGGCCGATCAGGCCGATCGCTTGCCCCCGCGCCACCCTGTCTCCGACCTTCACGTCGATCCGCTGGAGATGCATCAGCGCGCTGATCAGGCCGAATCCATGATCGATCATCACCAGATTGCCTTCCAGGCTGAAGGGGTGATCGGTCGCGAGCACGACCACGCCGTCGGCGGGACTATGCGCGGCGCTGCCTTCCAGTACCGGTCCACCGACCGCGCGGGCGATGTCGAGCCCGCCATGTGGCGCGCCTGCCACGCCATGTGCATAGATGCGCTGTGATCCGAACATCGTGCTGATCCGGCCCGTTGCAGGCCAACGGAAGGCCTGGCGCCAGCCATCGCTGTCGGCATTGACCGCGCGTGCCGCCTCGATCTGCGCGAATTCGGCGGCGCGGATCTTCTGATAGGCCTCGCTGGGCGAGGTTCCCTGGTAGAGCGTCGGCAGCGAGGACACGTCCCAGCGGCGCGGCGCCACCGCCAGCGGCAGCCGCAGCAGCCGCCCATCCTGGAGGCGGGCCTCCAATAAGGAGGATGGCCCAGCGTCGCGACCAAAACCGATGATAAAGCGTCCGTCGGCGGCGAAACGCACCGGCTTGCCGTCGAGCAGGAGCAGCGCTGTCCCGGCGGGCGCGACCCCGTTCAACAAAACGCCTTGTTGGGGCGGAGCGTTGAGCGCGAAGATACGCGCGTCGACGATGCGCGGTGGCGGCGGCATGACCGGCTGGCCGATCGGCGGCGGCATGGTCGCCGGGCCGGGGGCAATCGCGCGCGGAATGCAGGCGCTTAACAAAAACAGCACCGGCACGGCGGCCGCAAATCTCAAGTGGCGCGCTCCGCCTCGGTCGCGAGTTCGGCGGTGGCGTAGGCTTCCTGACGCGCGACGCTCCAGTAGCGCAAATCCTCAAGCGCAATATGTTCGCCCGATTTCGCGCAGACAACATGATCGCCCGGCACGAGCACGCGGAAGCCATTGGCGAGATAGTGGAGCTTGGCGGGTTTCCCCTGCGCCATCAGCATGTTGTGTGCCTTCCGGTTCAGAGCAAGGTCGGTTGCTCGGGCTTCGGACGTTCCATAGCAGGGCGGCCGCCACCCTCAACCCGGGCAGCCACCCGTCCGTCGGCGAAAACGAGCGTCACGGCGCCTGCAGCCTTCGCGGCGCTGCTGGAACCGACGACCTTGCCGTCGCGCGCCTCGACCCGCGCATAGCCGCGCGCGAGCGGCCGGTCGGGGTGAAGCTGCTCGGCCAGCCGCCACAGCCGGCCGAGGCGATCGCGCCCGTCTGCAATGCGCGCGGTCACCAAAGCCGGACGGAGGCGAACCCCCGCCAAACGTTCCTTGCCGCGCGCCACCTTGGCCGCGAGCAGGCCCGGCCGAAGCGCCCCCGCGGCCTCGGCCAGTTCGCGGCGAGCGTGCGCCAGCCGGGACGAAAGCCCGCGCGGCAGCCGATCGCCGAGATCGTCGAGCTTCTGCCGCTGCGGCGCGAGCAGCCGATCGGGCGCAGGCAGAAGCCGCGCAACCGCCGCGAACCTTTCGCCGGCATGGTCGCGATAGCGTCGCGCGCAGCGCCCGGCGCGCAGGCCCAGCTCGCGCACCGTGGCAAGCAATTCCGCACGCACCGGCACCGCCATCTCGGCCGCCGCGGTCGGCGTCGGCGCGCGCATGTCGGCCGCGAAATCGCACAGCGTGACATCGGTTTCGTGCCCGACCGCCGAGATGGTCGGAATCGGCGAGTCCGCGACCGCGCGCACCACGACTTCCTCGTTGAAGGCCCACAGATCCTCGATCGAGCCGCCGCCGCGTGCGACGATGATCAGATCGGGCGGCTCGGGCAGTTCGGCGAAACCGCGCACCGCGGCGGCGATCTGCGCGGCCGCCCCTTCCCCCTGCACCGCCACCGGCCAGACCAGCACGTGCGTCGGGCAGCGATCCTCCAGCCGGTGCAAAATGTCACGGATCACCGCGCCCGTCGGCGACGTGACCACGCCGATCCGGCGCGGCAGGAACGGCAGCCGGCGCTTGCGATCCTGATCGAACAGGCCCTCGGCGGCGAGCGCGCGGCGGCGCTGATCAAGCAGCGCCATCAAAGCGCCCTGCCCCGCCAGCTCGAGCCGCTCGATCACGATCTGATAACGCGAACGCCCGGGATAGGTGGTGAGACGGCCGGTCGCGATGACCTCGGCCCCGTCCTCGGGCCGGAAGGCGACCGGTGTCCCTTTCCAGATCACCGCATCAAGGCAGGCGCGATCGTCCTTCAGCGTCAGATAAGAGTGGCCCGAGGCGACGCGCTTGAAGCCCGATATCTCGCCGCGCACGCGCACGTGAGAGAAAGCGTCCTCGACCGATCGCTTGAGCGCGCCCGAAAGCTCGGACACCGAAAGCGCGGGCGAATTGTCGCCCGGCGACTCCTCGGCTAACAGCGCGGCAGTTTCCGGAGGAAGTGAAGACGCCATGAAGGTCCTGCTCATCGGTTCGGGCGGGCGCGAACATGCGCTTGCGTGGAAGCTCGCGCAATCGCCGCGGCTTAGTAAGCTCTATGCGACGCCGGGCAATCCCGGGATCGCAGCGCACGCCGAACTGGTCGATATCGAGCCGCACAATATCGTCGGCTTCGCGCGCGAGGAGAATATCGGTCTGGTCGTGATCGGCCCCGAACAGCCTTTGGTCGAAGGGTTGGCAGATCGCCTGCGCGAACAGGGCATATTGGTGTTCGGCCCATCGGCGGCCGCCGCGCAGCTTGAAGGTTCGAAGGGCTTCACCAAGGATCTGTGCCGCCGCGCCAATATCCCGACCGCCGATTATGCGCGCTTCAGCGATGCCGTCTCGGCCAAGGCGGCCTTGCCGCGCTTCGGCCTGCCGGTGGTGATCAAGGCGGACGGCCTCGCCGCCGGCAAGGGCGTGGTGATCCCCACGACCGCGGAAGAGGCCGAAGCCGCGATCGACGACATGTTCGGCGGCGGCTTCGGCGGCGCGGGCGCCGAGGTTGTGATCGAGGAATTTATGACCGGCGAGGAAGCGAGCTTCTTCGCGCTGACCGACGGCACGACGATCGTGCCGTTCGGATCGGCCCAGGATCATAAGCGCGTCGGCGACGGCGACACCGGCCCCAATACCGGCGGCATGGGCGCCTACAGCCCCGCTTCGATCCTGACGCCCGCGCTCGAGCGGCAGGTGATGGACGAGATCATCGCCCCGACCGTGGCGACAATGGCGGCGGAGGGCGTGCCTTATTCGGGCGTGCTCTATGCCGGCCTGATGCTCACGGCCGAAGGGCCCAAGCTGATCGAATATAATTGCCGCTTCGGCGATCCCGAGACGCAGGTGCTGATGGCGCGCTTCGACGGCGACCTCGTCACATTGCTCGCCGACGTCGCCGAGGCGCGGCTGGCCGAGGTTGCGCACCCGGAACTCGCCGATCGCGTCGCGCTGACGGTGGTGATGGCGGCGAACGGCTATCCCGGCACGCCCGCCAAGGGCGGCGCGATCGGCGGGATCGCGCAGGCCGAACAGAATGGCGCGCGCGTCTTCCAGGCCGGAACGGCGCTGGCCGATGGCGTACTGGTCGCGGCGGGTGGGCGCGTGCTCGCCGTCACCGCTACCGGGAATAGCGTCGCCCAAGCGCAGCAGGCCGCTTATGCGGCGGTCGACCGGATCGACTTCCCGACCGGCTTCTGCCGCCACGACATCGGCTGGCGCGAGGTCGAACGCGAGTCGGCGCGGGTTGCCTGAATCGCTTGGGCGGGGCTAGAGCGCCCGCCACAGCTAAGGGAGCATAGATGAACACCGCCACGATTATCGTCATCGCCGTCATCGTGGTGATCGCGCTTGCCTTTCTGTTCCTGGTCCGTGGCCGCAGGCAGCATGTGACCTTCGATGCAGCGCCGCCGCTGCGTCCGATCGCGCCCAAGCCCAAGGTCGTCGCCGAACCCGTCGCTCCCTCCCCTTCGGTCGAAGGACATGGCGTCGCCACCGAAATCGCCGACGCGGTCGAAGACGTGGTCGATCAGTTCGTCGGCATCAGCTCGCATCCCAATGTCGAAGCCAAAGGCCCGGGCGATACGCTGACCCAGCTCAAGGGCCTCGGCCCCAAGGCGGCGAGCATCCTCAACGATCTGGGCGTCACCCGCTTCGACCAGATCGCGTCGTGGAATGAGGCTGACGTCGCGGCGGTCGACGCGCAGATGGGCGCGTTCAAGGGGCGTATCGAACGCGATCGCTGGGTCGCTCAGGCGAGGCTGCTGGCTGCCGACGATGTCGAGACGTTCGAGAGCGAGTTCGGCAAGCTCGGCGGCTGAATTCGCTACCGCGCGAGGCAGGTTGCCAGCAATTTGTCGATCTTGCGGCCGTCCATATCGACGACCTCGAACCGCCAGCCATTATCCTCGAACTTCTCGCCCACCTTGGGCAGATGCTTGAGCACCGACAGCGCGAAACCCGCGGCGGTCGCATAATCGCGATCCTCCGGCAGCTCGATACCGAGCTTTTCGGCTAGCTGATCGGCCGACGCTGAGCCCGACACCAACCAACTCCCATCGTCGCGCACGACGAAGGGGGGATCGGTATCGTCGTCCTGGTCCGATGCGAAAGCGCCCGCGATCGCGGCGAGCAGGTCGACCGGCGTTACTATCCCTTCGAAATGGCCATATTCGTCATGGACGAAGGCCATCGGCACATTGGCCCCGCGCAACACCTGAAGCGCGTCCATCGCGTCGATCTGGTCCGACACGAACGGGACCGGACGTATCATATTCTCGATATCGAGTGGCTTGCCGGCGAGCGCGGCGGCCAGCAATTCGCGCGCCTCGACCACGCCCGACAATTCGTCGATCGATCCGCGCCCGACCGGCATGCGGCTGTGCGGCAGCGCGGCGAGCGCATCGTCTTCGTCGAGATCGATCCATTCCACCTGCGTCCGTGGCGTCATCACCTCGCGCACGGGCCGGTCGGCGAGCCGCACCACGCCCGAAATGATCGCGCGCTCGCTCTCCTCGATCACGCCCGCGGTTGAGGCTTCGGCGACGACGAGATGCAATTCCTCGGCGGTTACCTGGCTGTCGCGCCTTCTGTGCAGCCCCATCAACCGGATCAGCAGCGCGCTCGAATGTTCGAGCAGCCATACGAACGGCGCCGCAATCCGCGACATCCACAGCATCGGCAGGCTCGCCACGGCGGCGATCGGCTCAGGCGCGGTCAGCGCGATCTGCTTGGGCACGAGCTCGCCGACGACGAGGCTGAGATAGGTCGTGGCGACGATCACCAGCCCGAAGCCCCAATGCGGCGCGGCCTCGTGGCTCATGCCCAGATATTCGAGCCGCTCCGCCACCGGCCCACCCAGCGCCTCGCCTGAGAAGGCGCCCGCGAGCACGGCCGTCAGCGTGATGCCGGTCTGGACGGTCGAAAGGAATTTGCCGGGATCTGCAGCAAGATCGAGCGCCACGCGCGCGCCGCGCCGGCCCCGGCGCGCCATCGCCTCGAGCCGTGGCTTGCGCGCGGAAACGATCGCCAGCTCCGACATCGCGAACAAGGCGTTCACGAGCATCAGCGCGAGGACGACGAGGACATCGATCCAGGGGAAAGGGTGAAGCGGCATGGCGTAAGCGGAGTAGCGTATCGCCTACCTGTGGCCTATCGGCAAGACGCCGGGCGCGGACAGGCTAAACGAAGTCGTGCGAATTGAATATTGTGGTGGCCAAGCCGATGAACCGGGCCGCGGAATGGATATCGTCCGTCCCACTGCTGGAAAAAAACAGTAGCGTGTCGGGTCCAAACTGAATCGCCGCGACTTCATGATCGCCCGGATGGTCGCCTATCAATTGCTGCGCGGTCAGTTCCGCATCCCAGAATGTGCCCGATGCCGAACCTTGTAATATTGCGGCCGGTATGAATCCCAGCGACACTTTATCCACGCCGTTTGTGAAATCCTCGACCGTGTCCACATTGCCGTAGCTGTCGAAATTGCCATCGGTGCCGCTGAACGCGAAGACGTCCACATCAGCGCCGCCGACGAGAAAATCGGCCCCCGTCCCGCCATGGAGCGTATCGTTGCCGGCATCCCCGGACAAAGTGTCGCTGCCGGCGCCGCCGAGCAGTTGGTCGCCATCCTGGCCGCCGAACAGGCCATCGTCGCCGTCGCCACCGTCCAGTGTGTCGTTGCCCTTGTTGCCGTTCAGGTGATCGGTGCCCGTATCACCGTAAAGCGCGTCATCGCCGGCGCCGCCGTAGAGACGGTCGGTGCCGCTGCCGCCATGAACGATGTCCGCGCCGGCATTGCCATTGGCATAGTCGCTACCATCGCCACAATTGATCAGATCGTTGCCATCGACGCTACCCTGCTCGCTAAGCTGGGCATTGCCCCAGATGTGATCATTGCCGAGCCCGCCATCGATCGTGTCATTCCCGCTCGATATGGCCGATGTCGCGAAGGGATCATTGGCATGGCGGCCGCCACCGCTCAGCCAGTCATTGCCGTCGCCGCCCGAAATGCTGTTGTTGCCCACCCCGCCGAATATGGTGTCGTCGAGTTTGCCTCCGGAGAGTTGATCGTCACCGCCGCGCCCGTCGAGAAGACTGCCCAGCGGCAATACGGGGCCGAAGATCACGAACGATCCCTGATCGGTATCGCCGATGACGAGCTTGTCCGAGCCATCGCTTCCCAACAGCGTCGATCCCCCGGCGAGGCTATTGGCGGTGACATTCTCGAAATGGCTTAAATCGAGGGCGACGCCGTTAAAGGTCGCCGCGCCGGTCATCAAATCGACGCTGGCGGCCCCACGGGTAAGCGCGGAAAAGCGGATCGTCAGCGTGTCTATTCCATCTCCGCCATCGGCGACGATGTGATCCCCCGATCGCGTATCCGCATAGGTAATTTCGAGCGCGTCATTCCCGCTCCCCAAACTGATATGATCATCGCCGAACCAGTAGTGAACGAGGTCGCCGCCAGAGCCGCCCATCACGGTGTCGTTGCCGAAACCGGTGGTGATTTCGGCACCGCCCGATCCCGTTACGATGCTGAGATCGTATTGGTAGGTAGATAGCTGGACCAGCGAATGGCCGCTGCCGAGCTGGATCTTTTCAATCCCGACGGCTTCATAAAAGCCGAGCAGCTGATCATGCGCAGTGGCTGCGGCATCCTTGACCGCAATCGCGTCGGCGGCCGAGCTCTGGTCGTCCTGCGTAATCTCCAGATAGTCGTTCGACTGGCCGAAATCGAGCGTATCAAATCCGGACCCGCCAGAAGCGATCGTGTGGTTTGGGCCGACCTGATGTGACGAAATGCTAAATTCGAAGACATCATCGCCATCGTCGCCAGACAGGAAATTGTTGCCGCTGCGGCCGTCAATCACATCATCGCCACCACCCCCGTAAATGGTGTCGCCGCCGCCTGCGCCAGAAGAGTCGACATCATCCCCAATCAGCACGTCATTGCCCGGCGTGCCATTTATCGTCGCCATCAAACCCCCAATGATTCCCCAATCGTTCCTTCGACTTACCCTGCCATCGCCTCGGCTGCCAAGGCCTCCGCTTCGATCAGCAGGGCGTCTTCCGTACCACCCTGGCTGAGGCGCTCACGCCCAATCAGCACCGAAATGGGGATAGCCCGAGGCGCGACCTTCGTCAGAAACGATAGCCAGTTCCGACAAGGCGGGCGCGCCGCTCCCGAACAATTTTCCCGATAGAGATAGTCGCCAAAGAAGGTTTTGGTCGGCCGGGCTAAGATGATAGGGAACGTCTGAAAATATTTCCGGGGGGACGCGCGCCATGAAGGCAAAAATTATCGGCGTTGCATTATATATATGCACCGCAGGGGCAGTGCAGGCGGATTTGCCCACACCGATTGCCGCAGCAGCCTCTTATTGGAATCACCAGGTTGTCGATTCATCGGGTAATGCCATGCCCTATGGCTATACGGTTGGCCCGAATTCGAGCAGCGTTCCAAACGCACTGGCACAGACCGATACCGAACTTGCGCCGATACCCTCCGCGCTCGCCGAAATCTGGACCTTTGATCCCGATGCCTATGCCAGCGCGTCGGTCAGTCTGATCTACGACTATCGCGTGACCGCGATCGATCAAACATCCTACGACACCCTGGCCGCCTATCTCGCGACGCACCAGGCCGCGAACGGCATGGGTATCGGGATCGATTTCAGCGGAACGGCGCAACTGGCATCGACCGTCAGCGCAGGCGCGGATGCCAACGTCTATTCCGGGCTGGGAAATGACGGCGATGTCCATTTTTCCTGCTACGACGGCAGCGGCCAATGCGGATCATTCAACTATGCGGGACAGGGCAGCCTGACAGGTGACGCGGCGACGCTGACATTTTCGGGCACGATCAACCTCAGCGTTTCAGTCACGAAGGCGGGCCCCGGCAACGCGGTCCACGCGCTTTCGATGATCGATCCGCTCATCCAGCTGACGGCCGGCTTCGGAACCGGTAGCCCGTCCGATTACATGCTTGAGCTCAGCCCGGGCGTCGCCAATGCGCGCGGCCCCGCCGTTTCCGGCGTGCCCGAGTTCGCATCCTGGGCGATGATGGTCGCGGGTTTCGGCATGACCGGCGCCGCCATGCGGCGAAGGACGGCACGAGAGCGGGCTACGGTCTAATTCACCATCGCCTATTGGCGAACTCAAACGAAATCGCTTGTGTCGAAAGCCGTGGATGCCACTCCCACGACCTGCACCTCCGAGTTCACGCCGCCTCCGCCGGTGGCGGAGAAGAAGAGGTATGTGTCGGCACCCACCTGTACCGCCGCGACCTCATGATCGCCGGCATGACCATCGAACAGCTGCTGCGCGACCACCGCCGCGGCGGCCGGCGTCAGCGCCGTCCCCGCCAGCACCGCCGCGGGCGCGAAGCCGAGCGAGAATTTGTCGACGCCGTCCTGATAGTCGGCGACGACATCGGTCGGGCCGGCCGTGTGCAACGGCGCTTCGCTTAGCGACAGCGGGCCATAAGCGGAGAAAGCGAAGACGTCGGCGTCGGTGCCTCCGGTCATGTAATCGAAGCCGGCACCGCCGTGGATCGTATCCGCCCCGATGTCGCCCGAGATGATGTCGTCGCCGTCGCCACCCAGGATCTGGTCATTGCCCTGGCCGCCGAGCAGCACGTCGCCGCCGGCGCCGCCGTCGATCGTATCGTTGCCCTTATTGCCGTTGATATGATCGTTGCTGTCGTCGCCATAGATGACGTCATCGTCGTCGCCGCCGTAGAGGCGATCCCCGCCGGCGCCGCCGTGGATGGTGTCCGCGCCGGCATTGCCGTTCACATAATCGCTGCCGTCGCCTGCATCGATCGAGTCGGCGGCATCGACCGAGCCGATTGTCCATTGGGCGCCGCCGAGCCCATAACCGATCGTGTCGGGCTGGCTGCCCCAGATATGATCGTTGCCGGCGCCGCCGCTAATCGTGTCGCTGCCATTTTCGACGTTCGAAGAATTGCCGGGAGAGGTGTCCTGCCCGCCGCCATCGATCCAGTCGTTGCCGTCGCCCCCGTCGATGAGGTTGTTGCCGCTGCCGCCGTACAGGACGTCGTCGCCAGCACCGCCCGGAATCTGGTCGTTGGCGACAAGTCCGTCGATCGTATCGTTGCCGTCGCCGCCCGCGAGGTGATCGCCGCTACTGCCGCCCCTAATGCGATCGTCGCCGCCGCGACCGTCGAACACCGCAGCGCCCACCGAACCGGTGATCCCATTGGCATTATCGTCGCCATATACCGTCGAACCGTAGGACGAGCTGTCTACATAGACATTTTCGATGTTGCTGATCGAGAGCGTCACCTGTCCGACCGACCCGGTGCCGGCGGCGAGATCGATCGTCGCGCCGCTATTTTGCAAGGCAACATTGTAGATCAGCAGGTCGTCTGGCCCCGCGCCACCGTCGATCGTCACGTGGTCGGCATGACCCGAAACACCGGCGATGATGGCCTGATCCTGTCCGGCACCAAGCGAGATATTATCGTTGCCGCCGACGGTATTGACCACGTCGTTGCCATCGCCGCCAATGATGGTGTCGTTGCCAAGGCCGGTCGTGATCGCGTTGAATGCGCCGTGGGCGATGACTTTCAGATCGGTCGTCCAGTCGGCCAGGCGTAGGCTGCTTCCCGAATCGGAATCCTCTCCTGCATTGCCTAGTATGATCTGCTCGATCCCGGTCACCGACGCCAATACGGTGACGTTGTTCTGGGTGACCTCGAACGCGTTGGGGCCGACCTCCGGCATATAGAAGAGGCCGGTCGCGTTGCTCATATCGAGCGTGTCGTAACCAGTGCCGCCGTCGATCGCGGAATGGGTCGGGCTGGTCGGCGCGGCGGTCAGCCCGAACTTGATGACGTCGTCGCCGTCGTCGCCGAATATCTGGTTGCTGCCGCCAAGCCCGTCGATCGTGTCGTTGCCGGCGGCGCCGTGGATCGTGTCGTCGCCGCCATTTCCGAAGAAATCGACATCGGTCCCGGTGAGGACGTCATTGCCGGCGGTGCCGTTGATCGTAGCCATACGGAATCCCCAAAATCCCTGTTGATTTATCTGTACTTACCCCGCCATCGCCTCCGCTGCCAGCGCCTCGGCTTCGATCAGCAGAGCGTCTTCCGTACCACCCTGGCTGACGCGCTCACGGCCAATCAGGACCAAAACGGGGACAGCGAGCGGCGAGACCTTGTCCAGTGCCATGTGCAGCATCGTCCCCTGCGCGCGATCGAGCAGATCGGCGAGGCGGCCGACATCGGTCATCTTGGCGCGGGCATCCTCCCACGCGGCGCGCATCAGCAGATGGTCGGGCTCGTACTTGCGCAGCACGTCGTAGATCAGGTCGGTCGAGAAGGTGACCTGGCGGCCGGTCTTGCGCTTGCCGGGGTGCTGGCGCTCGACCAGCCCGCCGATTACCGCGACCTCGCGGAAGGCGCGCTTGAGCAAGCTCGATTGCTGGACCCAGTCGACGAATTCATCCTCCAGCACGTCCTTGCTGAACAAGGCGGCGGGATCGAGCACGGGTTCGAGGCTATAGGTGGCGATCGCATAATCGCTTGCGACGAAGCCGAGCGGCTTCAGCCCCGCGCTCTCCATCCGCCGCGTCACCAGCATGCCGAGCGACTGGTGCGCGTTCCAGCCTTCGAAGCTGTAGACGACCATATAATGGCGGCCTTCGCGCGGGAAGGTCTCGACCAGGAGCTGATCGGGGCTGGGCAGCGCCGAACGACGGCCCTGCATCTCCAGCCATTCGCGCACGTCGGCGGGGAAGCGCGGCCATTGCGAGGGGTCGGCGAAGTAGCGCCGCACGCGATCGGCGAGGTTGGTCGAGATCGGCATGCGCGCGCCGCCATAGGTCGGGATGCGCGCGGGCTTTTTGGTCGCGTGGACGAACAGATCTTCGGTATCCATCCGGTCGACCTCCAGCGCGAGGCCGGCGAAGAAGAAGGTATCGCCCGGCCGCATGCTGGCGGCGAAGCCTTCCTCGACCTTGCCGAGGCTGCGGCCGTTCTTGAAGCGGACGGTGAGCATGTCGGCCTCGACGATGATGCCGGCATTCATGCGATGCTGCTGGATGAAGCGCGGATGGCTGACGCGCCACATGCCGTCCTCGCCCAATGTCAGGCGTTTGAAGCGATCATAGGCCTTGAGCGAATAGCCGCCGGTGGCGATGTAATCGAGGACCTGACGGAAGAGCTCGGGGCTGAGCGCGCTGTAGGGCAAGGCATCCTGGATTTCGGACAGCATCGCGGCTTCGTCGAACGGCGCGGCGCAGGCACAGGCCATGACGTGCTGGGCGAGCACATCGAGCGCGCCGAAGCGGAAGATGTCGGTATCGAGCTCGCCCGCCTCGACCGCGTCCAGTGCGGCGCGCGCCTCCAGATATTCGAAGCGGTTGCCGGGGACGATCACCGCCTCGGACGGCTCCTCCAGCCGGTGGTTGGCGCGGCCGATGCGCTGCGTCAGGCGCGAGGCGCCCTTGGGCGCGCCCATCTGGATAACGAGATCGACATCGCCCCAATCGACGCCCAAATCGAGACTGGCGGTCGCGACCAGTGCGCGCAGCCGCCCCGCCGCCATCGCGCCTTCGACCTTGCGCCGCGCCTCGATCGAGAGCGAGCCATGGTGGATGCCGATCGGGAGCGTCATGTCGTTGACCGCCCACAGATCCTGGAAGATCAGCTCGGCGAGGCTGCGCGTGTTGCAGAAGATGATGGTGGTTTTGTGGGTCTCGATCTCCGCCATCACCTGCTTGGCGGCATAGCGGCCCGAATGGCCCGACCAGGGGATGCGATCCTCGGGGATCAGGATGTGGAGATTGGGTTCGGCGCCGGGATCGCCATTCACCGTCGTCACCGCATCGATATCGCCGCCGGGCGCGAGCCAGGCGCGATAGGCGTCGGGATCGGCGACCGTCGCCGACAAGGCGACGCGGCGCAGGTTGGGCGCATGGAGCTGGAGCCGCGCCATGCAGAGCGAGAGCAGATCGCCGCGCTTGCCGGTGGCGAAGGCGTGGACCTCATCGACGATGATCGTCTGGAGACCTTCGAACAGCAACGCGCTGTCCTGGTGGCTGAGCAGCAGGCTGAGCGATTCCGGCGTGGTCAGCAGCATGTGCGGCGGCTTGACCCGCTGGCGCGCCTTGCGATCGGACGGCGTATCGCCGGTGCGGCTCTCGACCGTGATGGGGAGCCCCATCTCCGCGATCGGATCCATCAGGTTGCGCTGCACGTCGATCGCCAGCGCCTTCAAGGGTGAGACGTAGAGGGTGTGGAGGCCCTTGGTGGGGCGTTCGGTTAAGTCGACGAGGCTGGGGAGGAAGCCGGCGAGCGTCTTGCCCGCGCCGGTGGGGGCGACGAGCAAAGCGTGGCGGCCGGTGCGGGCTACGTCGAGCATTTCGAGCTGGTAGCGGCGGGGTTGCCAGCCGCGGGTGGTGAACCAGGCGGTGATCTGGGGGGGGGAGTCGCTCATGCAAACGTCATCCCCGCGAAGGCGGGGAATCCACGCGTTTGTGAAAGAACCGCATCGTTCGCCAATATGGATTCCCGCCTTCGCGGGAATGACGAGGCGTTATTAGTCGGTGGGGAAGAACCGCCAAACACGTCCAAGGTGACAGAGCTCGCTTCACACACGCGCCGCATCGCTTCCCTGCTGGAACGAACCATTCGTCCAACCATATAGGAAGGATGGCACGCCTCGGCACCTGGATCGAACCCCACCCGCATGGACTGTACGTGCCCGCGGCGGATGCGTGGATCGATCCGTCCACGCCACAGCAGCGCGCGCTGGTGACGCACGGCCATGCCGATCATGCGCGCGGCGGGCATGGATCGGTGCTGGCGACGGCCGAGACGATCGCGATCATGGACTGCCGCTACGGCCCGCAGAACGGGCAGGCGGTCGCCTATGGCGAGAGCATCAAGGTTGGCGACGTCGGCGTGACGTTCGTGCCCGCCGGCCATGTGCTGGGATCGGCGCAGATCGTGCTGGAGCACAAAAGCGAGCGGATCGTGGTCTCGGGCGACTACAAGCGCCGGCCCGACCCGACCTGCGCGCCGTTCGAGCCGGTGCCGTGCGACATATTCATCACCGAGGCGACGTTCGGCCTGCCCGTCTTCCGCCATCCCGATACTGGATCGGAGATCGACCGGCTGCTGGAGGCGCTCCACGCCAATCCCGATCGGTGCGTGCTGGTCGGCGCCTATGCGCTCGGCAAGGCGCAAAGGCTGATCATGGAGCTGCGCGGGCGCAATTATCATGAACCGATCTACCTCCACGGCGCGCTGCAAAGGCTGTGCGACCTGTACCAGGAACTGGGCGTCGAGCTCGGCCCGTTGCTGCCCGCGACCGGCATCAAGGCGGCGGAGATGAAGGGATCGATCGTGCTGGCGCCGCCGGGCGCGCTCAACGACCGCTGGTCGCGCCGCCTGCCCGATCCGATCACGGCGATGGCGAGCGGCTGGATGGGCGTCCGCCAGCGCGCGCGGCAACGCAACGTCGAGCTGCCTTTGGTCGTGTCCGACCATGCCGACTGGGACGAGCTGACAGCGACCATCCAGGAGATCGCGCCGAGCGAGGTGTGGGTCACGCACGGCCGCGAGGAGGCGTTGGTCCATTGGTGCATGACCCGCCAGATCAAGGCGCGCGCGCTGGCGCTGGCGCATTATGACGATGAGGACGATTGAGCGTATCGCCGCTATTGCGAGGGGCGCGGAAAATAAATTTTCGGCACGCGGCCCCCTCCCCCCTCTTTCCTGCCCGCAAAAGGCCTCCAAACCTGCAGAAAAATCAAAAAACACCAGAAACGAACTAAATGATTTGCGCCGAGACACATCATTTCGCGTGAGAACATATAGAGAACAATTCGCGAGATGTCAATCCGGCGGTGAACATGCCGACGCCGGGCGGGTTGACCTATGAGGATATGATCGCACCCTGCGCGGCGTGGCCGTCAACGCCCGGATGCCTGTCCGGCATGCTGCCACTCGTTCCGCTTTTACACCGGACGTAAGCGCCCCTACGCTGTGTAGGGCCGTCCTTGCGCCGCATGCTGCACAACCGCTGATACGATCGTCGTGAGCTTGTCTGCGGCTCGCCACGCCGTGAAGAGCTCGCGGTGCAGGCCGTCTAGGTCTGCGATCATCTCCCTGCGACCACCCTCGGTCTGAATCTTGAGGCTGTGCCTCTCGAAAAAGCTATGCATCAGCCGGTTTCTTGCCTTGAGGGCTGATGAGAATTCCTCATCCAAGTCGCCCTCTATTGCGATGTGCCGTTTGAGGTCATTCAGCACTCGCCCGAGGGTGCTTCGGTCAATTGAGTTCAGGACCTCTCGAGCGGCGGCGGCATTGGGAACGACGTGCCAATCATTCTCCAGCCCTCGAAGAGCTAGCAGTAATGTGCTCAGCTCGGTCTCGAAGAGCTGAGCCGCCTCGGCCGCGATACCGTATTTCGCGTACAGCTCATGCCGGTCCACCATATCCTCGTATTCGACCTCAAGCTGCGAACTGCTGCTCACTGGCTATCCCTTGACTGGCTTAGGCGCCGCCGGACCCAATTCGCCGATGAAGCGGCTCGGCAGGAGGTTCGCCATCAGGCCAGATTGGGTCTGGAAAGCGATTCTAGCGCCATGGGCGTCTTTCGCCGGCATCTGTTGGGCATATGTGATGAACAGACTGCCCGGCCGATCGTTCTCCAAGTCTGCCTTAACCCGCGTTATGCCGACGTAGAACAATCGCCGTGCCTCCTCGAGCGCTGCATCCTTGGCCTCCTTGGATGGAGCATCATCGAAGGAGGGGGGCAAGATGCCTTCCACACACCCAGCGATGAACACATAAGGAGAACTCAGGCCCTTGCTCTTGTGTAGGCTCATAAGCCGGACATCCTCGACTGTTGGTGGAATATCGGGCTGAGTAATCTCCTGCATCATTCCCGAGAGGAGGTCTTTTGGCGTCTCCACCACTTCCTTCTGCGCCAGCGCGAGTTCGCGGAGTTCACTCAAGTCAGCGTCCGCGTCCGGAAACAGTGTGTCTATGAAGGCGCTTAAATCGTCCGCCACCGCATCCAGTTTGGCGAGCGCGTCCTTGATGAACTTGAAACGCTCGACCAGCGGCTTAGTGTAAGCAATGTCGAGCGTACCATCCGCGAGCTTGTCCATCGCGTCCCAAGGGCTATCACCACTTGCCTCGCAGTGTTGCCGCACGCGAGCATAGGGTTTGTGAGCAAAGTCGCCTCTGTCGGACCCCAGCAGATACCGGAGCGCCACGCGATCCTCGTTATTGAGAAGCAGCTTGAAGAGGGCGAACCTGTCTTGCGCCGCAGCTGAATCGAGTTGGCTCTCCTCATAGTAGGACTTGGCCGGGATGCCTTCGCCACGGAGGGCGTTCACGATGGGCTTCGTCGCGCGCGAGCGCTGAACGAGAATGATGATCTCGCTCGGGTGAACCCCCTTCTCAATGAGCTCTTTCACCTTGGCGGTAATCCATGAGGCCTCGTTATGGAGATACCGCACCTGTACGATGGAAACCTCACCCGCTCCCTTCTCGGGCAGTGGCGTCAATGCGCGGGGCGCGCGATTGGTGTTAACGCTAATCAGGGCATTTGCCATCTCGACGACCGTGGTTGGGCAGCGGTGGCAGTCGGCCATCGCAAGATCGGCACAAACGGCGTGCAGATCCTTCCACTGGCGGATGCCGTCCGGATGAGCGCATTTAAAACTAAAAATCGACTGGTCATCGTCGCCGACGATGCAAATGTCGGCATCCTCCCCGAGGAACGCAATTGCGGTCTGCTCAGCCTTGTTGAGATCCTGATACTCATCAACGAGAAGTTGCTTGAATTCAGAACGCTCCGCGGCCGCTGGATTGTCCTTGAGGTAGCGGACGAGATACGGAATGAGTTCCCCGATCAGCATCCCTTCGTGAAACTCGAGCCAAGCGAGGAGGGCGGCCTGAAATGCCTTCTCCTCATCATTGTTGGGGAAGCCCGGCTCGTCGCCTTGGCTTTGAGCCCATGCAGCGGTGTACCCCTGAATCAGCTTCTTAGCCTGACGCTTTCCGCCGCTCGCTCCGGCGATGTCGCAGATCAAAGCCCCCACCTCGAAGGTATTGAGCGACCGGGGTGTCCGTCCCACCGCCTCTAAGACATGCTTTCTTGAGAGGATACGCATTGCGAGACTGTGAAGAGTCTGACCTTTGAGTTCCTCGCACCCTGGCACCCCGAGCTTTTGCAATTCACGGTGCAGGTCCTCAGCCGCTACACGCGTGAACGTCACGGCGAGCAGTTCTTTTGGCGCCACGCCTTGTTCTAGGAGCCGAGCGACACGGCGCTTCATCGCAAACGATTTGCCTGTGCCGGGACCAGCGATGACCCTGACGCGCGGCTCTGGCGCTGATGCGATGCCGTAAGCCACGCTACCGGTATTAAGTCCCGTGTCCCAAGCCATTCGGCTCCCCCTGTGTTTCTAAACTAATCACTGCTTACGGAGATTTGAACCGTGCCCATAATCGTCTGATATTCGACGCAAAACAGCCATCGGCATGACGCCTGCTCGTGCCACATCTGTACGAGGCGGACGAGTTGCTTCTGCGCCAGCAATGGCAACCGCGCCACTGCCGTTTCATCCAGCCCGCTATGGTGAAATGCGGAGCACGATCGAGACTAGGAATAGAAAGTAACAAAAAGGGCGGTGATGTTACCACCACCGCCCCGTTGTCATTTCCGCTTGAGAGCGGATATCAAAGCGGCCAACCCAAACAGGAGTTCGGCCAAGTGATGTGCTGCCATCGTCGTTACTCTTAACGATGGGAACGCGCGCCCCCGCGATTGAAGGGGTAATCTTGCAAGATCGCTACGCCCTACGGGCCGTCCGATTTTTTAGAGGTCGGGCCTCTTGCTATCTTTTGGGTTCAGCGGGTTCAGCGGGTTCAGCGGGTTCAGCGGGTTCAGC
>NZ_DATHFV010000224.1:0-2418 GCF_035317925.1 Sphingomonas sp.
TTCTGGCTGCGATAGAACAGTTCCGCCGCGCGCAGCGTGTAAGGATCGTCGCAACCTTCAAGCCCGTTGCGCAGGATCAGCTGGCAAAGCTGGGACAGAAAGATCGGCGGTAGTTCGCCCGTCCCTTTGCGGGCCAGCGCGATGTATAACGCCTCAAGTGTTGAAGCGGCCATCAATCGGTCGCGGAAGTCGATCATGAAGGTCCAGTTCTCGCGCGCATCGGCGTCTGCGAGCGCAGCGATGTCGGATTCCGAGATCGGGCGAAGAGGATCCGCCAGCAAGCTTGCATGCAGATTGCGCTCCACCTCGCAGGCGTCAGCCGGCGGCATTAATTCCGGCCGCGCCAGATAGGCCATGATGAGTTCGGGTGTCGCGACCAGCCCACCGTGATCAGCACGGTGTGTAAGATGATGGCCCGAGGCGACCCAGAATTCTCTCATGTGCGATCCGTTGTCATGCGGTCGGTCCTGATCATTCCGAGAAGATCGACCTGTTCGGCAGGCTCAACGTCGCCTTCAACCTCATGGAAGGTAAAGGCGCGGGTATGCGCGTGCAACCGATCCCCATCCGTTGCGGCCTGGCGCGGCTTGAGGGTGCGAAAGCGCTCACGGATTTCGCCATTCTCGACGCTGCGCTGCACGGCGAGCAGCGTCTGCGCAGGGTGATCGCACAACGAGGCCGCGAACGCGACCTCCTCTTCGGCTGCAACGCGCGCGGCCTCCGGATCGGGCGCGCCGAATTTTTCCCGCAGCTGGCTTGCGAGGCGCTCGACCATGGCCTGTCTGTCTGCCTCGGTCGCTTCGGTGACAATGGCGAGCGTGGACCAGCCAAGGCTGTCGATCCCGAGAAAGCCCGAACGCAATGCCACGCGCTGCTTCTCGCCCAGCGCGGCCGGATCCTGGTTCCAGAAGACAAACGCGCCGGAAACCGCCCATTCACCGGGTTCCGCCGCCCGCTCGAAAACAAAGGTATCCGACGGGTCCAGCCTGATCGTCCGTGGAATTTTCAACATGTCCGCCTCATCCGAATTTCGGACCGCGCACTTGGGGATCATACCAAGCCGCCCTGCCGAGCGCATCCAAAAGACCGGTTCGGTGCGGCAGCCGGCTGCCGGCTGGCGGGCTGACCAGCAGATCGCCGTTGCGGTCGATGCTCCTGCGTTCACCGGCCCTGCGGCCGGCAAGCCGCTCCAAATAATCCTGCGCAATCGCCTCGAACCCGCGCTCGTTCCAGCGGTCGAACGCGGTCATGAGATGGCGGGCGAAGCTGCCGATAATCGCGTCGCTGTCGATCATCGCGAAACCCTCGCTCAGAAGGGAAACGCCGGCCGCGGCCTGCACCTCTTCGACATGCGCCATATCCGCCGCGCGCAGAATGACGCCGAGCACCAGCCAAGCCGGTATGTCATCCTCGGCGCAGTCCGCCGGCCAGCCGAGCCGCGCCCCGCCGAGCAATCCCCCATCGAAACGGATCGCGTCAGGCCAGTCGAAACTCACATCTCGCTCGGGCGGGCAATGGGCGGCAATCGCGTCGGCGGAGGCATTCATGCCGGCAAAGAGCGCGCGACGCGCCGATACCAGCGGCTCATCGGGTTCAAGTACCACGGCGAACTCGACCAGATCGTAGCGGCGCACCCATACCAGAGTCCCAGCCCCGGCATGCGCCGCGATGTCGCAGCCGTGAGCGAAGGCGTCGCCGACCTCGCGTAACGCCACCAAAGTATAACCCGGGGGCAGATCGAGGGTCTGTTCCAAGTCCTTGAGACGCGAGATCATGAAGGACAATATCCTAATTGGCCGCAGCCCGCGGGTGTATGCTATCCCGCGCAAGCCGGCGGCGCGAGCGCCCTTTGAGTCTCGATCCTTACGCGAGCGGCTGATGCCGAACCGTGAGACGAAGCAACCGCCCGCTAGGTCACGGGTTCCGGATATTTCACAATGAGCGCGACCCCGTCTCATCTTCTGATCTGCAGCTGCGAGAAGACCATGCCGCTTGATGCGGAAGCGATCGGTCGCGGCTGCGCCGGAAAGATCAGCCAGGCGAACCAGCTCTGCGGACTAGAGTTAGAGCGGTTCAAGGAGGCGCTCGCCGACGGCGCGCCGATCACGGTCGCCTGCACCCAGGAAGCGCCGCTGTTCAGGGAAGCCGCGGAGAAGTTTCCGCAATCACGGCTTACCTTTGTCAATATTCGCGAGAGCGGCGGCTGGTCGAAAGACGCCGCTGCGGCCGGCCCGAAGGCAGCTGCCTTGATTGCCGCGGCGGGCGAAGAGATGCCGCCAATTTCGCTGGTAACCCTCGAGAGCAGTGGCGTCGTCCTGATCTATGGCCGCGACGGGACTGCGATCGACGCCGCGCAGCGACTCGCGGATCGCCTCGACATTACCGTGCTTCTGACAAGGCCCGGCGACGTGACCCCAC
>NZ_DATHFV010000225.1:0-10606 GCF_035317925.1 Sphingomonas sp.
CTTCTTCACGAATGAAGCGGGCGGCAACCCGATGATGTTCGTGAACCTGATCTGGGCGTGGGGCCATCCCGAAGTCTACATCCTGATCCTGCCCGCCTTCGGCATCTTCTCGGAGGTGTTCTCGACCTTCTCAGGCAAGCCGCTGTTCGGCTACCGATCGATGGTGATGGCGACCTTGTTTATCTGCATCGTCTCTTTCCTCGTCTGGCTGCATCACTTTTTCACGATGGGAGCGGGCGGCGACGTCAACGCCGCTTTCGGCATCGCTACCTCGATCATCGCGGTCGGGACCGGCGTGAAAATCTACAATTGGCTGTTCACGATGTACGGCGGCCGCGTCCGCTTTGAGGTGCCGATGCTGTGGGCCTTGGGCTTCATCGTCACCTTCATCATCGGCGGCATGACCGGCGTGCTGCTGGCGGTGCCGCCCGCCGATTTCGTGCTCCACAATTCGATGTTCCTGGTGGCGCATTTCCATAACGTCATCATTGGCGGCGTATTGTTCGGCGCCTTTGCCGGATACGAATATTGGTTTCCCAAGGCGTTCGGCTTCCGGCTCCATCCGGGCTGGGGCAAGACTGCTTTCTGGCTGACGCTCGCGGGGTTCATCGCCACCTTTACCCCGCTCTACATCGTCGGGATGGAGGGCATGACGCGCCGCCTGCAGCATATCGACAATCCGCTGTGGGATCCGTGGATATTGATGGCGGGCGCGGGCACCGTGGTGATCTTCCTCGGTGTCGCCAGCCAGGTGGTCCAGCTCGTCGTGTCGATCCGCATGCGCGAACAATTGCGCGACACGACCGGTGATCCCTGGAACGGCCGCAGCCTGGAATGGGTGACGCCATCACCGCCGCCGACCTTCAACTTCCCCGTCCTCTACGACGTGCATGGGGAAGAGGCCTATTGGGGCATCAAACAGGCCGCGATCGCGCAGGAAAAGCTGCACGACGAGCCCGATTACAAACCGATTGAAATGCCGCGCAACAGTCCGACCGGTTTCATCACAGCCTTCTTTGCCAGTTTCATGGGTTTCGCCTTGATCTGGCACATCTGGTGGATGGTGGCGCTCGGCTTCGTCGGCGCTTACGCGACCTTCGTCGTCTTCGCCTGGCGCGACGAGGACGAATATGAAATCCCGGCGGAGGACGTCGCCCGCGTCGATCGCGCGCGACGGGCATCGCGTAGTGGCGACTGGCTGACCAAGGTGGGGAGCCCGGCATGAGCCACGGACCCACCCCCAGCGACGTCGCAGCTGTCTATCTGCAGCAGGGCCCTTACGCGCAGGGCCATGATCCGCACGGCCATGGCCACGCTGAGGCGCGCGGCCATGGTGCAGGCGGCCCCGCGCCCAAGCGTGTGATCGTCGGCTATGGCTTCTGGATCTTCCTGCTGTCCGACATCGTCATGTTCTCGGGCTTCTTCGCGGCCTACGCCGTGCTGGCCCATGCGACCGCGGGCGGCCCGACGGGGCGCGAATTGTTCGACCTGAAGCGCGTCGGCATCGAGACCGCCTGCCTGCTCGCCAGCAGCTTCACTTGCGGCCTCGGCTATGTCGCAGCCCTGCAGCGCAAACAGCTTCAGACCCAATTCTGGATGTTTGTCACCGGCCTGTTGGGGTTGGTGTTCGTGATTCTCGAAGTGCTCGAATTTTACGAGATGATCGTGAAGGGTGCGGGGCCCGGGCGCAGCGCCTTTCTCTCCGCCTTCTTCGCGCTTGTCGGCTGCCACGGTCTGCACGTCACGATCGGCGGCCTATGGCTCGCGACGATGATGGCGCAGATCTGGGTCAAAGGTTTCAAGCCGCAGATCATGCGGCGGCTGCTTTGCTTCAACCTGTTCTGGCACGCGCTCGACATCATCTGGGTCGCGTTGTTCACGATCGTCTATCTTTTGGGAGCCGGCGCATGAGCGGCCATGATGAGGAATGGGGTGAGCATGACGAGGCCGCTCCCGGCGATGAACATGCCGGCGGATCCGGGTTCAAGGAAATCCAGATCTATCTGCTCGGCCTGCTGCTCGCGGTCGGGCTCACCGTCGCCAGCTTCTGGATCGCGGGATCGGACCTGGTGTGGGGGCCGGGCATTCCCGCCGCTTTGCTCGCGCTGGCGGTGGCGCAGATCGGCGTTCACCTCGTCTTCTTTCTGCACATCACCAGCGGGCCGGAAAACACCAACAACACGCTCGCACTCGCATTTGGTGTATTGATTGTTTTGCTGGTGGTGGTCGGCTCCGTCTGGATCATGGCGCATCTCAACCACAACATGATGCCGATGGATCAGCTGATGAAGATGCAGAAATAGCGGGCTGATCAACCCGTATATCATAGGGGAAGTGGCGATGATCGACCGTCGTTCTTTCACTGCCGGCCTGGCCGCGATCGGTACGCTCGCCGCGGCGAGGCCCGTGTCCGCCACGCCGCCACGCGTGCGCAACGTCGTGCTGGTCCACGGCGCCTATGCCGACGGATCCTGTTGGGCGGAGGTCATCCCGCACCTGCAGGCGAGGGGGCTGAACGTCACGGCCGTCCAGAATCCGCTCAACAGTCTGGCCGAGGACTGCGATTATACGCGACGTGCGATTGCGCTGCAGGACGGGCCGACCGTGCTTGTGGCGCATTCCTATGGCGGCGAGGTGATCACCGAAACCGGCGTTGATGCCAAGGTGAGCGCGCTCGTCTATTGCGCGGCGCGTGCGCCCGATGCGGGCGAGGACTATACTGCGCTCGCCAAACGCTTTCCCGCGCCGCCGGCGAGCCTGGGGCTCGTTCACTCGGGCGGCTATGCGAAGCTCAGCGAGGCCGCTTTCCTGCGCGATTTCGCCGGCGACATAGATCCGGCCAAGGCGCGCATCCTCTATGCGGTCCAGGGGCCGGTCTCCGACACATTGTTTAATGCGCGCGTCACCCAAGCGGCCTGGCGCAGCAAGCCGAGCTTCTACCAGGTCTCGACCAACGATCGCACGATCGAGCCCGATCTTGAACGCTTCATGGCGAAGAGAATGGGTGCGAAGACGATCGAGCTTCCCGCCAGTCACCTTGCCATCCTCTCTCATCCCCGGGAGATTGCGGCGCTGATATTGGAAGCGGCGGGTTATCCAGGCTAGGCCGTCGCCTCAACCCCGCCTGGCGGCGCGCTTGTTCCGCCAGTTCCAGACGATGATCGCGGATGATCCCGCCAGCAACGCGACATAAAGCGGCAGCCCAACGCGATCTGGCAGCCACAGGTGAATCTGGTCGGCCAGATATAGCACCAGCACCAAGGCCAGACCGCCGACCACGCTCCACCGCACCAAAGGCGGCGGATCGAGGCGGGCCATCAGATTGAGCAACGCCACCGCGCCCAGGCTGAAGGCTGGAAAGAGATCGGTCATGCCGGCGGGTGTGGTCATGCCGGTGTGTCTATAGCGCCTATCGTTGCCAAGCCGTGAGCAAAATGCCCGCGCAATGCGCGTGATTGTCGATCACGAAACGGGCCACGCCTCTCTCCACCGATCCCGATCCGCCCGACATCGCGCCAAATCCGCATCGCCAGCACGAATCGCCTGGTCCGCCTCACCCTTATCCAGGGTTCCATCCGCTTGCTTGGCGAGTGGCGTCGGCAGGCAAGGGTCCGGATTGCCCGCTGGTGGAGGTTTGGGCGGCGGCGACAGGAAAGAGGGCGGCGCGAGTGACCTCGATGGCGCGCACGCGCTCAGCATCAAGGCAGTCAGCACGGCCGGCATCGCTCGCTTCATAGGCTCTCCCTTCATCCTCCGATTGCTGGATCAAGGCCGCCAGTCGGACGGCTTGGGTGGCATGGTTGTGTTCGGCTGCGATCAGGCGGTCGCGTGCGTCCAGGCCGGCTTGGGCGGCGGCGGCGTTGGCGGTCAGGATCGCCGGCAGCTGCTGCACCCGGCCGTCGGCCAGGCCCGCCTGATAGCGCGCCGCGCCATAGGCCTGGATCATCCGGTCGCCCAGAAACGCGAAGAGCGCCGCGGCCAGAACAGCCGCGGCGCTCAACATCAGCTTGGTCCACATGGGGCGTCAGCCGCTCATGCGATCGCCTGGTTGGTGAGCAGTCGCAGCACGACATTGGCGATCGCGACCACGCCCATGATCGCAGTGACGATCGTGTCCTGATCGAGCCCGGTGGGTAGCAATTTGAACGTGCCGAGCAGGGCAAACAACGTCGCCACCACATTCACCCACACGGTGCGGCTCTGCCACCAGGTCTTGCTGTCGGTCATGGTCAGTCTCCTTGGAAAGGCCCGGCCGCCAAGTTGGAGCCGGGCGGGAAAACGGAGGGCGCGCAGGGAGGGGAGGCGCGTTACAATCGTGCGACGAACCGAGTGCGCCCGTGCGGATCGAATCCACCAAAGCTGGCGTTGGCTTTTCATGGCGCGCGCTCTTTCAGATCCGCTGCTCAGGCTTGTCGCGCTCGACGAGGCGGCCGCACTGATGGCCGAATTCGGCGCGGGCGCGGCCCTGTTCGCCAACGGTCAGGTCCTGGAGGCGGAGGCGTCCGGACGGCGCGAGGTCGCCACCTTCTGGTGGGCGGTCCTGGGCGCAGTCGACTACGCGCCGTCAGCCGACGACCTCGAGCGCGCGATCCCCGCTACGCCAGATCGCGTCGCGCACCGCCCGTGGCAGGATGATGCAACCGTGACTCGCCGTGCCGGGATGCGCGATGCTGTCTCCATGAATACGAAATTCGCTGCGGCCGAACGTCTCCGTTCCCGGATCCGGCACTAAGGTAAGCGTGCACGGTCCGGTATTGGGGCTGTCGCGCCGGCTGGTAATCGTCCAGCGCCCCTGCGGGATCGGGCCTGTGCCGGCCGCCGCCTGCAACGCCGGATTGTTCAGCCCCCGTCCCGCACCGCTATAGCCGCGCCACGTCTGGCCGCCGCGCGCCAGCCGGCCGGCGGATTGATTCCACCGCCACATCAGGCCGCACGCCGGCGCTTGATCCTGGCGACAACTTCGGCGGCCTTTTCGGGCGCCACCTCGATCGCCAGCAGCAGGGCGTCGAAATTGCCCTGCACATTCTGCAATTCATGGCGCAGCACCGAAAGCTTCGCGTCGCACAGCTGGCGTTCGGCGGCGGAGGATTCCTCAAGCCGCTCGATCCGCGCCTGCAATTTCGCCACCAGCTCCATCGCGACTTCGTCGGTCTGGCGGCGGCGGCCTTTCCAATAGTCCAGGATCGGACGCAGGCCCGCGCCCAGCCCCCCGCCGCCCAATGCCGCGCCGCACATCGGCGCCCAGGCCGGAATCGTCTCAATCACGGTCATTACGCCCCCCAACCTGATCGGGAGATCGGCCCGACCCCTATCTTCCGATGAATGGTTTTTGAGCGCCGCAGCCCTCATCATGGCTCGCTGGAAGGATTACCCATGAAGTCCGCGTCGCGTATGCGTGAACCCGCCGTCGTAACGGCACCCCAGAACCTGTCCGGTATGCTCCGGAGCTGGGCGCAGTCGCTGTATGAAAAGGCGCATGATCCTTCGCATTGCGCACGCTGCGGCGTTTACCTGCCCGCTCAGAACCGCATCTGCGATCCCTGCGCGCAGGAGGAGTAGGCTCGGCGCTCAGCTCGTCCGCTGGACGAGGATCCCCGTATAAGTGGACGTGACGGTCGTGCCTGCGCTGTCGGTCGCGCGGTAGGTGACGTCGGTGCTTTCCACCTCGTTGATGGCGAAGCCCGACCACGCGATCGTATTATGGACGCCATCTGGCGCGGCGGCGATCGTCAGCTTGCCGCTGGTGTTATTCACCAGCCCGCCGCTTTCGGCGTAGGGCGGCACGCCGCCTGAGACGAGCGGGACCAGCACGTTCGGGGCGAACGGTGAGCCGACCGCCTGGGCGACGCCCGACGCGCCCGATACCGGCAACGGCGTCTGGCCATTCCACGAAATGTGTACGGTCAGGGGCGGTGGAGGCGGCGAACTGGTGACGGCGCCCGCCGCCGCGATGCCGACACCGCTCACGAAACGCCCGCATAAGTCTGCGGTTCGGCCATGATGGCCTCCTTTCTGTCGGTGTTCGTGCCGGCAAGTGCCGGCAACTTGGGCGGGCGCTACGCTGGTGCGTGGCCTACAGGATGATGTGCTTGACCTTGCACCAGCGGTAATCGCTGGAATTGAGCAGCTTTTTCACCGCATCCGCGTGGTCGGGGTTCCAGGCATTGACGCCAAACCGCGTTAGCCATTCGAACATGACGCTGGTTGGGATGGACGCCGCGTGCCACATATCGTCGCGTCGGTTGAAGGCCTCGTTCTGTTGCCCCTTATTGCGCTCGACGATGGTGCTGTCGTTTATCTCCGTGCGGATCAAAACACTGTCCGGCTGATCGCCAGCAGCTATAAACTTTCTAATTCCCCTTTGAGGATCCCATCCAATGGCTTGCCAATCAGGCATTTCATCCTCCGTTGAATGTCGCATTGGCGGGGCGGTCTGGAACGCGGAGCCCTCGCCTTTGCCACCCGTTTGCTTTCTGATACCCGAGCTCTGGGAGGATTGATGTTCTGGTATCTGGCATTTTTTGCTGTGCTATTCGCGCTCGCAATGATCGAGGGGGATACGAAATCGCGATGGCCTGCCTATGCGGCTGGGGCCATTCTGGCCTTCATCGTCGGTCTACGATACGAAACGGGTTTCGACTGGGTAGATTACGAAACCTACTATCAGTTTCAGCGGGGGTTTGGCGAAACTGACATCTACGCAAGTATTACGTCCGGCATGTTTGAACCCGGATTCGTGCTGCTAAACAGAATTTTAAGAACCTTCGATTTCGGGTTTCAATCTCTAATATTTATCTGTGGCACATTTAGCATATTCGCATTCGTTAAGTTAGCGAGTAGATTCTCGCCTACGGTGGGTATAGTTGTATTATGGTACTACGGCTTCGTGTTTTTATCCGGGCCGATGTCATCCATGCGATACGCATTTGCTGTGTCGTTCATCTATCTTGCATTCATATACGAAAATGATGGACGGCATTTTCGCGCCATCACGATGGCGCTGGTTGCAATAAGTATGCACTACTTCTCGGCTATTTTTATTCCCATTATATTCTGGAGAGGCCGGGTTCCCACTCTGAAATTTTCTCTCATTACCACAATTGTTGGATTTTTTGTTTCCTCAGTAGGGGGAAACTTACTCCTCTCAATTACCGGGTTTGTTTTGGCGGTGGCTGGAGAGGGATTTGTTGCCGACAAAATGCAGATTTACAGTTCGTTCGCGCTCGGCGAGGTTTCGCCGTTTTCTCTTGCAATTGTTGTTTGGCACCTTGGATTTTTGTGGCTTGTGCAAAGAAAGGGCAGAGTTGATGATTATATAACAAAGAATGCATTTGTTATAACATGGCTGGTGCTCGTAGCTCACTCATTCCTAGCACCATTTCCCATATTCTGGAATCGCATAATGCTTGTTTGCTTCCCTCTACAAGCAATTGTGCTTTGTAGGGCTTACTACAGGGAGCTGAGTATTGCTCAGGTGAGGACGCCCATTTTTGCATGCTTCGCTGCTGGCTCGTGCCTTGCGCTCGTTTATACTCTCTACAACAGCCAATCTCTTGTTTTTAAGCCGTATCAAAGTTTGGCTATAACATGGGTAAAAGGTCCTTATGGCAACGGACGTGTTCGCTATCAACTTGTCAGGAACGAAACAAATCAAGTTATGTATGATTTGAAAGTGCAATAATTAGCAAAAAAGCAGATTATTGATTGTGTTTCCTAGGCACGGTATACCCAATCACATAATCGCCTCGCGTCTTACCAATCGCGCCACCCGCAACTACGGCGACGAACTGTCGGCCGGATCGCGGTGAGATATAGGATATCGGCGTGGCCGTAGAGATCAGCGGCAGCCTTTGGCGCCACACCTCTCGGCCGTTTCTGGCATCGAGCGCGCGTAGGGATGCGTCGCGTGTCCCGGCGAAGAAAACCAGCCCGCCGGCGGTGGCCGTCGATCCTCCCAGGGTCGGCATTCCGATCGGGAAATCCAGCCCCGTGATACCCAGCGGTCCCGTATCGCGCAGCGTGCCCATTGGTCTCTGCCACGAGATCCGTCGGGTCTTCAGGTCTATCGCCGTCATCGTTCCATACGGCGGGTTTTGGCACGGAAAGCCGAGCGGCGAAGCGAACATCGTTCTGAACGCTGCGAACGGCGTTCCCTTTTGCGGTGCATAAGGTGAATGCGGATCGTCGCTGGTCTTCGCGAACCCGGCCATGCGGTCCGCTATGCGCCGCGGTATCAGCTGCAATCTGTAGAACAGCCGGATGTCGTTGACGAACATATAGCCGTGTCGTTCGTCGATGCTCGCGCTGCCCCAATTCATGCCTCCGGTCTGGCCGGGATATTGCAGCGCTTCGCTGACGTTTGGCGGCGTGAATTCTCCATCATACCGAGCCCGCTTGAATGTCAGTCTGCACCAGAGCTGGTCGATCGGTGTGGCGCCCCACATTTGGCTCTCCGTAAAGCGCTGTGCGCCAATGGCGGGCATACCCGTCGAATAGGGCTGCGTCGGCGCATTCCTGTCTCCCGGCGCCGGATCGATCGCAACACGCTTCTCTTCCACGGGAGCAATTGGCCGTCCATCGCGGCGATCCAGCAAGAAAATCTGCCCTCGTTTGGTCAGCTGAATCAGCGCCGGTAACCGGTGCTTCGCATCAATCGCGAGATCGTACAGGATCGGCTGCGACGCGACGTCATAATCCCAGATATCGTGATGCACTGTCTGGAATGCCCAGCGCACCTTGCCCGTGCCGATGTCCACCGCAACTACGGAGGACGAATATTTGTCCTTCTCCGCCGAACGGTTGCCGCCCCAGAAGTCGGGCGTTGCATTACCGGTCGGCAGATATACCAGGCCCAGCGATTCATCGACGCTCGGCGGTGCCCAAACGTTGGGGGTGCCGGGCGTGTACGTGCCGCCCGGCGGCGGCATCTTGCTGATCGCGGGATTGCCGAGATCCCAGGCCCAGATCAGCGCGCCGGTCATGGCGTCGAACGCACGCACCACGCCGGAAGGCTCCCGCGTGGACCGATTGTCCAGATGATATCCGCCAATGATGATCAGGCCGCGCGCCACCGTCGGTGCGGATGTCTGATACCAATATCCGGCCGGTATCTCGCCCATGCCCTGCGATAGATTGACATTGCCATGGTCCCCGAAATCCAGGCACGGTCTTCCCGTATCGGCGTCGACCTCCACGAGCCTGGCATCGACTGTGGCTCCCACTACCCGACGGACGCAGGCCTCTCGCCCTGATCCGCTACTGCCCTTTTGTGGGTGCGCCGGGGCAGGCATCTCAAAATAGGCCAGCCCTCGGCATCGGCCAAAAGTCTCGCGTCGGGTATTGGGATCGAACTTCCACAATTCCCTGCCCGTTTCAGCGTCCAGCGCGATCATCACATTGGCGGCGGTACAGAGATAAAGTGTGCCCCCAATCTGCAGAGGCGTGGCTTCCTCGGCCTGGTCTTCGGTCGGGATATGACCGGAATGATAGATCCACGCAGGGCGCAGCTGCGCGACATTCTCTGGCGTCAGCTGCGTGGCGTCCACATATCGTGTGCCGCCGCCCGAATTGCCGAAATGGTCCCACCGCGTGGCTTGGGCGGATGCTTCGGATCGCGGCCAGTCTTTCGCTTCGCCGCGCACGATTCCATGCGGCAGAAACATTTCGATCACGAAGGCGGCAACAAGGCAGCTCAGTGCGGCGATCGCGCCGAAACTTGCACGGCTTATGAAGCGCCTCTCCGCCTTCCACGGAAGCAGCGGCGATACCGCCGCAATGAAGATCGCTATTACCGTCGGGGAAAGGATCCGGGGAACCTGGGGCCAGAAATCGAGGCCTGCTTCCCATAATGCCCATATTATCGTCGCCAGGAAGGTCGCGGCGAAGACGGTCACGGCCTCGGTCCGCTTCAGCCCCAGTAGCAGGCCGGTCGCGATCAGTGCGATCCCGGTCGGCAGATAATAAAGGGATCCGCCCAACGTGGCGAGCCGATAGCCCATTATCGCCATCGGCAGCCCGATGAGGATCAGGAGCAAGCCCACCGCCACAAGCGGTAACCGCCACAGAATGGCTGCGATGCGCCGGTTCATCCTATTCCTCACAGAGCACCGAACTTCGGGTTCGTCCGCAGCTTATGCGGGGATCGCCCGATGATGCAATCGCTGCGGCCTATGCGGGATCGTCATGTGCCGGCTTGGATCAGTCGCGCTTGGACAATTCCAGCGGCCCGCTCAGGGCCTGATTGAAAAGCGCGCGGAAGATATCCAATCCCGGCCTGCTCACATGGTTGATATCCGAGAACAGCGATTCCCCGTTCCGGCTAAAGTCGCATTTCCGGGCATCGCATTGCGCCAGATCGGGTCTGATAAAGGTGATGTCGTTGCGTCCGGCGAAATGCCGGATAATCGGCTGCGCCCACTGATCGAACGTGGGTCTGGTTTCATAAGGGGGCAGGGGCGGTTGCCGTCCGAAAGCGATGCTGCGCGCCGTTATCGATGCGAAGTCCCAATTCGGTTGGGCGATCGGCCCGATCAGCACCACTTTTTTCCCTGCCGATTGCAGCGTGGCGATCGTCGCGTCGATACCGCGCAGCAGCTCCTGAACATTC
>NZ_DATHFV010000226.1:0-14694 GCF_035317925.1 Sphingomonas sp.
CGCACAGGCAGCCGCCCTCGTTCATGGCAGCTTCGGCACGTCCGGCGGTGGGATCCGCTGACGGGATGCACGCACGATCGGCACCACCGACAGCAGGATCGCCGCCACGAGGCCGCCGATGGCGAGCAAACCCACCGGCGAGACCGTCACCATCGCCTCGGCCTCGAAGCCGCTGCCCGCGCGCATCCGGGCGCGGGCGGTCTGCGGCTCGGTCAGGCTGTCGACGATGCGGGCCACCGGTCTATCCTCAATCGTGCTCACGTCCGCCTGCGCCCATGTAAAGCTCGCTGCCGGTTTCCTTGAATACCGCGCTCATCTTTTGCATGCCGGCCTCGGCTTCCGCGCCGGCATCTTGCCCTTCGGCAAGCTGCCGAGGTTCGGGATCGCGATCTGCTCCCAGCAGATCGCTATTTGCTGCCCTGCCGGCAGCAAAATCCCGAACCTCCTGCGTGATCTTCATCGAGCAGAATTTGGGCCCGCACATCGAGCAGAAATGCGCGGTCTTGGCGCCTTCGGCCGGCAAGGTCTGGTCGTGATATTGCTCGGCCGTATCCGGGTCCAGCGACAGGTTGAACTGGTCGCGCCAGCGGAAGTCGAAGCGGGCGCGGCTGAGCGCGTCGTCGCGCAGCTTGGCGGCGGGGTGGCCCTTGGCGAGATCGGCGGCGTGGGCGGCGAGCTTGTAGGTGACGACGCCGACCTTGACGTCGTCGCGGTCGGGCAGCCCCAGATGCTCCTTGGGCGTAACGTAGCAGAGCATCGCCGTGCCGTACCAGCCGATCATCGCCGCGCCGATGCCGCTGGTGATATGGTCGTAGCCCGGCGCGATGTCGGTGGTGAGCGGCCCAAGCGTGTAGAAGGGTGCCTCGCCGCACGCCTCGAGCTGCTTTTCCATATTCTGCTTGATCTTGTGCATCGGCACATGGCCGGGGCCCTCGATCATCACCTGGACGTCCTGCGCCCAGGCGCGCTTGGTCAGCTCGCCCAAAGTATAGAGCTCGGCGAACTGGGCTTCGTCATTGGCGTCGGCGATCGATCCCGGGCGCAGGCCGTCACCAAGCGAATAGGCGATGTCGTACGCCTTCATGATCTCGGTGATCTCGTCGAACCGCTCGTACAGGAAGCTCTCGCGGTGATGCGACAGGCACCATTTCGCCATGATCGATCCGCCGCGGCTGACGATGCCGGTGACGCGCTTGGCGGTCATCGGGATGTAGGGCAGGCGCACGCCGGCATGGATCGTGAAATAGTCGACGCCCTGCTCGGCCTGCTCGATCAACGTGTCGCGGAAGATCTCCCAGGTAAGGTCCTCGGCGATGCCGCCGACCTTCTCCAGCGCCTGATAGATCGGCACGGTGCCGATCGGCACGGGCGAATTGCGGACGATCCATTCGCGCGTGTCGTGGATGTTGCGGCCGGTGGAGAGGTCCATCACCGTGTCCGCGCCCCAGCGGATCGACCACACCATCTTGTCGACCTCGGCGGCAACGTCGCTGGCGACCGCGCTGTTGCCGATATTGGCGTTGATCTTGACCAGGAAGTTGCGCCCGATCGCCATCGGCTCGCTCTCGGGATGGTTGATATTGTTGGGGATGATCGCGCGGCCGCGTGCGACCTCGCTGCGGACGAATTCGGGCGTCACGAAATCGGGGATTTCGGCGCCGAAATCCTCGCCGTCGCGCACCAGGTTGGCGATCGCCTCGCGCCCCGCATTCTCGCGGATCGCGACATATTCCATCTCGGGGGTGATGATGCCCTTGCGGGCATAATGCATCTGGCTGACATTGGCTCCGGCTTTGGCGCGCAGCACCTTGCGGCGGACATTGGGGAAGGGCTGGACGCCGCCCGAACGATCCGGGCCGAGCTGGCCGTTATCCTCGGGCTTCAATTCGCGCTGGTCGACTTCCTCGACATCGCCGCGTGCGCGGATCCAGTCGCGGCGCAATTCGCCGAGGCCCGCCATGATGTCGATGCGGGCATCGGGATCGGTGTAGGGGCCGGACGTGTCGTAGACGCGCAAAGGGTCTTCGTTGGCGCTCGGCTCCAGCACGATCTCGCGCATCTTCACGCCGAGCGGGCCGACATGGATCTTCCGCGATCCGCGGATCGGGCCGGTGGTGACGGCAAGTTCGGTGCGCGCTGGGATATCTGCCATGTCTCGTCTCCAATTGGGACGGAGAACCGGCGGACCGATCTCCCTCCCTACGCCGGTGTCAGCCGGATCAGGTTCGACGGGTCGCGAGGAACGCCTCGCCTCTCAGCCGCACGAGTCTCGCGGCCCCCCGGGGATACGCCTTCCTAGCGGCATCGCCGGGTGGCGGAAAGCGGCAAAGCCGCCGGCCGAACACGGCCCAAGCCAATTGCGCGCGAATTTAATTCGGCCCGCTACGGACCCAATCTGCGTGGGGTATCGTTGCATTCCCGTCACGAGACGTGGCGGGAGAGAGACAATGCGGATCAAGACCCTCGGTCTGGCGGCACTCGCCGGGCTCGCGCCGCTGGCGCTGGGCGGCTGCACGAGCGCTTATGGCGCGGATTATCGCGCCGAACATGAACGCGCTCCTTCCGGACCATATTATGCCGAAGAGCATTATCGCGACGGTCCCAACTATCAGGAACGACATTTGGGCCGGAACGATCAGGTCTATGCCGGCCGCGACGGGCGTTATTATTGCAAGCGTTCGGACGGCACCGCCGGCCTGATCGTCGGCGGCATCGCCGGCGGCGTGCTCGGCAATGCGATCGCGCCGGGCGGCTCCAAGACGCTCGGCACCCTGCTCGGCGCGGCCGGCGGTGCGGCGGTGGGCTCGTCGATCGACAAGGACAATGTACGCTGCCGTTGAACCGGCTGGCGTGAAGCTTGGGGTGGGCGCGAAGCCCGGTCGTCTAAGGACGGCCGGGTGACGCTGCGTCTTGCGTTGGTCCGGCCCCGTGCGCATGCTCAACCGACAAAGGATTTCGCCTTCATGCCATTGCCGCCGCCCGATCTGTCGACCCGCGAAGGGCTGGCACTTTATCGCGCCGAACTCGCCGGCGTCGCCAAGCCGTTGCGCTGGGGCGGGCTGACCCTGGTCATGCTGGGCGTGGTCCTGCTGTTCCAGACGCAGTCCGGCTGGCACAGCATGGCCGACCGCATGTTCGGCTTCGCGGGGATCGTGCTGATCTTGTTCGGCTGGGTGCTGATGATCGCGGGGATCGTCCGCCGCACCCGCTATCACAAGCAGCGGATGCAGGGCCTCTAAACCCGCGCTAAACCCGCGTCGCGAGCCCGAACTTCATCAGGAAAGCCGCGCCCATCACCACCATCCGCGGGTCCTGATCGGGAAAGGCGGCGCACAGATCGGCCATCGTGACCGGCGCGGCGGCGAGCTGCGCCAGCATCCGATCGAGTATGGCGGGCGCGGGGACCGCACGCCGCACGAGCACCGCCGCCTCGAAACCGCCCGGAATGGCGTTGACGCTGTCCGTCAGTCCCGTGGCGATCAACCGGGTCGCGCTGTCGAGGCGTGCGGTCGGATAGCCGCCGAACAGGTGGGTCGGGTCCATCCGCGCCGGATTGGCGGGGCCGTTGCCGCGCGGTGCGCGCTCAGGCGCGTGGGTGCGGATTTCGGTCAGCTGGTCGATCAGGCCGCGATAGGCGCCGATCACCACCCGCCAGTCGAACAGGGCCTGCGCCCGTACGCGCCCGGCCTCGCCCATCCGCTGCCGCAAATCCGGATCGGCGGCCAGCGCCGAGAAGGCGCGCGCGGCCTGGCCGACATCGATCGCGGTCATCTGGGCGACGCTGCCGATGTAGAAATGATAATCGTCCTGGGCGAAGGCGTGGCGCCGCGCGAGCAGTTCGGCCGCGCCGCGGCTGGGCAGGATCGAGTCGATCAGGAAACCGGTCACGTCATGTTCGATCGTGTCGCGCAGCCCGTCCCAGTCGCTGCCGACCACGGGCAGGCCCGCCGCCATCGCCTCGACCGGCGCGAGGCCGAAGCTTTCCTGGATATTGTCGGACAGCAAGGTGAAGATGTCGGCGGCGGAGCGGACGCTGCCCGCGTCGGCGCGCGCGCCATCGACGAAATGGGTGGTGATCGTGTCGGCGAAGGCGGCGGCAAGATCGCGGAAGGTCTCGGCCTGGCCGGGATTGATCGGCTGCCCGGCAAAGATCAGATGCAGCCGCCGATCGCTGGTCTCGGCCGCCTGACGCAGCGCGAGATAGAGCGGTTGCGGATGCGCCTTCAGATGGAACGCCATCCGTCCGAACTGGAGCACCGCGACATCGTCCGCGCCGATGCCAAGCTCGGCCCGCCAGCGCGCGCGCTGGGCGGGATCGTGCGCGAAGCCGGCGCAGTCCACGCCGAGCGGGATGATCGGCAATTCGGGGCCGGTGCAGGTGGTCGCGCCGAGGCGCGCGGCCAGAAAGGCGCTATGTTCCGCCAGCATCGTCCGCACCACATTGCGGACCGCGCGCGACGTGCAGATCAGCGCGTCCCACGGCTGAACCGGGCTGGTCAGGATCTCGGCCAGACGGTCGGCGGCGAGATGGCTGGAAATGGTATGGGTGATGCCGACGATGCTCCATGCATCCTGCCGGAACCAGCGCCGCTCCCATGCCTGCCGCGCGAGCGAGGGATCCCCCAGCCACAAGGTGCCGGCGTCGATCAGCGGCGCGAAATTCTCGACCCCCGCCACCGCGATCGGCGCGGTCGCGCGCAGCTCGCGCGCATGCGCCACGAACGCCTTGGCATCGGCGCGATTATGGACCCACGCGGTCAGCGGATCGGCGTCGGCATGGTCAATCCACGCCTTGAGGAAGGTCTCGCCGGCCATGCGGCGGCCCATCATCTCGCCGACCCGCGTGTCGAACGATTCCGCCGAATATTGAAGGGCGGCGCGCGCCGGCACAGGCCCGGGTCTCAGTCCGCCGGCGCGGCGAGCGGCACGGGAGGCTTGGGCGCGGGCGTCAGCAAGGCGGCGGTCTCGATCCGGTCGAGCGCGTTGCGCGCCAGAACATAGCGGCGAGCCAAAGCGAGCCAGTCGTTGGCGCGCGCCGCGCCCGGCATCCGCGCGATCTCGGCGGCGGCGGTGTCGACCTGGCCCTGCTCCAGCGCATGATCGGCGCGGGCGAGACGGTCGGTCGGGATGGTCGACGGCTGATCGACCTTGCGCACCACGAACAGGGTGGCGAGCTCATGCTTGAAGCCCTGCCACGCGCCCTCGTCGGAACTCTGCGTGACGAGCGCGGGATGGAGCGCGGCCAGGCCGTCCTGCAATTGGGCGAGCGTCACCGGGCGCTGCGAAACCGCGATGATCTGCGCGACCGCGGCCGCGTCGGAGCCGCCAAACCGTTCGCGCAGCATGCCTTCGATATAACCGAGCGGCTGGCCGCGATCGAGCGCGCGGCGCGCGGCGAAGGCGACCAGCAGGCCCTCGGCGCGGTCGGCGTCGCCCGAGGCTTCGGTGGCGCGCGCGTCGATCGAATCGATCCGCGATTCGATCGCGGCGACGCGCTCGTCGAGCGCGGGATCGCCCGGGGCTGAGGTGGGCAATGCGGCCAGTGAACGCGGCGCGGGCTGCGGGCTGTTCACCACCGGCTGGGCGGCGGACACGGGATGGACGAGTTTATCGAGGCTGGTCCAGTGGCGCAGCGCCAGCGTCGTCGCGACGATGCCCAACAGGAAGGTGATCAGCAACAGCGTCAGCGGCCAGAAGAAGCCGCGCCGCTTTTGTGTCCCGTAATAATCGCGCTGGTCCATTTCACCGCTTCTCGCACAGACGGGCCGCCGCCGCCAACAGGGCACCGTCATGCGGCGCTTCGGCGATCGCGATCTCGCGCCATTGCCCTTGTGCGGCAGCCGGGCTGATCGCCACGATCGCGATGGTGGCGGGGTCGATCCCCGCCTCGCCGAGCAAGGCTGTGAAGACACTGGCGGCGCGCGGCGAATGAAGCAGCACGACCGCGTCGCGCGCCAGCGCGGCGAGCGCGGCGGCGGGCAAAGCGGCGACCGGATCGGCGGCGTAGACGATCCGCCGCGTGATCGGGAAAGGCGCGTCGGCGAGCACGCGATGCTCGCGCCCGGCCAGATGCAAGGGATGCGCGATATTGTCCTTCGCCATCGTGACCACCAAAGAAGCCGCGTCGTCCGATCCGGCACGGATATCCGTGAAACCCGCCTCGATCGCGGCGTGGGCGGTGACTTCACCAACGGCATAAGCCGGCAGGTGGCGGTAGGAAGCGAGCGCCGCGCCCGCTTCGCGCACCGCGTTGGCGCTGGTCAGCATCAGCGCGTCATGGCCGGTCGGATCGGGGGCGTCCCACGCCACCGGCACGATCGCGAAGATCGGCGCCGCGATCGCCTGGAAGCCGGCGGCGGTGGCGCGGGCCAGGGTGGCGGCGGCGCCCGGTTCGGGCCGCACCACGAGCAAAGGCCTCATGCCGCGAACAAGGCCCGCAGCGCGGGCGCGGCCCGACCGAGCAGATCGCGGGCGAGCGCGGCGGGGGCCGTGTCGTCGCCGATCGCGAATCGGCTTTCGCCCGCTTCGCACAGGGTACCATCCTCGCTCAAAATCTCGGCGCGAAGCTGGATGTGCGTGCCGTCGACCCGGGCGAGCGCGGCGACCGGCGAATGGCAGTCGGCGCCAAGCGCGAACAGCAAGGCGCGCTCGGCCAGCACGCAGGCGCTGGTCGGGTCGTGATCGATCGCGGCGAGCAGGGCCAATGTCTCCAGATCGCCGGCGCGCGCCTCGATCCCGACCGCGCCCTGCGCGGGGGCAGGCAACAGATCGTCGAGCGCAACGCCGATGTCGCCGCGCCCGAGCCGGTCGAGCCCGGCGGCGGCAAGCAAGGTCGCGTCCGCCTCGCCCTCGGCCAGCTTGCGCAGGCGCGTGTCGACATTGCCGCGGAACAGCAGGATCCGCGCGTCGGGCCGTGCGCGGCGGACTTGCGCGGCGCGGCGCGGCGACGATGTGCCGACCCGCGCATTGGCCGGCAGCGCGGCCAGGCTGTCCGCCCCGATCAGCCGGTCGCGCGTATCGGCGCGCGGCGGCATCGCGGCGATCACGATCTCCGGCGGCCGGATCGTCTCGACATCCTTCATCGAATGGACCGCGAAATCGATCTCATGATCGAGCAAGGCGCGGTCGAGTTCCTTGGTCCACAGCGCCTTGCCGCCAATCTCGGCGAGCGCGCGATCCTGGACCTTGTCGCCGGTGGTGCGGATCGGCACGATTTCGACCGCATAAGTCGGCCAGCCGTGCGCCGCGCGCAGGGCGTCGGCGACCATTTCTGCCTGCCACAAAGCGAGCGGCGATCCGCGCGTGCCGAGGCGAAGAGGTCGTGCCATGCGCGCCTTCTAGCTGGACAGGCCCGAAAGCCAATGCGACGGATCGAGCGCGCGATCCAAAATGTCCCTCGCGTACGTTCACCAACAAATATAACGCCACCGTAACGATCGAGTCTGCTTGAGCGGGCCCGCGTCGGGGAGGGCGTTCGTGATCAGTTACCGGCTCTATTGCCTCAAGGACGGGCGCATCATCAGCACGGCCTTGTTCGAAGCGGAGGACGACGTTGCCGCGATCGAGGCCGCGCATGCGCGCGGCAGCCGGATCGATTGCGAATTATGGTGCGACAGCCGGCTGGTGGCGTTCATCCCGGCGGCGGCGCCCGAGCAGGATTGAGCGCAAACCGCGGGGGCGGCGAGACATTCCCGCCGCCCCGGACAAGGCTTATTGGCTGAGGATGCTGGCGATCAGGCCGGTCGCGGCGGCGACGAGCAGAAAGTCGCCGCTGTTATTGTTCTCGCGCACCCACTGATAGCCGCGCGGCGGTGCCCGCAGGCCGCGCTTGTTCCAGTCGCTGACGACATAGCGGCGCTGCGCGGGGGCAAGGCGCTGGCCCCGCTGCCAATGATGGCCGTGCGAGGCCTTCTGCTCATGCCAGGCCGGGCGCTGCGGACCGCGCTGCTGACCGTGCTGATCGTGGTTCGGGCGCGCCACCGCGACGCTTGCGGACGATGCCAGAATGCCCGCCAACAAGGCGGCTTTGAGTGCGATTTTCATGAGATTTCCTCTTCTTAACCTACATCAAGACGCATGCCGGCTGTCGAGGTTCCGCACGGGCCCTGGTCGACGCTGCGGCTACAGGTCCTTGCGATAGACGATGAAGCCCGAGCACTCCGCCACGCGATCGTAGAGCGATCGGGCGGTGAGGTTGGTCTCATGGGTGTGCCAGTGGACGCGCGCCGCACCGGCGGCTTCGGCACGATCGTATACGGCGCGGATCAGCGCTTGCCCGACGCCGCGCCCGCGCGCCTCCGCGCCGGTGAAGATGTCCTGCAGATAGCAGATCGGTCCGATCATCGTGGTGCTGCGATGGAACAGGAAATGCGCCAGCCCGATCAGCCGTCCTTCGTCCTCCGCGACGATGCCGTGCACGGGTTCGGCGGGGTCGAAGAAGCGCTCCCAGAGAGTCTCGCTTATGGTCTCGGGCAGGGCGGTCGCGCCGCTTCGGCCGTAGAATTCATTATAGCCGTCCCATAGCGGCAACCATTGGCGGTGGTCGGCGCGGGCGATGTCGCGGATTGTAATGTCCGGCATAGGTTTTCCTGTCAGCTGAGGTCGGGCAGGCGCCAGTCGATCGGCTTCTGCCCGTGCGCCTTCAGGAAAGCGTTGGCCTTCGAGAAATGGCCGCAGCCGAAGAAGCCGCCATAGGCCGACAAGGGGGAGGGATGCACGGCCTTGAGCACGAGGTGGCGGCCGCCCTTGTCGACGCTGTCGACGAACGCGGCCTTCTTCTGCGCGTAGCTGCCCCACAGCATGAACACGACCGGTTCGGGCCGCGCGTTGATCAGGCGGATGACCGCGTCGGTGAACCGCTCCCAGCCGCGCCCTTGATGCGACGCCGCCATGCCCATCTGCACGGTCAGCACCGCGTTCAAGAGCAGCACGCCCTGTTCGGCCCAATGTTCGAGGAAGCCGTGGCGCGCGGGCGGGATGCCGAGATCACTCTCCAGCTCCTTGTAGATATTGACCAGGCTCGGCGGGGTGCGGACGCCGGGCTGGACCGAAAAGCACAGGCCATGCGCCTGGTTTTCGCCATGATAGGGATCCTGGCCCAGGATCACGACGCGGACATTCTCCAAGGGCGTCAGATCGAGCGCGCGGAACCAGTTGCTCGATTTTGGGAAGATGTGCTTGCCGGCCGCCTTCTCAGCGACGAGGAAGCTCCGCAGCGCCTGCATATAGGGATCGTCGAACTCGCTGCGCAGCGGTTCGAGCCAGCTCGGGTGCAGCTTCACGTCGCCCATTGGTTCCTCCGCGTCCGCGATGTCCGAGTGGGCGGGCAGGGTCAATCGGCTAGACGCATCCCGCGGACGGGCAATCGAAGGCGAGCGGGCAGTGCGCGCAATTGGGTGCCTCGGGCCGGCAGAAGAGCTGGCCCAGCCGCTTGGTTGCGACGTGGAACAGTAGGAAGTCGTCGCCGTCCCAATCGGACGCGCCGGCGGTGACCTGCTCGCTCGCCATCCGGATATCCGCATGCGGACCGACGAAGCCGAGGCGCTGCATCACGCGCAGGACATGCGTGTCGACGATGAATACCCGCCGTCCAAGTCTGCTGCCGTTGAGTGTCGCCGCCGCAACCTTGCGGCCGACGCCCATCAAGCGTTCGAGCCAGGCCAGCGCCGCCTCCAGCGGAATCGCGCCCAGGAAATCCAGATCGAAATTGGGCCGCTCGCGCGCGATCTGTGCCATGCTGGCCGCCAGCCACTGCGCCTTGGCTTCGGCAAAGTTCACCTCGGCAATTGCCCGCCGGATCGCCGCGGGTGTCGCCCGCGCCAGCGAGGCGGGCGACGGGAAACGTCGGCACAGCCGGTGATAGGCCGCCAGCGACACGGCATCGAGCGTGCGCCCGCTGATCAGGGATTTGACGAGCGCGCCGATCGGTGACCGTCGCGGCGGTAGCTCGACCCGGACGAGCAGCGGCTGGAGCGCGGCGCGCCAGCGCTGGAGATCGGCGGAAGCGAAGTCGAATCGCTGTTGCATCACGTTCTCATAATAGAACATAAGGAGAACATATCAACAGCGATTCGCGGGAAGGCGATGCGATGTCGACGATGCTTGCCCAGGCGCCCTTTGCGGCCAACCATAGCCTGTTCTTCGCGGTCCGGCCGGCGGAGGAGGAGCGGGCGCGGATCGGCGATCTGATCGCGTCGCTGCGGATCGGCGGCGTGCCGATGCGGCTCGATCGGTTGCACATCACGACGCTGTCGCTGGTGCTGAACGACGTTCTGCCGGACGGGCTGGCGCAGGAGGCGACGGAGATCGCGGCGTCGATCCGGATGCCGGCGTTCCGCGTGATCTTCGACCGGCTGGTCGGGGGCAACCGATCGGCGTTGCTGCTGCCGAGCGAGCCCCTCGAAGCCTTGCGCATGTTCCGCGAACGATTGGGCTTCGCGCTGATGCGCGCGGGCATCGCGTTCGAGCAAAGCGGGCGCTTCACCCCGCATGTGACCCTGCTCTATGGCGGCCAGCCGATGCCTGAGATCGAGATCGAACCGATCAGCTGGCTGGTTGAGGATTTCGTGCTGATCGACAGCTTCATCGGCGAGACGAAGCATGTGGAGGTGGGACGCTGGCCGCTGCGGAGCTAGCCGTGGACGTTGTGGGCGAGAGTGTCCGCTATTGGTGGAAAGCGGTCATTAGGTCTCCAAGTCTCAGAACGAGCCGTCGTCCCGTCACAGTCTGGCATTCTGAGCGTTTGACGGTACGTTAACAGAGTGAAATTTTGGTCGGCCCTCACAAGAGCGTTGCTCATTTTTTGCCGTGCTGATCTGGGTAGCTTTGGCCGCTTGGGATAGACTTGTTCCTTACGGCAAGCCGATTGATGATCTTCAGGCATTAGATGGTTGCTATGAGGGCGAAGGGCTGCCCGACTTCATGCGCCCGCCGCGGCATTGGATCTTTTTTATCGATCACGGGGTAATCTTAGATCGCGACGGTCGTCACATATCGAGAATACGTTTTGCCGGTACCAAGGCGAATATGACAGTTGTCGTATTTTCGCCGGGCATTCTCATCACCGGCAAGCCTTCAACCGTGCAAAGCGGCGATACCTTCGCGGGAAAGGCGTTTGTCAGACGCAGCATCATTAGCATCGCGCTGGAGGACGACTGGGGAAATGTGATGCAGAAGACATCGTGTAGCTAGCTGCTGGCAATGTCCGCCATTGGGTTGGTAGCGGACCTTCCGACGGGTTTTCTTGCCTGTTCGTGACCTCGTCCTTGTACTGTCCGCCCGGACCGAATGTCTTCGGTTACGCAAGCCGTGGATGGGGGTGGGAATATGGACCGGATCAATCGTCGCGAATTCGTAGCCACCGCCGCGGCCATCGGCGCGACGATCCTGTGGGCCAGGCGGACGGCCGCTGCTTCGCGTATCGCCTGGCGCGAAGACCGGTCCGCCTATCCCGAAGGCGTGGCCTCAGGCGATCCGGCGCCCGATAGTGTTATCCTGTGGACGCGCCGGCCTTTTGCCGGGGTGGATCGCGCGATGCTGACCGCAGAAGTCGCGCTCGATCCCGATTTCCGGCAGGTGATCGCCGCGAAGACGGTGCCGGTCCTGGCCGAGGCGGACTGGACTTGCCGCTTGCTGGTCGCCGGGCTGCGGCCCGCGACAACCTATTGGTATCGCTTCACGGACGAGAGCGGCCACGGCAGCCGGGTCGGCCGGACCATCACCGCACCCGGCGACGACGATCCGCGCACCGTCCGCTTCGCCTTCGTGTCCTGCCAGAGCGTCAACGAAGGCGCACAGAACGCCTATCGCCGCATGATCTGGGAAGATGAAAAGGCGCCGCCGGAACAGCGGCTCGGCTTCGTGCTCCATCTCGGCGATTTCATCTACGAGGTCGTCGAATATCCCGACGAGGTACCGACCCGCTACGACCGCACCGTCTATGACATCGGCCGCATTCCCGACGCGCGCAAGGTCAGCAACTTCCACGTGCCGACGACGCTCGACGGCTACCGCATGGTCTATCGCGCGCACATTCACGATCCCGACGTGCAGGATGCGCGCGCGCATTTCCCGTTCATCTGCATCGGCGATAATCACGAATTCTCGTGGCAGGGCTGGCAGAGCTTTATCACCTATGGTGGCGGCGAGCCCGAACCCGCGCAGCCGCTGCGCGTCGCCGCCAACCAGGCCTGGTGGGAATATATCCCGGCGCGCGTGCGCAAGGCGTCCGGCCCCGGCCTCGATCGCTTCGCGGGGCCCACGGTGACCAAGGCGCCGATCACCAAGCTCGACGCGGACGGCTTCGGCGACGAGCCCAATAACCGCACCGCGATCGGCAGCATGACGTCCTATCGCGCGCAGCGTTACGGCCGCCATGTCGACCTGATCCTGACCGACTTCCACAGCTACAAGATGCGCGATCCCTTCGGCCGGCCGGAGGCGAACGATCTCGGCTTCGAGGACTTCCCCATGTTCCAGCCGCAAGAGCAGGTGGAAATCCTTGACGGCGGGCGCGATTATAACGGCAATCGCCCGCCCGCCATGATCCCGAACGGCACCAAGCCCGTCCCCAATTTCCGCAAGGACGAGGCCCCCTACACCGTGCTCGGCCGCACCCAGAAGGCTTGGCTCAAGGATCGGCTGAAAGGCTCGACCGCGACCTGGAAGATCTGGGGCGCGACCAACGCCACGCTCGACATGCGCACCGATCCGCAGAACCTGCCCAAGGGCATTTCAAAGCCTTGGCTGGGGGAGGGCTATGCCACGTTCGGCAGCGGCGAATTCAGCTCGGCCTTTGCCGAACGCGCCGAACTCTACGACTTCGTCCGCGACGGCGGTATCGACGGCTTCGTCGCGGTTTCCGGCGACCGCCACAGCTTCTGGGCGGGCTATGCGGCCAAGGCGCTGCCGCCCCAGAAATTCGAACCGGTCGGTCTCGCCTTCGTCACCGGATCGATCTCGGCCCCCGGCATGGCCGAGTCGCTTGAGCATGGGCACAGCAAGGATCCGCTACGCCCGATCTTCACGGTCGAACGCGCGGACGGGACCAAGGAAACGACGGTCAATATCGCGATCAAGCGCGGGGTCCGCGCCGCCTGGGAATATGCACAGTCGGGCGACATCGAACGCGCCCGCGCGCTCACCAACCCCGACGTCGCCCCGCATCTGGAATTCGTCGACATGGGTGGCCACGGTTACTCGGTGGTGACCGCAGGGCCTGACGCGATCGAGACCGAATTCGTCTGCATCCCCCGCCCGATCGCCCGCGCGGAAACGCCGGACGGCGGTCCGATCCGCTATCGCGTGGTCCATCGGGCGGCGCGGTGGCGTGGCGGCAAGCCGGTACTGGAACAGCGTATCCTGGAGGGCGATCCGAAGCTTTCGGTCTAGCCTGGCGTGATCAGGATTTGCCGGCCCGATCGCCATATTCCCAATCGTACGGGACGCCGGTGTCGCCGAGGATCAGGTGGACGAGATCGGCGAAGCCGGCCTCCGCGCGCACGTCGTTCGACAGGATCAGCACGCACTTCCGGCTCTTTTCGAGGCAGACCAGCGTGTTCGCGGTCTGGCCGTCATGCCCGCCCTTGAAGAAACCGGGACCCTGCGGCCCGACGAAGGTGACGACGCCGAGCCCCGCATAGAGATCCTTGCGCTGGCGATCGGCCGGAAGCGCGGTCCCGAAGTTGGGGAATTGGTGCGCGGTATCGATATGGAGCGAGGGCTTGAGCATTTCCGCATAGGATGCCGCGCTCAGCCCATCGTGCCGGGTGAGCGCCGCGACGAATTTCGACAGATCGGCGATGGTCGTGTCCATCGATCCGGCGACGCGGACCTTGGACCGCTCGTCATGCTCCTGGATCTCGCCCTTGTCGTTGAAGCCGTCGGCCAGATTGGGCCGGAAATCGGGCCGCCATTTCAGGCTGGTGCGGGTCATGCCCAGCCGGTCGAACGTGGCTTGGGTGAGCGTGCCCAGATCGAGGCCCAGACCCCGATCCTTGCGTCCATTCTCGATCACGAACTGCAGCAGGCTCATGCCTTCGCCGGAGTAGCTGAAATGCGTGCCCGGATCGAAATGGATGCGCAATTTCTGGTCCGGCTCGATGAACCAGAAATTCGCGAAACCGGTCGAATGGGTCAGCACGTTGCGGGCGGTGATCCGCTTCCAGCGCGGATCGCCGGCGAGGTCGCGATAGGGCCCGTATTTGTCCGGATAAATTGCGTTCGTGTCATAGTCCGTCAGCGGCTTGTCGAGATAGTCGCCAAGCGGCGTGTCGAGCGCGAGCTTCCCCTGATCGACCAGCTGCAGGACGTGGTAGGCAAAGACGGTCTTGGTCAGCGACGCGCCATACATGACGGTATCCGGGCGCAGCGGATCGCCCTGCGCGTTGCGGACGCCATAGGCCTGGACGTAGCGGACCCGCCCGCCGTCGATGATTGCCAGCGCAAGCCCCTTGGCGCCGGTATTCGCCATCAGCGTGTGAACCGCGGCATCGACGGAAGAAGTCTGCGCGACAGGCATTGTTCGGCTCATCGACGCCGCCGCCGAAAACAGGAGAAGGAAAGGGGCGAGACATAGCTTGATCGAGGGCATTGTCGGCTCCTTCGTTTTAGTTTTGCCGCTTCCTGAGCTGGTGCCAAACGAACCAGACGATACCCAGCACGAGCAGGCCGATCACCGCCGCGTCGGCCTTGTGC
>NZ_DATHFV010000227.1:0-12334 GCF_035317925.1 Sphingomonas sp.
AAGTGCCCGACCCTGCCCGCGTTGCGGCCGATCGCGGCCTTGCCGCAGGCCACGATCCTGACCTTCATCGATCTTGGGCCGCGCCTGATCTCGGTGACGCATCATGATGCGGTCGCGGGTCCCTATCACCGCGCCGGCGACGCGATCCTGGACGTGCAGCACAGTTTCCGCGCCACCGATCCCGAGGTCGCGCATGACGTGATGCGACGGCATGGCGCGAGCCTGCTTTTGATCTGCCCCGGCTTGTCCGAATCGACCGTCTATGCGAGCGAGGCGCCCAAGGGCTTCTACGTCCAGCTCATGCACAAGCAGGTGCCGAACTGGCTCGCGCCGGTGCAGCTGCCCGACGGGTCGCCGTTCAAATTGTGGCGGCGGTTGAACTGAGACGAGGGCCGGTCGCGCCCGCCAAATGTACAGCTCTCACCACCGAACGCTCAGCGCAGCTTCAATACCAGGCTCGGCTGCCGCCCGACCCCCCGCACCACGACGCGGCCGGGAAAGAAATCGAGATAGGCATAAGCCGTCTGCTCGGTGTCGAGCATCGCCTTGAGGTTCACATAATGGATGCCGTCGCGCAGGCCGTAATTGCCTTCGTGATTATGCCCGTCGAGCCAGATTTTGGCGCTCGGATGCCGCTCCAGCAAAGCGATCACGTCGGCGGCATTCCACAGATTGTGCGGGTTTTCCGGAAAGAGTGGAAAATGGCTAAACAGCATCGCCTTCAGCCCCGTCTTGTCGGCCTCGGCCAGCCGGGCCTCGATCCAGCGCATCTGCGCCTCGTCGATGCCGCCGTCCCATAGAGGTTTGTCGGCATAGAGCCGGTCGTGCAGCGCCATACTGTGCGCCAGTTCGGGGCTGCCCGCGGGCCAGCCGTAGGAACTGAGGTCGTTGCCGTCGGTGACGATGAACATCCAGCCGCGCTCGACGAAGCTGTAATAGCGCGCCGGCATGCCGAGCCGCGCGGGCACCTTGGCCTTGGCCGCGTCGTCGACCGCGAAATCATGGTTGCCCAGCACGAAATGCCATGGCGCGCGCGACGCCGCCGCGATCGGCAGCAGCGTGTCGAAGCTCGCCATATCCTTGTCGATGAAGTCGCCGAGATGGACCACGAAAGCGAGATCGTGGCGGTTGAAATCGGCGACCGCGTCGCGGAACTTGCCCGGCGCGGTATGGTAGAGGCGCGGCGGCGTGTCCGGCTCGTCGGCGAACTGACAGTCGGCGATCGCGCCGATGCTGAATGTAGGAGGGTCGGCGGCCACGGGCGCGGCAACCAGGCCGGCCAGCGCCAACAGCATCGACATGAAGGGGCGCATTGTCTGTCTCCGGAACGAATCGCGCGGCGCCTTCCCACGGTGCGGCCCCGCTGACCAGCCCGACTGTCACAGGACCTTCATGCAGCCCGCTTAGTCCTGACAAAAATAGCGACTCAGGGAGCGACGGGTGGCCGGCAACGGAACGCTGCAATATGCGGCGGCGCCGATCGTGGCGTCGTCGCGATGACCGAATTGATACCGATCACCGAACGTCGGCGGCTGGCCGACGAGGATGCGGATCTGCGCCATGCGCTCCAGCGCTTCATCGAAGGTCGCCTGCGCGACCGGACCGAAAGCGAGGATCTGGTGCAGGAGACCTATCTGCGGCTGTACGATTATCGCCGGACGCGATCGGTCGCCGATGTCGGCGCCTTCTGCTTCGCGATCGCGCGCAACCTGATCCAGGATCATCTGCGGCGGCTGCGCGTGCGGCCGGTCGGCACCGAACTGGCCGAGGACATCGTCTGTCCCGCGCCGCGCGCGGACGAGATTCTCGCCTATCGCGAGCGGGTCGATCTGCTCACCCGCGCGCTGCGGGCAATGCCCGCGCTGCGGCGCGAAGTGTTCATCCGCCGCCGCCTGGAAGAGCAGCCGGTGGCGACGATCGCCGCGGACATGGGGCTGGGCGTCAGCGCGGTCGAGAAGCATGTCGTGCGCGCGCTCGTCGATCTGCGCGCCGCGCTCGACCGGCGCGGCCTCGGCTTGGGAGAAGGCGCATGAGCCGCCTCCGTCCGACCGCCGGTGCGCCCATTGATCGGCGCGATCCGTTGCTCGATGACCCGGCGCTGACGGAGGCGCTGTCCGCCTGCGCCGGAGCCGGCCGCCTGTCCGACGAGGATGTGCGTGCGATGCGCGCCAATCGCCGCCGCGCGATCGCCTCCGCCACTTCGCTCGCTCTGGTTGCGATGATCGGCGTGGGCCTGTGGCAGACACAGCGCCCGTCCGCGCAGCCGCCTTTGGTCGCGCGCTACGAAACGCAGCGCGGGCAGCAGCGCGCGGTCCGGTTGGCCGACGGCTCCGAATTGCGCCTGAGCGGGGCGACGCGTGTCGTGGTGACTTTCGCGGGCGACCGGCGCGACGTGCAGCTCGATCGGGGCGAGGCCTATTTCGATATCGTCCACGATGCCGCGCGTCCCTTTACCGTCCACGCCGGCGCGTCGGGCGCGCGCGTGCTTGGCACCGCGTTCGACCTCGATCTGCGGCGCGGCCAGGTCGAGCTTGCCGTCTATCGCGGCGCGGTGCGGTTCGGGCGTGATGGCACGAAGGAGGAGGGTATCGTGGTCAAGGCAGGCTGGCGTTCGCATTTCGACGGTTTCGCGGCGACGGCACCGCGCCGCTTCGATGTCGCGCAGCAGGATTGGCGCCAGGGCTGGCTCGATACCGAGGATATGCGGCTGGGCGATCTGGTCGATGCGCTCAACCGGCAGGGTGGGCCGTTGGTGCAGACGCCCCCGCCGGCCCTGGCCGACATGCCGGTCGCGGGCCGTTTCCGGCTCGACGATCCGGCGCAATTGCTCGACGCGATCGGTGCCGCCTACGGCTTCACCGTCAAGCACGAAGGCGATCAGCTGCGCCTCGTCCAGGGCTGAATCATGTCACGGAACTGACTTAAAAGTGACTGAGAAATATAACAAAATTCTTTTGTCCTGATCCCACGCCCGGCCCGTCTTCCGTCTGGGGCCCGCAATCGCGGCCAAGCGGAGGGACATGATGAAAAAGCTGGTTGGACCATCCTTGTTGAGCCTCGCCTTCGCGCTTGCCGCGGGCGCTGTGCCGGCAAAGGCGCAAGCGCAGGCGGCCGCGTTCGACGCGCGGGCGAATTTCGCGATCGCCCCGGGCGATCTGCGGGCCGGCCTGTCCGAATATTCGCGCACCACCGGCGTGCAGGTGGTGGTTCCCCCCGCCGCAGCCGAGGGCAAGCGCACGGGCGGCGTTTCCGGCCAGCACAGCGCGCGCCAGGCGCTCGCGATCCTGCTGCGCGGCACCGATCTCAAGGCTTCGATCACGGGCGGGGTGGTGGTCCTCAAGCCGGGCCCTACGGAGCGCCGCGCGCCCATTGAGGCCGCGGCGCCGATCGCGGCCGTTGCAGGCGGGACCGAACTCGCGGCCGGCGACGACGCGAACAAGCCTGATATCGTCGTCTCCGGCTATCGCGCCAGCCTGCGTCTCGCCGAGGATTACAAGCGCCGCGCGGTCGGATCCGAGGACGATATCCTCGCCTCCGACATCGCCGCCTTTCCCGACCTCAACCTGGCGGAATCGCTCCAGCGCGTGCCGGGCGTGACGATCAACCGCGACACGGGCGAAGGGCGCCAGATCACCTTGCGTGGCCTCGGCCCCGATTTCACGCGCGTCCAGTTGAACGGCATGGAAGTGCTCGGCAACACCGCCTCGGGCATGGACAATCGCGGCGCCGTGTCGCGTTCGCGCTCGTTCGATTTCAGCCTGTTCGCGTCCGAATTGTTCAACCGGGTCGCGGTCCAGAAATCCTATTCGGCCAACCAGGACGAAGGCGGCATCGCCGGCACGGTCGACCTCTATACCGCCAAGCCGTTCGACTATCCGGGCGCCAAGATCGTGGTGTCGGGCAAGGGCCAGACCAACAGCAACGCCTCGGGCGTGACTCCGCGCGCGGTGGCCCTGCTGTCGGATCGCTGGGGCGATTTCGGCGCTCTCGTTTCGGTCGCCTACAGCCAGATTCGCAACAACGAATTCGGCTACCGCAACTGGGGCTGGGGCGTGGTCAAGTACAACCCCGCCAATATCGGCCCCAATATCGACGCAGCGACGCGCGCGAAATTGCTCGCGGGCGTCCAGGCGCCGCAGGCGGAATCGCCCTCGACCTGGTATACCGATCGCAAGCGGCTCGGCCTCACCTCGTCCTTCCAGTACCATCCGGGTACCGCGTTCAAGCTGGACCTCGACCTCCTCTACGGGCGGCTGTGGGATCATCGCGACGATTACGCGATCGCGTCGGCCGGCACCAACGCGCTGACCGGCTCCCCGATCGGGGGTGCGCAGATCGTCCAGACCGCGGTGATCGACGACACCAACACGTTGCGCGCGGCAAGCTACACCGGCATCGACCAGCGCTCCGAACATCACGTCGTCGAAAACCACACCGATTTCTATCAGGGCGTCGCCAACGCCAGCTGGCAGGTGAGCGATCAGCTCAAGATCAGCGCGCTCGGCGGCTATGAGGAATCCGACTTCCGCCAGCCGGTGTTCGACAAGGTGTTCATGGAGGCCAAGAACATGGCCTTCAGCTTCGACGACCGGCCGACCCAGCCGTTCAACACCTACGGCATCGATCTGACCAACCCCAATAACTGGGCGCTGCAGCGGCTCGATACGCAGGAAAACGCGATCACCAACAAGTACACCAACGGCAAGCTGGATGCGGCCTACAAGCTCAGCGGCACGTCGACCTTCTCGGTCGGCGGCAGCTACAAGCACTTCATCAACAGCGGCTATCAGTACAACAACAAGGTGTTCCACAACGTCCCCGCGGACGTCGCCATCCCCAACGACCTCAAACAGCTGGTCGGCCAGGACACGCTGACCCAATATATCGTCGGCAATATCGACGGCGTATATTCTTTCATCGGCGATCCCCGGAACCTGTCCGCCGCCAACCTGCAGGCGGGCAGCGACTATAAGGTCGATGAGGAAACGTGGGGCGGCTACGCGCAATATGACCTCGACACTTATATCGGCGACATCAGGCTGCGCGCGAATGCGGGTGTCCGTTATTATTCGACCGATCTGACCTCATCGGGCCATCTCGCCACCAGCGCCGGCCTGCAGCCGGTGGTGATCACCACCAACAGCAAGGGCTGGCTGCCCGCCGCCAATGTCGCGCTCGACGTGGCCAAGGACGTGGTGCTGCGCCTGAGCGCCAACCGCGACGTCAATCGGCCGGCGCTGGGCGACCTCGCCGCCGCGGGCTCGATCACGACGCGGCCCAACGGCGGCAGCGTCAGCTTCGGCAACCCGTTCCTCAAGCCCTACAAGGCGACGTCGGTCGAAGGGTCGGTCGAATATTATATGGACCGCACCGGCTTCGCCTCGGTCGGCTTCTTCTACAAGCATATGGATAGCTTCACGACGCCGACCACCAAGCAGCTGCCCTATGGCCAGACCGGTCTGCCTTTATCGCTGCTGATCCAGGGCGAGGATGCCAACACGATCTTCGACGTGAGCCAGCCGATCAACGGGCCGGGCGCCAATATCAAGGGCGTCGAAGCCGCGTTTCAGCATGACTTCACTTTCCTGCCGGGCGTGCTCAAGCATCTCGGCATCGTCGCCAACGGCACCTGGTTCGACGGCCACCAGAAGGCGGTGATCAACGGCGCGACCGTGACCATCCCGCTCTTCAACCTGTCCAAATGGGCGGCCAACGCCACGCTCTATTACGACACGGCTTTATGGGGTGCGCGCGTCTCGACCGCCTATCGCAGCCGCTATCTCACCAGCGCGGGCGGCGGCGGCAATGTCGGCGACGGCATCCACGGCACCAACAACATCGATTTCCAGGCGCACTACAACATCACCCCGCGCCTGAAACTGGTGGTGGAAGGGATCAACGTCACCAACGAAGCGATCCGCCAGTTCGCGGACCTCAATGCCAACCGCACCGAGGTCTACACCACCAGCGGGCGCACCTTCACCTTCGGCTTCACCGCCGAATTCTAGAGCCTGATCGTCATTGGTGGAAGCGCTATGCGCTTCCGCTGATGGCGTGAACCAGGCTCCATTCAAGGTCCAGGACCCACGAGACGCGGCTGTCGGGTTTTCCCCTCCCGGCAGCCGCACCGGCCAGCCGCCAAGGCCGTTCAGGCCCCCTGTCTGATCGCAACGTCGGCCAAGCTATCCCGCTCGCCGAGCTGGAAGCGGCCGATCGCGCGGGTCTGGACCTGCGCCTGCTCGGCAAGCAAGCTGCTGGCATGGCTGGTCTGTTCGACCTGGGCGGCCGCCTCCTGCGTCTCCCGATATACCTGACCGACGGATCCGTTGACCCCGGCCAGCGAAGCCGATTGCGCCTGTGCGGACAAGGCGATCGCGGCGATCACCTCGTCGATCTTTGCCACATTGTGCGCGATATCGCGCAGCGTGGAACCGGTATCGAGCACGAGGGTGACGCCCCGGCTGACCTGGGCGGTCGAATCGGCGACCGAGATTCGAATATCACGCGACGCCTCGCTTGAGCGCAGGGCGAGTGCGCGCACCTCGTTTGCGACGACCACGAATCCCCGGCCTGATTCGCCTGCACGTGCGGCCTCGACGGTCGCATTGAGCGCCAGCAGGTTGGTTTGGGAAGCGATGTCGTCGATCAGCGCCACCATCCGCGTGATCTCCGCCGCGGACTTCTCGACCTCGCGAATCGCGGCAATGGTACGATCGGCGAGGGCTTCGCCGTCGCTGGTGCCCGACCGAACGCTGGCGACCGCGGTCCGAGCGGCTTCGGCGCGGTCGGCCGTGTCGGCGACCGCGGCAGTGACGTCGTCGAGCGCGGCTGCTGCGTAACGCAAGTTTGACGACTGAACTTCGGTTTGCCCCGCCAGCGTATCGGTCGCGCGGTTGATTTGCTCTGCGCCGGCCGCGATCTGACAGGCGCCTGTCGCCACGGCCTGTAACGCGCGTTCCAGTCCTTCGACCGCCCCGTTGAAATCCTCTTTCAGGATCTCGTAGTGGGGCGCCACCGGCGCAGTGATACGCGTGTGCAGATTACCGGCAGCGATCGATTCAAGAGCCTCGGCCAGCAACTCGACCACTGTCTTCTGGTCGCGCCCGGCAGCCTCGAACGCTGCCTCCACCTCGGCAAGCCGCCTTGCGGTGACCTTCTGCGTGTCCACAGCCTCCTGCTGGAGCCGATTGCGCTCGCGCAGGCCGCGCCTGAAAACGCCGAGCGCGCGTGCGATGACGCCGATCTCATCGGCGCGGTCGCTATGGGCGATTTCGCCTTCGAGGTCGTTTTCCGCCATCGCGCTCATGGCGGCGCGCATCTGGTCCAGCGGCCCGGTGATCTGGCCGCGCACGAGCACGACCGCCAATTGCCCGATCACAAGCGTGCCAAGCAGGGCTACAGAGAGCACGATCCACACTGTTCGCGCCGAAGATGCCTCGACCTGTGCCACGCCGGCAGCGATGTCGCCTTGCATGCGCCGCACCAGCTGGTCGAGCAGGATGTCGCTGTGCATGAAGGCGCTGGATCCGAGGTGGTCCGCGATCGGAGCTGCCGCCTGGGTCTGGCCGGTCCCGACCAGCGCGAAAATCCGCTGGTCGTCGGCGCGGATGTGAGCCAGGTCGCGTCGGATCTGGTGAAACATGCGGAGGTTGGGGCCGGTCAATTCGTGCTCGATCGGCGCGATGCTCGCATCGATCTCCGCATTCTCGGACTTGAACTTGCTTTGAAGAGCATCAAAACGCTCGGCGTTCTGCGCGACGATGACGGCGTAATTGATCTGGTCCAGCCGTGTGAAGTTTTCCTGGAGGCTCTTGAGCCGATCCAGATTGGCAGCCTGGTCGAGGACAAGGTTATGCGTCTGTCGCGATGTCAGGTGGAGCTTGATCGCGGTGAAGGCGGTCAGCCCGGCGCAAAGAAAGCCGAACATGCCGAACGCCAGCAGGATCTTTCTCAATATGGTCAGATTTCGCAGATCAAACACGCCACGCGCCCCTACTCGACTTGATGCGCCTAACCGGCGCGCCTTAAGGAGCCGCTGATACCGGTGTAGGTAACATTACGGAGGAGAAGGGGCGGGTTATCCGATTGAACTGAAGCTCGCCGCGGACGACGACGCCGAGCTTCAACCCGCCTATTTCCTCAGCGGGGAACGATCCGCGTGTAGAGGTGCCACGTCGCGTAGCCGAGTAGCGGCAACACCACGGCGAGACCGACGAACGCCGGGATCGAGCCGAGCACGAGCAGCGCCCCGACGATCACGCCCCAGCCGAGCAGGACCCGCCAGTTGGCGGCGAATGCGCGCAGCGAAACCCCCAGTGCGGTGGGGACATCGATCTTCCGATCAACCAACATCGGGAATGTCACGACGCTCATCGCGAGGACTAGGATCGCGAAACAGGCGCCGGCAAGGTTGCCGAGCAGGATCAGCGTCCAGCCGTCCCTGGTCGTGAACAGGCGCGATACGAAATCCTGCAGGGTGACGGTCGCGCCGTGGTTGACCGACCACATATAGTAAGTGCCGGTGCCGAACGTGGCGGTGTAGAGCAGCCAGGCCACACTCAGCCACGCGACGAAGACGACGGCCAGCAACAATGTCGCGATCGCGATCGACGCGCCATGGCGGTCGAAGGCGTCGAGGAAGTGGCTCCAATCGGATTGCTCGCCGCGCTCCCGGCGCCGGGCCAGCTCGTAAAAGCCGACCGCCACCGCCGGACCGAGCAGTGAGAGTCCGGCGCAGATCGGGAAGGCGAGCGGGACCAGTTGGTCGTTGAGCGCGAGCGCGGCGACGAGCAGGCCGATCAGCGGATAGATGAAGCCCACGACGAGGATGTCGCCGCGCTTCTCCTTGAAATCCGCCCATCCGTCGGCGAGCGCCGCGCGCAGATCGGATGCGTGAATGTGCCGCACGACGATCGGCGTTTCCGCACCGATCGGCATAGTCTGCGTGATCGCCATCATCTCTCTCCCGGCGTTAAGACACACCGGTGAAGCACGACTCCCGCTTCACCGGGGCCAATATTGCTTGAGATGATTTTACGCTTACTCGGCGGCGAGCAAAAGCGCCGAATGCGGTCGGATCGGGCTAGCTGAAGCTCGCCTTGACCCCGTCGATCACATATTGCGCGGCAAGCGCGGCGAGCAGCACGCCGAGGATGCGCGTGATCACCGCTTCCAGTTTGTCGCCGAGCACGCGCATGATCGGGCCGGCCGCAAGCAGCGATATGAGCGTGGTGAGCAGCACCGCCGCCAGCGCGGCGAGCACCACCATCAGATGCAGCCCATGGTTGCGCGCGGTGACGAGCATCACCGTCGCGATCGATCCTGGACCCGCGATCATCGGGATACCCATCGGGAAGACCGAAATGTCCTCGGGCTCTTCACGATGCTCTTCCGCGCGGGTTCGGGTGATCTCCTCGACCCGGCCTTCGCGGCGTTCGGTGCGCTTCTCGAACACCATTTCGATCGCGATCAGGAACACCATGATGCCCCCCGCGATGCGGAAGGCGTCGAGACTGATACCGAGCGTGGTCAGCAGGGGCTCGCCGACCAAAGCGAACAGGATCAGGATGATGGTCGCGATCCCGGTCGATCGCAGCGCCATTGAGCGCCGATAGGCGCCGCTGCCGCCGCGGGTCAGGCCGGCGAAGATCGGCGCGCAGCCGGGCGGGTCGATCACGACGAAGAAGGTCACGAACGCCGAAAGGAACAGGGAAACCAGCATCATTCGATCTCCAGGTTCTCGGTCTTCCAGCCTTTGCCGGCGCTATAGGTCAGTGTCAGGACGAAATGGCGGTCGTCCAGTGACCCAATCTTCCAGCGCAGGGTCTTATCACGCGACGCACCGTCCGCCTGCATGTGCTGGGAGCGCAAACGCGGAGGCAGGCTTCGCCCGCAGGTCGCTCGGACAGCATCTACCCTACCATTCTCGGGCGCGGACACGATGTCGGAACTGCCCGCGTCGAAAATCCAGCGCCAGCCCGCAGGGCTGTGCCGCCAGATTGTGAGATAACGGCCGGCCGAGAGATTATCTCGGCGTCGCGTCGGGCCGGTCGAAAAAGCGAGGCTGCCATCGCAGGATGTGATGGTGTGCGTGGGCTGCCACATCATCGCGGCCGGCGGGTCCTTCCGGCCCTTGAGGAAGCGCGCGGCGGGTTGCGGTCCGTCGAGCAGCATTTGCGCGTCGGGTGCGGCAAAGGCGCGAAAGGCGGTCCATTGGCCCTTGGCCTGCGCCATCGACGCAAAGGCACGCTCGGTTTGCTCGACAGGGGGCACGACGGCTGCGGCGAGCAGAAGTGCGATCAAATCGCGTCCTTGGCGAGCGGCACGCCTTCATTGCGATGCGCGGCGACCAGCGTATTGCGCAGCAGGACCGCGATCGTCATCGGCCCAACCCCGCCGGGAACGGGCGTGATCGCGCCCGCGACCTGCGACACCTCGTCGAAGGCAACGTCGCCGACCAGCTTGGTCTTGCGCTCGCCCGCGTCGATCCGGTTGATGCCGACATCGATCACCGCCGCGCCGGGCTTGATCCAGTCCGCCTTGATCATTTCCGGCCGCCCGACCGCCGCGATGACGATGTCGGCGCGGCGGACCACGGCGGGCAGGTCCTTCGTCTTCGAATGCGCGATCGTGACGGTGCAGCTCTCGCCGAGCAGCAATTGCGCCATCGGCTTGCCGACGATGTTGGAGCGGCCGATCACGACGGCGTCCTTGCCGGAAAGATCGCCGAGCCGGTCCTTGAGCAGCATCAGGCAGCCGAGCGGCGTGCACGGCACGAAGCCGTGCAGCCCCGTCGCGAGCCGCCCGGCATTGACCGGGTGGAAGCCGTCGACATCCTTGTTGGGGTCGATCGTCGCGATCACCGCATTCTCGTTGATCTGCCGGGGCAGAGGCAATTGGACGAGGATGCCGTCGACGGTGGCGTCGGCATTAAGCTTGCGTACCAGATTGAGCAGATCGTCCTCGCTGGTGTCGGCCGGCAGGATGATCGTGTCGCTCTTCATGCCGGCGGCCTCGGTCGCCTTGCCCTTGGACCGCACATAGACGCTGCTCGCCGGATCCTCGCCGACCAGCACCACGGTCAGGCCTGGTTGACGGCCGGCTGTCGCCACGAAGTCGGGAACGAGATCGGCGACGCGGCCGCGCAGGCCTTCGGCAAAGGCCTTGCCGTCAATAATCGCCGCGCTCACCGCGTCAGATGCCGCCAGAGTGGAGCGCGATCGCCGGGATCACGATCCCGCGCAGGATCTGGATGATCAGCAGCACGACCAGAGGCGAGAAATCGAGCGCGCCGAAATCGGGCATGATCCGCCGGATCGGCCGATAGAGCGGCTCGGTCAGGCGGCCCAGCGCGTACAGAACCTGCCGCACGAAGTCGCTGTGCGTGTTGATCACGTTGAACGCGACCAGCCATGAAATGACCGCCTGCACGATGATGATCCACAGCAGGATCCACAGCAGATAGTCGGCGATCTGGAGAATGGTGATGAGCATGGAACCGTCCTAGCCGAGTGGGGCACCTAGCGCCAGTGTTCAGCCCTGCCGCACCAGCGTGCCGGCGCCCTGGCGCGTGAAGATTTCGATCAGCATCGCGTGCGGCACGCGTCCGTCGAGGATGACGGCGGCGTCGACCCCGCCCTCGACCGCATCGATGCAGGTCTGGAGCTTGGGGATCATGCCGCCATGGATCGTGCCGTCGGCCTTGAGCGCGGCGATCGCTGCGGGCGTCAGGTCGCTCAGCAATCTCTTGTCCTTGTCGAGCACGCCGGGAACGTCGGTCAGCAGGAACAGCCGCTCGGCACCGGTCGCGATCGCGATCGCGCCCGCCATCGTGTCGGCGTTGATATTGTAGGTCTGGCCGTCCGCGCCGACGCCGATCGGCGCGACCACCGGGATCATGCCCGCCTTGGAGATGGTGTCGAGGATGCGCGTGTCGACATCGTCGGGCTCGCCGACGAAGCCCAGGTCATGCTCGCTCTTGATCTTGGTCGCGGTGACGAGCCGGCCGTCCTTGCCCGAAATGCCGACCGCGCGCCCGCCCTCGGCCGCGATCCACGACACGATCTCCTTGTTGATCGACCCGGACAGGACCATTTCGGCGACCTTCATCGTCGCGGCGTCGGTGACGCGCAGGCCGTTCACGAACGTGCTCTTGAGGCCAACGCGCTCCAGCATCTTGTTGATCTGCGGGCCGCCGCCATGGACCACGATGGGGTTCATGCCGACCTGCTTCATCAACACGACGTCGCGCGCCACCAGGTCGCCGAGCTTGGGATCGGTCATGGCATGGCCGCCGTACTTCACGACGAAGGTCGCGTCGTTGTGGCGCCGCATG
>NZ_DATHFV010000228.1:0-5179 GCF_035317925.1 Sphingomonas sp.
TCTCGCAATTGTCGCGCGCGCGCATCTGCCGGTGGCAGGCGCGGAGCAGAGCGAGATCGTCGCCTTCCGTTCGCCCGCCGACGCGGCCGAGCATGTCGCGCTCGTGATCGGCTCGCCCGACGGCAATCCGCCGCTGGTGCGGCTTCACAGCGAATGCCTGACCGGCGACGTGCTCGGCAGCCTCAAATGCGATTGCGGGCCGCAGCTCCATGCCGCGATCGACGCGATCGCCAAAAGCGGCTGGGGCATATTGCTCTATCTGCGCCAGGAAGGGCGCGGCATCGGCCTGATCAACAAATTGCGCGCCTATGCGCTGCAGGATCAGGGGTATGACACGGTCGAATCCAACCTGCGGCTGGGCTTCGCGGTGGATGCGCGCGATTTCGGCATCGCCGCCGCGATGCTGCGCCTGCTGAACCAGGACCGGATACGGTTGCTCACCAACAATCCGGCCAAGGTCGCCGCGCTGGAGGCGGCGGGCGTGACGGTGGTCGAGCGCGTGCCGCACAAGCTCCCGCCCAATCCGCACAATGCCCATTATCTCGACGTGAAGCGCGACCGCACCGGGCATCTGCTGTGAGGCTGGTCGCGGACGGCAAGGCAGGGCTCCTGCATGCCGGCGACCGCGTGATCCGGTGCAGCATCGGCCGGGGCGGGCTGATCGCGGCGGTCGACAAAAGGGAAGGCGATGGCGCGACGCCGATCGGGGCCTGGCCCATCCGTGGCGTGCTGCTCCGTCCGGACCGCGTGGCGTTGCCGGAGGGGCTGATGCTCCCTTGGCGCTGGATCCGCCCCGACGACGGCTGGTCCGACGGTGTCGGTGACCCCGCCTACAACCGTCCGGTTCGCCACCCGCATGGCTTTTCCGCCGAGAGACTCTGGCGCGACGACGGCCTCTATGACGTGATCGTCACACTCGGCCACAATGATGCGCCGCCCGTGCCGGGCGCGGGCAGCGCGATCTTCCTGCATTGCTGGCGCGACGGCGCGGCCACCGAAGGCTGCGTCGCGATCGCGAAGGAAGAATTGCTCGGGCTGCTGCCGGAGATGGACGCCGGCACGACGCTCGAGATCATCTAGCGCCGAACAAGGCCGTCCCGACGCGGACGCAGGTCGCGCCCAGCATCGCCGCCGTCTCGTAATCGGACGACATGCCCATGCTGAGCCCATCCAGCCCATTCTCCTTCGCCAGTTTGGCGAGCAAGGCGAAATAGGGCGCCGCTTCGGTCTCGGCGGGCGGGACGCACATCAGGCCGGCGATGGTCAGGCCGAGCGCGCGGCATTGCGCCAGCAATGCGGGCAGGTCGCCGATCGCGCAGCCGCCTTTCTGGTCTTCCTCGCCGATATTGACCTGCACGAACAAGGTCGGCGCGCGGCCGGCCTTGGTGATCGCCCTGGCGAGCGCTTCGGCCAGGCTCGGCCGGTCGAGCGCGTGGATCGCGTCGAACAGTTCGACCGCATCGTCCGCCTTGTTCGACTGGAGCTGGCCGACGAGGTGCAAGCGGATATCGGGCGTCGCCGCCTTGAGCGCGGGCCATTTGGCTTGCGCTTCCTGCACGCGGTTTTCGCCGAAGCTGCGCTGGCCGGCGTCGATCAGCGGTGCGATGGCCTCGGCCGGATGCGTCTTGGAGATCGCGATCAGTTCGATCGCATCGGCCCTGCGGCCGGCGAGCGCGGCGGCGCGCGCCAGCTTTTCGCGAACCGCGGCAAGGCGCGCGGCGGGGCCGTCTTCGGTCGGGAGCATTGCCGCGCTATAGGCGAGCATGATGCGTTCCCGCCAGCCTCTCCCGCGCCTGTGGTTGATGACCGACGAGCGCATGGGCGACGCGCTGTGGGATGCGCTGGTCCGGCTGCCGCGGGGCAGCGGCGTGATCTTCCGCCATTATGCGAGGGCGGATCGCCGGGCTTTGTTCGAGCAGGTGCGCACGATCGCGCGGAAGCACGGGCTGGTATTGTTGCTGGCCGGTTCGCCGCGCGAGGCCGCCGCGTGGCGGGCCCACGGCGCGCATGGCCGGTCGCCGCATCTGCGGACGGCGCGGCCGCTGCTCAGGACTGCGCCCGCGCATGATGCGCGCGAACTGGCGAAGGTGCGCGCGCATGCCGTCCTGCTGTCGCCGGTGTTCGCGACGCGCTCGCATCCTGGAGTGCGCACGCTCGGTCCGATCCGGTTCGCGATCCTGGCGCGGATGTCGGAGGCACCGGTGATCGCGCTCGGCGGCATGGACGCGGGCCGCTTCCGCCATCTGGCGCGGTTAGGCGCCTATGGCTGGGCCGGGATCGACGCTCTTTTAAGGATTAGAACTTGAAGGTGGTGCCCAGATAGACCGCCTGGCTGTCGCGGCGGTCATCGGTCAGCGACTGCATCTGCTCATGCTGCTGCTTGTAGCGCACGCCGCCGGTCACATTGAAGCGGCGGGTCAGCGCGTAGGAGCCGCCGAGGCCGACTGTGAAGCTTTCGTCGGCGGTGGGGCCGGCCGGCAGACGCGGCCCGGCGGCGCGCTCGCCCGCAAACTCAAGCTCGGTCGCCCAGCGCTTGCCGGAGAATACGAGGCCAAGATCGGCGGCTTCGCGCCCGTTCGGCAGCAAGCCGCCATCGATCCGCTGCACATCGCCCGACAAGGCAAAACGCTGCCAACCGATCGATGCGCCCAGGCTGTAGGCGAACGGCGCGAGACCGTCGCTCGGCAGCCCCATATTGTGCGCCGCCTGCTGGCGGGTCACGGCGCGCGATCGCACTGCCACGGTGACGGCGCGGCGGCTGCTGGTGGTGCCCGACGGGGTGAAGCGGAAGGCGCCGTCGTTGAAATCGGTGCTGCCGAGCCCGCTGCGCGCGAAGGCGGCGGCAAGGCGCGGATCGGCCGCGGCCGGGGTGAAGGCGTTGAAAGCGGGCGCGAACGCCGCCGGAGGGGCATGATGATGACGCCGGACCTTGGCATCCGCCGATGTCGCGGAGACGGCAAACAGGGCCAAGAGCGCCAAAGCGCCCCCCCCGTTCCTGACGTGCCCGCGAATCATATTCATTTGGGCCCCATATGGGTCGCTGGACAAGTTGTCGCTACCCCTGACACGCAACTCTGTTCCTTTAGCGTTACCGAATCATTTCTGTATGTTGCACTGGTCCCACATTTTATGGCGCAAAACGGGGTTCCTGTCGGTCTGTTCGACTGAATCGGCGCTGAATCGGCCCTTGCCGCAACCTGCCGCAGGCGGCTTGCGGGCCGCCGATGAGCTTCTATAACGACGCGCCTGCCCGACCCTCTGAGGTTTTAGCGTCCATGATCCGTCTTTCCCGTCCCCTGATCGGCCTGCTGGTGGTCGCGAGCCTCGCCGGCGTCGCCGATGCGCGCAAGAAGCAGCCCAAGCAGCCGCAGATGGCGCCCGTCAACGTCACCCAGATCGGCGTCAACGCCTATCTGTGGCGCGCCGCGCTCCAGACGCTTTCGTTCATGTCGATCGCGCAGACCGACAGCAATGGCGGCGTCTTCGTCACCGACTGGTACGTCAATCCGGCGGTGCCGTCCGAGCGCATGAAGGTTTCGGTCGCGATCCTCGACGCCGCGCTCCGCGCCGACGTGGTGCGCGTGGCCGCCGCCCGTCAGGTCTATCAGAACGGCCAGTGGGTCGACGCGGCGGTCCAGGCTTCGACCAACGAGAAGTTGGAGGAGATCATTCTCCAGAAGGCGCGCGACCTTCGACGTAACGCCGCCGCGAACGGATAAGGTTTTCCTGTGACGGAGCGGTTCGAGCCCCGCGACAGCGACGCGCGCTGGCAGCGGGAGTGGGAGACGCGCGGCACCTTCCATGCCGACGACGCGAGCCCCAAGCCCAAAAGCTATGTGCTGGAGATGTTCCCCTATCCGTCGGGGCGCATCCACATGGGCCACGTCCGCAATTACACGATGGGCGACGTGCTCGCGCGCTATCGGCGAATGCAGGGCATGGAGGTGCTCCACCCGATGGGGTGGGACGCGTTCGGCATGCCCGCCGAAAATGCGGCGATGGAGAAGAATGTCCATCCTGGTGCGTGGACGCGCTCGAACATCGAAGCGATGAAAGCGCAGCTCAAGCGGCTGGGCTTCGCGCTCGACTGGAGCCGCGAGCTCGCGACCTGCGAGCCCGATTATTATGGCCAGGAACAGGCCTTGTTCCTCGATCTGTACGAAGCCGGGCTGGTCTATCGCAAGGAAAGCGCGGTCAATTGGGACCCGGTCGACATGACCGTGCTCGCCAACGAGCAGGTGATCGACGGACGCGGCTGGCGCTCGGGCGCTTTGGTCGAGCGGCGCAAGCTCAGCCAATGGTTCCTCAAGATCACCGACTTCGCCGACGAGCTGCTCGACGGGCTGGATAGGCTCGAACATTGGCCCGACAAGGTGAAGCTGATGCAGGCCAACTGGATCGGCCGATCCAAGGGGCTGCGCTTCAAGTTCCGGTTGGACGGCGGCCCGCAGCCGGACGTCGAAGTCTTCACCACGCGGCCGGACACGATCTTCGGCGCGTCGTTCGTCGCGGTGTCGATCGATCATCCGCTGGCGCAGGCGCTGAAAGATGGAACGCCCGGCCTGTCCGCCTTCATCGACGAATGCCGCCACACCGGCACCGCCGCCGCCGAGATCGAGACCGCCGAGAAGAAGGGCTTCGATACCGGGCTGAGCGCGGTCCATCCGCTCGACCCGGAGTGGAAGCTGCCGGTGTTCGTCGCGAACTTCGTGCTGATGGAATACGGCACGGGCGCGGTATTCGGCGTGCCCGCGCACGACCAGCGCGACCTGGATTTCGCGCGCAAATATATGCTGCCGGTGACGCGCGTCGTCGCCAGGTCGGTCGACCATGCCAACGATCCGATCGGCGACGAAGCGGACAGCGACCCCGGCGTCGCGGTCAATTCGCGCTTCCTCGACGGTATGAATTCGGAGGATGCCAAGAACGCGATAGTCGCCCGCGCCGAAAGCGAGGGCTGGGGCGTCGGCACCACTGTCTATCGCCTGCGCGACTGGGGCGTCAGCCGTCAGCGTTACTGGGGCACCCCGATCCCGATCATCCATTGCGCGGATTGCGGCCCGGTCGCGGTGCCGAAGGATCAATTGCCGGTCGTGTTGCCCGACGACGTCAGCTTCGACATTCCCGGCAATCCGCTCGATCGTCATCCGACGTGGAAGCATGTCGCCTGCCCGAAATG
>NZ_DATHFV010000229.1:0-13439 GCF_035317925.1 Sphingomonas sp.
CCCTCGGCTCGCGGCTAAAATCGGCAATGCGTCAGAAGAGAGATTGGTGGGTCCGCCGGGACTCGAACCCGGGACCTCTCGATTAAAAGTCGCTTGCTCTACCAACTGAGCTACGGACCCGACCGGCGACCGCTCCTATGGACGGGGCGGGGCCGGGTCAACCGTGCGAGATGCTGCCGGACGGTATCATGACCCGGAATTCGCCATTCGGGTGCGATCTGATTGAGCGGATCGAGCGCGAATACCCGCTCGGTCAGGTGGCGATGCGGAATATAAAGGGCCGTGCTCGACCAGCGTCCGCCCGACCAGAGCAATATATCAAGGTCGAGCACCCGCGAACCCCATCTCTGTCCGCCGCGCCGGCCGAAACGGCGCTCGATCGCCTTCAAGTCTTTCAGCAGGTCGGGCGGCGACAGCGGGCTCTCGATCAGGGCGGCCGCGTTGGCGAACGTCCGAAGCGAGGGGCCGATCGGCGCCGTCTCGATAATTGCCGATGCCGCGACCGGCTTGAGCTCCGCCAAGACCGCATTGAGGATCGCACAGGGCGCGCCATAGCGGCCGTGCGGCTGGTTGGAGCCGAGGCCGATCGCGTAAAGGTGGATCACTCCGCCCGTGCCGCCTCGATATAGAGTTCGCGCAGCCGGCGGGTGATCGGGCCGGGTTTGCCGTCGCCGATCGACTGGCCGTCGATCATGACGACCGGCAGCACGAAATTGGATGCGCTGGTCAGGATCGCTTCGCTGGCGCGCAGCGCTTCGTCGACCGTGAACAGCCGTTCTTCGACTTTCACCCCGTCACGCTCGGCGATCATCAGTACTGCCTTGCGTGTGCAGCCGGGCAGGATCGCCTGGCTATTGGGGCGCGTGACCAGCGTACCCTCGGCAGTCACGATCAGGGCAGAGGACGACGCACCCTCGGTCACGAAGCCCTCGCCATCGACCAGCCAGGCCTCCTGCGCACCCGCGGCGGCGGCTTCGCGTTTGGCGAGCACCTGGCCGAGCAGCATGATGCTCTTGATGTCGCGTCGCGCCCAGCGCGGGTCGGCAATCGTTTTTATCGCGATGCCGGTCTTCGCCGTCGGGCGGTCGAGCACGTCGCCTGCCTGGGTGAACATGAACAGGGTCGGGTCGGTCGAAGGCGCGAGGAAATCGCGTTCGGCCGGGCCGCCGGTTAGCTGGAAATAGACGCCGCCCTGATCGAGCCGGTTGCGCGCGATCAATTCGCGCTGGGCGGCCTCGATCTCGGTGGTCGAGATCGGCAGTGTCAGGTCGAGCCCGGCGGCTGATCGCTCAAACCGCGCGAGATGCGCTTGGCTGTCGATCAATTTGCCGTCGAGCACGGCGGTGAATTCGTAGATGCCGTCGGCGAACAGAAAGCCGCGGTCCTGCGCCGAGACCTTGGCCTCGGCGAGCGGCACGAAATCGCCGTTGAGCCAGGCGATCCGCTCCATCAGACGTCCTGTACCAGCCGCCCGTACAATTCGGGGCGGCGGTCGCGGAAGAAGCCGAAGGCGGCGCGGTGGCGCTTGACCCGATCGAGGTCGAGCGTGGCGGTGATCACGCCTTCTTCCTCGCGATCGAGCTCGGCGATTATGTCGCCGCGTTCGTCGGTGATGAAGCTGGTGCCGTAGAAGGTCTGGCCATGTTCGGTGCCGACGCGGTTCGCGGCAACGATCGGCACGACGTTGGAGACAGCATGGCCGACCATCGCGCGGCGCCACAATCGGGCGGTGTCGAGGCCTTCGTCATGCGGTTCGCTGCCGATCGCGGTCGGGTAGAACAGAACCTCCGCGCCCATCAGCATCATCGCGCGCGCGGTTTCGGGATACCATTGGTCCCAGCATACGCCGACGCCGAGCTTCGTGCCCGCGCCGTCCCAAACCTTGAAGCCGGTATTGCCGGGCCGGAAATAGAATTTCTCCTCATAGCCCGGCCCGTCGGGAATGTGGCTTTTGCGATAGACGCCCTGGACCTTGCCGTCGGGGCCGATCATCGCGAGCGAATTGTAGTAATGCGGCCCGTCGGCCTCGAAGAAGCTGGTCGGGATCGACACCTTGAGCTCGGCGGCGAGCTTCTGCATCGCCAGTACCGCCTTATGCTCGGCGGTCGGCTTGGCGTTGGCGAACAGACCTTCGTCCTCGACCCGGCAGAAATAGGGGCCTTCGAACAATTCCGGCGGCAGGATCACCTGCGCGCCCTTGGCCGCCGCCTCGCGAACGCGCGCCGCAACCTTGGCGATGTTCGCGTCGATATCCTCGCCGAAAGCGAGCTGGATCGCGGCGACGGTGATTTCGGTCATGCGCACGGTACCTGCTGGCTGATGCAGTGGAAGCTGCCCCCACCGGTGAGGATATGGTCGGCCCGAAGCCCGATCGCAACGCGCCCTGGGAAAAGCGCGCCGATCGCCGCGACGGCGGCGACATCATTGGGCGCGCCATATTGCGGCACCGCCACGGCGGCGTTGCCGATATAGAAGTTCATGTAGGATGCCGGGATCGCCTCATCCTCGACCTCGACCAGGCCCGGAGAGGGAAGGGTGACGACCTCGACCCCGAAGGCGCGGGCGCGCGCCGCCGCATCGCGATAGACATCGGCATTGGGATCATCTTCGGCCGGTTCGGGCAGCGCCAGCCGCCCGGGCGCGACGAAGCGCGCGAGATTGTCGACGTGGCCATCGGTGTGATCGTTGGCGAGACCGTCGCCCAGCCAAAGCAGCCGCTCGATGCCGATTCCGGCCTTCAGCCCGCGCTCGATATCCTCGCGCAACAGGCCGGGATTGCGGTTGGGGTTGAGCAGACACTGCTCGGTGGTGACGGCAAGCCCGGTGCCGTCGACGTCGATCGCGCCGCCTTCCAGCACCCAGTCATGCACATCGACCGCGAAGCCGGCCGCCTCCGCCAGCCGCCCGCCGACGCCTTCGTCGCCGGGCAGATGATATTTGCCGCCCCACCAGTTGAAGCCGAACCGCGCGGCGCGGCGGCCATCGGGTCCAGTCGTGACGATCGCGCCGGTGTCGCGCAGCCAGATGTCGCCGAACGGCTGTACCTGCACTTCGGCGGCGTCACCCGCCAGCGCGCGCGCCGCGGCTGCGGAGGCCTCGTCGGCCGCGACCAGGATCACGCGCTCGCCGCGCCCGTCGGCATGGACCGCGCGCGCGAATGCGACCACTTCGTCGCGCGCCGGCGCCAGGTCGTCCTCCCACAATTCGGGATGACTCGGGAAGCCGATCCACACCGCATCGTGCGGCATCCATTCGGCGGGTTGACGCTGGGACATGACGAACCTTGGCTAAAGCGGAATGCGCGCCAGATGGCGGAGCATGATTACAGGCGCAAGTGGAGCTTCTTGCTATTGCCCCCGCCACAAATTTCCTGAACCATGGTCCGGGCAAATTTTCGGGGGATTACGGTGGTTAAGGGGGCGTTGGCGGTTTGTTTGGTGTGCGCGTTCGCGGTTGGGGCAGGTGCGGAGGACAAGAAGCCGGTCGAAGGGGGCAAGCCGACGATGGCGGAGCTGTTCGGCCATCGCGAGCAGGTCAGGCACATGCAATTGTCGCCCGACGGCAAGCATGCCGTGTTCGTGGCGCCGGGGCCGGGCATGGTCACCTATGCCGGCGTGATCGATGTCGAGACGCGCGAAATGCACGCCGCCGGTCGGGACGACGGCAAGCCGCTTAGCATTACGTCCTGCGGCTGGGCCTCCAACACCCGGATCGTCTGCCAGGAAGCGGGCACGATCTTCGATCATAATCCGCCGCTGCCGATCACGCGCACGATCGCGGTCGATATGGACGGCAAGCATCCGCTCTACATCGGGCGGAAGCCGGGCGTCGACGCGCTACGCATCAGCCAGTTCGACGGCGATATTGTCGACTGGGGCAATGGCGACGGCACGATCCTGATGTCGCGGGACTATGTCCCTCAAAGCGGCAACGGCGTGGCCATTGCCGAGGGCGATGACGGGTTGGGGGTCGATCGCGTCGACACCGCAACCGGTCGCGGCGTCAATGTCGAACGCGCCGTCAAGACCGCGACCTTCTTCCTGTCCGACGGTCAGGGCAATGTCCGCATCCGCGCCGGGGCGGAAATAGACGGGAGCGGCACACTCACCGGCACGATGACCTATTTGTACCGGCAGGCAGGCGACCGTCAGTGGCGGATCTTCTCCCGCACGAAATCGGGCGGCAACGATTTTACACCGATCGCGGTCGATGGCACGCGCAACGTGGCCTATGCGGTCAAGACGCTCGACGGACGCGACTCGCTCTATAGCGTGGCGCTCGACGGCAGCTTCAAGGCGGATCTGGTCGCGAGCAATCCCGAGGTCGATGTCAACGATATCGCGACGATCGGCCGGCACGGCCGCGTGATCGGCGCCTCCTACACGACCGACCGGGACCAGACCGATTATTTCGATCCCGATTACAAGAAGCTGCACGCGGCACTTGTCCGCGCGATGCCGCAAATGCCGCTGATCGAATTCCTGAGCGCCAGCGCGGACGAGCAGAAACTGCTCGTTTTCATGGGCAGCGACACCGATGCCGGCCACTATTACCTCTTCGACCGGACCAATCACCATCTCGATCCGTTGCTCGATGCGCGTCCGGCGCTGGGCGACATGCCGATGGCGCCGATGCGCACCGTCACTTTCAAGGCTGCCGACGGCACCGTCATCCCGGCCTATCTGACGCTTCCGATCGGCGGCAGCGGCAGGGGCCTGCCCGCGATCGTGATGCCGCATGGCGGCCCGTCCGCGCGTGACAGTTGGGGCTTCGACTGGCTCGTCCAGTTCTTCGCCCAGCGCGGCTATGCGGTGCTGCAGCCCGAATATCGTGGGTCGAGCGGCTATGGCGACGCCTTCTACAAGAATAACGGCTTCCACAGCTGGCAGACCGCGATGGCGGATATCTGCGATGCCGGGCGTTGGCTGGTCCACGAAGGGATTGCGGACCCGTCCAAGCTCGCGATCGTCGGCTGGTCCTATGGCGGCTATGCGGCGCTGCAGACCAACGTTGTCGAACCTGGCCTGTTCAAGGCGGTCGTCGCGATCGCGCCGGTGACCGATCTCGGCATGATGAAGAGCGCGTCCTGGGAATATACGGACAGCCAGCTGGTGCGCGACATGATCGGATCGGGCGCCGTCGTCGGCCTGGGATCGCCCGCGCGCCATGCCGATCATATCCAGGCGCCGGTTTTGATGTTCCATGGCGATCACGACATGAATGTCGGCATCGATCAATCGCGCGCGATGGACGCGGCGCTGCGCAAGGCCGGAAAGCACAGTACGCTCGTGGTGTTTCCGGGGCTCGACCACCAGCTCAACGACAGCGATGCGCGCACCAAGATGCTCGATCAGTCGGACGCTTTCTTGCGCGCTTCGATGGGGATGTAGCGACACGACGCGTGTCCGACGCGCGAATACTCGGAACATAGGTTTTTTGGGGGACCACGTTCATGCAGTCTAATTTCCTGACACTCGCGCTCTATGCCTTGCTCGGAGGCGTGTCCGTTGCGGCCATGGCCGCCGAACCGGCGCCGATGTCGCGCGAGCAGGCCGCCAAGATGTTCGGCGCACGGCCTGCGATCTTCCAGATGTCGCTGTCGCCCGACGGCAAGCGTATCGCTTATGTTGGCGCGGCCGCAGGCCAGGCCAGCGTTGTGATGGTCGGCGATCTTGTGAAGGGTGAGCTGACGCCAATCACCTACAGCGACAACAAGCCGCAAAATCTGTATTCCTGCGGCTGGTCGGACGTGGACCGGCTGGTTTGCACCACCTACGGCCAAGCGCTCATCAACAATTACCGGCTCTCGTTCACGCGCCTGTTCGCGGTCGATGCTGATGGCAAGAATATCCGGGCGCTGGGTGCGTTCGTGCCCAGCAATCCACGGCGCCTCAATCAATATGACGGCGAGGTGATCGATTGGCTCGACGTCAAGGGCCGGATACTAATCTCACGCGATCACATTCAGGGCGAGACGACCGGCACGATGGTGGCCGGTAGCGTCGACGGGATCGGCGTGGATTTGGTCGATACGCGCACCAACGTCGCGCGATCGGTCGAACGCGCGCGCGCCAACGCCAGCAGCTTCATCACCGACGGCAAGGGCAATGTCCGCATCATGGGCCTGCGCCGCATGGATGCCACTGGCTATCAGATCACCGGCGAGCAAGCATTCCAGTATCGCGCGCGCACCGGTGGACCCTGGGCCCCGCTTGGGGTCTATGACGAGGTCGCCGATCGCGGCACCTGGCCGCTTGCGGTCGATCCGGTTTCGAACAGCGTGTACGCGCTCAAACAGAAGGACGGGCGCGACGCGCTCTATCGGATCGCGCTCGACGGCTCGCTCAGGGAAGATCTGGTCCTCGATAATCCGCGCGTCGACATCGACAATGTGCTGGTGCTCAACCAGCGCGTGATCGGGGCCCATTATACCGCGGACAGGCGGGTGGGCGTGTATTTCGATCCTACCTACCAGCACCTGGTTGAGCAGATTGGTCGCGTCCTGCCCAAATTGCCGCTGATCGATATCGTCGATGGCACGCCTGACGAAAGCAAGCTCTTGATCAGGGCAAGCAGCGACACCGATGAAGGGCGCTTCTATATATACGAGAAGTCGACCCATGCGCTGCAGCAGCTCATGTCGGTGCGGCCGCAGGCCGAAGGGCACAATCTCGCGGCCGTGCGCTCGATCACCTATAAGACCTTCGATGGCGTGGACGTGCCTGCTTATCTGACCCTGCCGCCCGGCAGTTCAGGCAAAAATCTGCCCGCGATCGTGATGCCGCACGGCGGCCCCGGCTCGCGCGACGTATGGGGCTTCGACTGGCTGGCACAGTTCTTCGCGGCGCGTGGCTTCGCCGTGATCCAGCCGGAATTCCGGGGCTCGACCGGCTTCGGCGAGAACTGGTTCGTCAATAACGGCTTCAAGTCGTGGAAAACCGCGATCGGGGACGTGAACGCGGCGGGCAGGTGGCTGGTTGCCCAAGGGATTGCCGATCCCGCCCATCTGGGCATCTTCGGCTGGTCCTATGGCGGCTATGCAGCGCTGCAATCCAACGTGCTGGACCCGGACCTGTTCAAGGCCGTCGTGGCAGTGGCACCGGTGACCGATCTCTACATGCTGCGCCATCAGAGCGAGGGTTTCACCAACGAGAATGTCAGCAAGAAATTCATCGGCAATGCAGAGCTGGACGCCGCGTCGCCGGCGCGGAACGCTGCCGCGTTCAAGGCGCCCGTACTGATGTTCCACGGTACCAACGACTTGAATGTCGGGTTCGCTGAATCCGAAGCGATGGACAACGCGCTCCGCCGTGCCGGCAAGCAGAGCGAACTGGTGCGCTATCCCGGATTGGACCACCAGCTTCCGGACAGCGCGGTGCGGGCCGATATGCTCGGCAAGGCGGATGCTTTTCTGCGCAAATCGATGGGGATGCCGGACAGCTGATACGAAAAGAGGCGGCCGTTCCCGGCCGCCTCTTTGTTTCGTTGAATGAATCGAACGGATCAGCGCGAATAGAATTCGACGACCAGGTTCGGCTCCATCTTCACCGGATAAGGCACCTCGTCGAGCGTGGGCACGCGGACATAGGTGACCTTCGACGCACCGTCGGCGGCGACATAATCCGGAATCTCGCGCTCGCTGAGGCCCTGGGCTTCCATGACCAAAGCCATTTCCTGCGCCTTCGGCCCGAGCGTCAGTTCGTCGCCCGGCTTCACCAGGCGGCTGGAGATGTTGCACTTCACGCCGTTGACGCGGATGTGGCCGTGGCTGACCAGCTGGCGGGCCGACCAGATAGTCGGGGCGAACTTGGCGCGATAGACGACTGCGTCGAGGCGGCGCTCGAGCAGGCCGATCAGGTTCTGACCGGTGTCGCCCTTCATGCGGGCGGCCTCGGTATAGGCCTTCTTGAACTGCTTCTCGGTGACGTCGCCGTAATAGCCCTTGAGCTTCTGCTTCGCCTTCAGCTGGATACCGAAGTCGGAGACCTTGCCCTTGCGGCGCTGGCCGTGCTGGCCGGGACCATATTCGCGCTTGTTTACAGGCGACTTCGGACGGCCCCAGATATTCTCGCCCATGCGGCGGTCGAGCTTGTACTTGGCGCTAGAGCGCTTCGACATGATGTCGTTCCTTCAATTGCGTTGTGCCCGGGCTAAAAGCCCAAGCGAATACCCGGAACCGCGCTGCTGATTCTCGAAGGGAGAGGGCAGGGCCGCCGCTTCACCGGATGTGCGGAGCCAATTGCGAGGCGCAGCCTCTGGCGGAAAGAGGCCGTCAAGTCAAGTTAGGTACGGTTAGTTGCCGCTGCTGCCAGGGGCACCCCGGTTGCCGGCTTGATCGCGATTGAGCGCGTGGTCATTGGCGAGCCTGTTCTCTGTGTCGATCTCCCGCCAATGGGCTTTGGTGAGGCAGATCGTCTTGCCCGGCATGATGCTGCCCGTCCGCATGAAATAGCGACAGCTCGGCTTTTCTGCGGGGGCCGGGGCGGATGCGGCCGAAGCCGGAGCCGGATCGGCGGTTTGTGCGGGCAGCGCGGCCGGCATGGCGCACAGGGTGAAAAAAACGATCAATCCACGCATGACGTGCATTCTCCGATCAGAATCAGAACTATAATTTACGCCATTTACGCCGCCAGAGGGAGCGAAGCTTCCCCAAAATGCTTTCGATCCGGCGCTGCGTCGCGGAGGCCGGGCCGGATCGCCGCGGTTTAGTTGCCCGGGCCCATGCCACCGCTGGAGTTGCGGCGGGCGTTGCTGAACTGCTCGGCGGCCTTCTGGTTGGCGGCGTCGATCTGAACCCATTCGTCCTTGGTATGGCAGACGCGGGTCCCCATGATCGATCCAGTTGCCTCCTCGCGGCGGCAAATCTTCTTTTCCTTGGCCGGGTTCTCAGCGGCGGCGGGAGTCGTTGTCTGGGCAAACAGCGCACCGGGGACGGCGCACGCGACGGCAAGCACGATCAGTCGACGCATTATTCGGAATTCCTTGTAGTGAATCGGGTGCCCCAAGCCATTGAACCATAGCGATTTACTGCAATGCGGTAAAGTCCAGGGCGCGTCCGTTCACAGCTTTTCTGGACAGGCGCGGACGTCCGGCGCAAGGCGACGCCATGACCAATATGCTTTCTCCCGAACAATGCGAGACGATGGCCGAGGTGCGCGCCGGCGTCGATCAGACCGACCGTGAGTTGGTCGCCTTGCTGGCCCGGCGCTTCGGATTCATGGACGCCGCCGCGCGCATCAAACCCGATCGCGCGACGGTGCGCGACGAGGTGCGCAAGGCTGAAGTGATCGACAATGTCCGCGGTCACGCCCGCGCCGCGGGGATCCCTGAAGCTGTGATAGCCGCGCTCTGGGAAACCCTGGTCGAGGGCTCGATCGCCTACGAGTTCGAGCGTTTCGACGCGTTGCGTGTGGACGCTTCCGCCCGCTGAGGCCCGCGCGGCCGATCGATTGCCGACAATACGCCGCGCAAGGTACGCACTTCCTGTGCATTCCAGCCTGGCTTGGTCAGCAGCGTGCGTAGGGTGCGTTTGACGGTGGGCGCCCGATCCGGCGGAAAGAAATAGCCGACCCCTTCCAGCATCGCATCCAATTGGCCGATCATGCCGTCTAGCTCCTCCTGGCTCGCGGGAGTGCCAAGATCGGTCACGGGCGGCTGGCTGAGGCCGGCGCCCTTGGACCATTCATACGCGACCAGGATCACCGCCTGAGCCAGGTTGAGCGAGCCGAATTCGGGATTGATCGGCACGGTCAGGATCGTGCGCGCGACCGCGACATCGTCGGTCGCCAGCCCCGATCGCTCGGGCCCGAACAGGATCGCGCTGCCGCCGGGCTCGGATCGGATTGCGATGGCGGCCTCGTCCGGCCGCACCACCGGCTTGGTCACGCCGCGCTTGCGTACCGTGGTGGCATAGACATGCGCGCAATCGGCGACCGCGTCGGCGACATTCTCGAACAGCTTCGCATTCTGAAGCACGATATCCGCGCCCGAAGCCGCCGGGCCTGCATCGGGATTGGGCCAGCCATCGCGCGGGCTTACAAGCCGCAGGTCGGTCAGCCCGAAATTGAGCATCGCCCGCGCCGCCTTGCCGATATTCTGCGCGAGCTGCGGGCGGACGAGGACAATGGCGGGAGGGGGGACCTCCGTCACTCGCCTTCCTGTTCCGCCACGCTTCCGGCGAAATCCTCGAAATCCTTGGCTTCGCGGAAATTCTTATAGACGCTGGCGAAGCGGATATAGGCGACGCTGTCGAGCTGTTGCAGCCCATCCATCACCATCTCGCCGACGCGCGCGGCATCGACTTCGCTGTCGCCGCTCGTCTCCAACTGTCGCTGGATCGACGAGACCAGCCGCTCGATCTGATCGACCGTCACCGGCCGCTTGCGCGCCGCGATCGAGATCGAACGCTCAAGCTTGCTGCGGTCGAATTGCTGACGGTCGCCATCTTTCTTGACCACGGTCAGCTCGCGCAATTGCACCCGTTCGAACGTCGAGAAGCGCGCGCCGCAGCTTTCGCACTGGCGGCGACGGCGGATCGAAGCGCCATCCTCGGTCGGACGGCTATCCTTGACCTGGCTGTCCGCGTGGAAACAAAAAGGGCAGCGCACCTATGCGGCCCTCCGGGCAGTCCGCACCGGCCCGCACCCCCACCCGGCCTCCCATTCAGGATACCGTAGTTGGGAGGCCGGGTGGGGGTGCGGGCCGGTGCGGACCCCAAACAAGACGCGCAATTACAGCTCCGGGTAGATGGGGAAGCGCGCGGTCAGTGCCTTCACCCGTTCGCTGACATTGGCTTCGATCTGCGCGTCGCCCTGCTCGCCATTCTTGCGCAGGCCATCGAGCACATCGGCGATCATGTCGGCGATGTCGCGGAACTCGGCGACGCCGAAGCCGCGCGTCGTGCCGGCAGGCGAACCGACGCGGATGCCGCTGGTCTTGACCGGGGGCAGCGGGTCGAACGGGATGCCGTTCTTGTTGCAGGTGATACCGCAGCGTTCGAGCGCCTCGTCCGCATCGCGGCCGGTCACGCCGAGCGGGCTGAGATCGACCAAAGCCAGATGCGTGTCGGTGCCGCCCGACACGATTTCCGCGCCACGCTCCTTCAGCCGTGCCGCCAGCGCCTTGGCATTGTCGATCACTGCACGCGAATAGACTTTGAACGACGGGTCGAGCGCCTCGCCGAATGCCACGGCCTTGGCGGCGATGACGTGCATCAGCGGGCCGCCCTGCAGGCCGGGGAACACCGCCGAGTTGATCTTCTTCGCGATCGCCTCGTCGTCGGTCATCACCATGCCGCCGCGCGGGCCGCGCAACGTCTTGTGGGTGGTGGTGGTGACGACATCGGCATGGCCGAACGGGGTCGGGTGGACCCCACCCGCAACCAGGCCGGCGAAATGCGCCATATCGACCATGAAGATCGCCCCGACCGCATCCGCGATCTGGCGGAAGCGCGCGAAATCGATGTGGCGCGGATAGGCCGAACCGCCGGTGATGATCAAAGTCGGCTTATGCTCGCGCGCCATCGCTTCGACCGCATCATAGTCGATCAGGTGCGTGTCGCGGGTCACGCCGTACTGGACCGCGTTGAACCACTTGCCCGACATCGCCGCACGGGCACCGTGGGTGAGGTGGCCGCCGGCGTCGAGGCTGAGGCCCATGATCGTGTCGCCGGGCTTGGTCAGCGCCAGCATCACCGCACCGTTGGCCTGCGCGCCCGAATGCGGCTGGACGTTGGCGAAACCGCAATTGAAGAGCTGCTTGGCGCGATCGATCGCGAGCTGTTCGACCGTGTCGGACGGCGCGCAGCCCTGATAATAACGCTTGCCGGGATAACCCTCGGCATATTTGTTGGTGAAGACGCTGCCCTGCGCTTCGAGTACCGCCTTGGAGACGATATTCTCGGACGCGATCAGCTCGATCTGGTCCTTCTCGCGCGCGACCTCGCGCTCCACGCCGGCGAACACGGCGGGATCGGTTTCGGCCAGGCCGCGCGAGAAAAAGCCACCACCGGTCACGTTTTCGTGACCGGCCCGTGTCGGCGTCTGGACGTCGTTGGCGGGCTTGCTGCTCATGCGGGCTCCTTGGCGAATTGGGAGAGTTTGGCAACGCGCGCCTGATGGCGGCCGCCTTCGAAACGGGCTTCGAGGAAAGCGTGGACGCAGCTCTTGGCCATGTCCTCGCCGATCAGGCGCGCGCCCATTGCGATGACGTTGGCGTCATTATGGTGGCGGGCGAGCTTGGCGGAGAAGGGCTCGGATACGAGCGCGCAACGCGCGGCCGGGTTGCGGTTGACCGCGATCGAGATGCCGATGCCCGAACCACAGAGCGCAATACCGAAATCGGCTTCGCCCCGTTCGATCGCATGGCCGAGCGCGTAGCCGTAATCGGGATAGTCGACCGATTCATGGCTGTGCGGACCGAGGTCGGTCACATGGTGGCCATGCTCGCGCAACCAGACGGCCAGAGTCGCCTTGAGGGCGATGGCTGCGTGATCGGAAGCGATGGCGATGCGCTCGGCCAACGGAGACTCCAGCGATTCGGGGCGGCACAAGCTGTAGTGTCCGCGCGCCAAACAGGCCAGTACTGGTTGCGAGCCAGACCAGAAGCATTTGCATCCACCATTATGCAATTCCTATGCGGCGGGTGCGGCGCCCCTCTCGCTAAAGAATGCGCCTCCCCCCTAATTGGACGGCGGTGACGCAAGGTTGCGCCGATCCGCGCGCCGGACGCTTTCTTCCGGCTCGAGCATTTCGATGTTCAACACGTCAATGGATGGGGGGCCTGGGCCGCTCACGACCTTGCTGGTCGGCCCCGATGATCATGGTCACTGGTTAGTACAGGAACAAGACGGCGCGCTCGAGGGCAGCTTCGTCTCACAGGCGGCCGCGCTGCAATTCGCCCGCTGGGAACGCCACGCTTATCCGCATGCCCGCGTCGAGCTGAGCGCGACACCGCTCGTCCCGCGCCTCGCGCCCTGATCCTCATGGCGCCGGAAGGCTTCGATGTTGATGCTGATCCTGCTGGGCTTCGCCAGCGCGACCCTCATGCTGCTGTGCCGTGTCTGGCGCGACGACTGTCGCCGCCGGAAGGCGCTGCGCGATCAGCTCGACACACTGTCCTCTTGCGGCCGTGGTCGGCCTCGACGCCGCCACGGCTGAAGATCGTGGAGAATGACATGGTTGCCGATTTTTCCCCAGACCCGGACCCAGACGGATCGCCGTCATGGTCCGCTTATCCCCCGGCCGCGATCTGCCAGGCCTGGTCCCGCGATCCGGACGTGCTGCCCGGGCGCTTCGGCGACCGGCATATCTCGCGGCAGATCGACGATATGCTGATCGGCCTGCGCAAGGCCGGGCGGCGTGCGATCCGTATCCTGGATGTCGGCTGCGGCGATGGGGCCTGGCTGGTCGCGACCGTATTGCGCGCGCCGATGCTGGGCT
>NZ_DATHFV010000230.1:0-14934 GCF_035317925.1 Sphingomonas sp.
GACTGAGCCGGCGGCACCGCGTCGATCAGCGGATCGATACGGCCGGGAATTAGACCCTGGCCGAGCAGCACGGCAAGCCAGCTGTCGCGGGTGAAGGTTTCCTCCTCGTAGAAAGGCAGGCGACCGCGCTCCATGAACAAAGCGAGCGTGTGGGCCAGACTGGGCGGCGGCGCGGTGTCGCGCGCGCGGCGCCAGAAGGGTTCGTCGCGGCGCGAGGCGGCATAATGGAGCGCGAGGAAATCGCGCACGCGATCGGCCTCGGCCGCGCATTGGCGGTTATAATCCCACAACTCGACCGCCGCGCAATCGCGATCCGGCATCATCGCCACCAACCGGTCGATCGCGCTGTGGGCGAGGTGGAGGTTGGTCCATTCGAGCGGCTCGACCATCGTCGCCGCGTCACCCAAAGCAACGCAGTTGCGCAGCCAAGGCTCGGGCCGGCGGCCCTGACGGATCGGGATCGGCGCGTCCGGTTCGGCGCTGGCGAAGCCGCGCAGGGTGCGCGCGGCCTTGTCGTCGCTGAGATCGGCCGCGGCATAAGCGAAGCCGTGCGAGGTTCGCGCGCGCGCTTCGGCGACCCAGCGCCAGCCGGCGCCATGCGCGACGCAGCGATCGAGTGGCGACGGCGTGGCCGACGCCGGCGCGTGGGCGAACAGCAGGCGATCGCACGGTAGCCATTGGCCCCAATCGTCGAACGCGGCATCGAGCTCGCCGCGCAGCAGCGCGCGCGGGCCGGTGCAGTCGACGAACAGATCGGCCGCGAGTTCGCCGCCATCGTCGAGCGCGAGCGCGGCGATGAAGCCGTCCTCGCCGCGCAGCCTGACCGCGACGAGGTCGCCCGGCCGCTCGACCGCGCCGAGATGCAGCGCATAGGCCCGCATCATCTGCGGATAATGGACCGGGTCGAGCGCGAGGCCATATTCGAAATGCGCGAACGGCGAGGCGGGATCCTGCTCGGGCAGGATGAAACGGCCTGCCCGCGCCATCATGGCGGCGGGCGAATATTGGTCGAAAGCGGGCGTTGCGCCGAGCCTGGCCTGACGGATCCAGTGGATGTGGAAGGAGGCGGTGCCGAACGGCTGCCCGTAACGGTCATACGCGTGGACGTAGGACGGACGGTCGCCGTTCCAGCCGTCAAACTCGGTGCCAAGCCGCAGACTGCATCCGGCGCGCAGCAAGGCGTCGCCGTCGCTCAGGCCGATGTCGCGATGGAATTCGATGATCGACGGCAACGTGCTGCCGATCCGATCGGCGAGCGCATCGGGCGGCGGCGCCAGCGGCAGGACGGTGACGCGCAAGGCCGGCAACTTGCGCCGCAAAGCGGCCGCCGCCGACCAGCCGAGCAGGCCGCCGCCCACCACCACCACGTCGCGCATCGCGCCTGCGGTCACGCGGCGTCCTTCATCGGGCAGTAACGGCGCAGATAAGCGGCATGATCCTCCATCCCGCCGGCAAGCCCCTGGATGTCGGCGGCGAGCTTCTGCATGCCGGCGACGAGGCTTTCGGCCGACGGCGGATCGGCGCGCAGATCATGGCCTTCCGGGATCACGCGCTGGCCGAGATAGACCGCGACCCAGCTCGCATCGAGGAATACGCCCTCGCGATATTTGACGACACGGCCGCGCCGCCGGAACAATTCCATCTTCTCTGCCAGAGTGTCGGGGATCCGCATCGTGCGGACATAGTCCCAGTAGGGCGTGTCGGTCCGTTCGGTCGCATGGTAATGCAGGATCAGGAAATCGCGGATCCGATCATATTCGAGATCGATCAGCCGGTTGAATTCGTCGCGGTCGACCGGCGAAATCTGCTTCTCCGGGAAGAGTTCGAGCAGAGCGGTGATCGCGGCCTGGATCAGATAGATGCTGGTCGATTCCAAAGGCTCGAGGAAGCCCGAGGCAAGGCCGACGCCGACGCAATTATTGACCCAGCTGCGCCGCCGCCGCCCCGCCTTGAAGCGCAGCACGCGCGGCTCCGCGATCCGTTCGCCCTCGACCGCGCCGATCAGCGCGGTGGCGGCATCCTCATCCGACAGGAACTGACTCGAATAGACATAACCGTTGCCGGTGCGGTGCTGGAGCGGGATGCGCCAGCGCCAGCCAAAGGGCATCGCGATCACGCCGGTGAAGGGGGTGACCGCGCCTTCGGTGCGGCACGGCATGGCGGTGGCGCGATCGTTGAGCAGCCATTTCGACCAATCCTCGAACGGCTCGCTTAACGTCTTGTCGAGCAGGAGCGAGACGAAACCCGAGCAATCGACGAACAGGTCGCCCTCGATCTTCTCGCCGCTTTCGAGCTCGACGGAGGTGACGTCGCCGCTCTCGCCGTCGCGATGGACGGTGACGATCCGGCCTTCGGTGCGCCGGGCGCCCATCTTCTCGGCGATCGCACGCAGATAGGGTGCATAGAGGGTCGCATCGAACTGATAGGCATAACCGAAGGTTGAATTGAGCTGGCGCGGATCGCGCGACGGCAAAGCGAAACGGTTCATCCGCGCCATCGTGCAGGCCATCGAGAATCGGTCGAGATCGGGCACATCCATGCCCTGCTGACGCAGCCGCAGCCAGAATTGGTGGAAGTCGACCTCACCCATCCCCGGGCCGAACGTACCGAACGGGTGAATATAGGAATCGCCGATCCGGCCCCAATTCTCGAATTCGATCCCCAATTTGAAGGTGGCGCGGGTCGCGGCCATGAAATCGGCCTCGTCGATGCCGAGCCGTTCGTTGAAGGCGCGAATATGGGGCAGGGTCGCCTCGCCCACGCCGACGATTCCGATCGCCTCCGATTCAACCAGGCGCACGTCGCACTGGCCCGGAAGCAGCTTCGCCAGCGCCGCGGCCGTCATCCAGCCGGCGGTGCCGCCGCCCACGATCACGACGCGCTGCATCGCCATCCGCATTCCCCCCGTTTTTTTGTCCAGCGCTATCATGGGGTGGTTGGGCAACCATGGTCAACCAGCCCTTCAAAGATGAATGTAAACGTTTCCAAGTAATACAGAGCGTTGCAAAGGGGTCACAATCCATCGCTTTATGATTCAAATATGAAACCATCTTGCTCAAACCGGGAACCCAAGTTATCGCTAACGTAACTGGACACGCGACCGGAAGAAGTCAGCGTTGTCATGGAGGGGGGTGCTGATGCTTCGTGCGGATGCCGCTATCGCAGTCGACCATCAGGCCGGAAAGGCCTGAGGATGCGGTGCGCTTATCTTGGTTCGGCTGTCATGACAGCGCCGGACAAAGCGAATTTTCGTGACGGAAGCACCGCGAATCCAATCACGTACCATGCCGTAGGGGCGCCGATTCGTCGGACAAGGGCACGGGCTTTATCACATACATCAATAAGACAGGCGGCCGCTGCAGCCGGCTTGTCATTCTAGGGGAGGTTGCTGGATGTTTCGGTATAACGGGGAATTGCGCGATCGGGCCGAATTGAGCCGGGTCTTGAAATGCGGTGTGTCTGTCGTGGCGCTCAGCATGTTTGCGGCCGCTTCGCCGGTGATGGCGCAGAGCACGGTCACGGACACGACGTCCACGGGCGCCGCCGCGAGTGACTCGCCGGGTGGTCCCAAGGAAATCACGATCACCGGCATCCGCGCCAGCCTTGCCAACGCGCAGAGCATCAAGCGGAATTCGGACACGGTCGTCGACGCGATCACGGCGCAGGATATCGGCGCGCTTCCCGACCGTTCGGTCACCGAAGCGCTGCAGCGCGTGCCGGGCGTGGCGATGAACCGCTTCGCCGGCAGCAACGACCCCGACCACTTCTCGGTCGAAGGCTCGGGCATCGTCGTCCGCGGCCTCACCTTCGTCCGTTCGGAATTCAACGGGCGTGACACCTTCTCCGCCGGCGTCGGCGGCCAGGCGATCAACTTCGCCGACGTGCCCGCCGAACTTCTGGGTTCGGTCGAGGTCTACAAGAACACCACCGCCGAGATGATCGAAGGCGGCCTCGCCGGTACGGTCAACCTCAACACCCGCAAGCCGTTCGACAGCAAGGGCTTCCACATCGGCTTCGATATGGAAGGCACCTATGGCGACCTCGAGAAGCGCCTGTCGCCGACCTGGTCGTTCCTGATCAGCGATACGTGGGATACGGGCATCGGCCGCGTCGGCCTGCTCGGCGCCGCGTCCTTCTCGCAGATCCGTTCGAGGTCGAACGGCCTGAACGTCACCAACATCCAGACGCGCGACAACACGCTCGCGGTGCAGGCCAATTCGACCACGACCCTGGTCTGCCGCAACCCGCTGCCGGGCACGACCAACACGACCACGCTGCCGCCGTCGGGCTCCGCTTGCGGCACCGCCAGCACGCCGGGCGCGGATGGCTTCCTCGATCCGGCCGCCACGCTGTATGCGCCGGTCGGCGGCCAGTTCCGCGAGGAAGATTATAACCGCAAGCGCCGCGGCGTTTCGTTCGGCGCGCAGTGGGAAAGCGTCGATCGCCGTGCCTTGCTGACCGCGCAATTCCTGCACACCGCCTCGGAAAATGCGTGGGGCGAACATACGTTCGAAACCGGCCCGGATCTGGCGGAATACAACACCTATCCGGCAGGCTGCGTCCAGAATGGCGACGGCCCCGGTGGCGTGACCCGCGCCGAATGCCCGACCGGTTCGACGCAGAATTACACCTATGACGATAACGGCCTGTTCGAGAAGGGTTACATCACCCTGCCCGGCACCGGCTGGCGCAACAGCACCAGCGGTTCGTCGACCACGCGCGTCCCGACCGGCGGCCAGCAGCAGAGCCTGTCGCGCCGTCAGGTCGACGAGAAAAGCCGCGTCACCGATTACGGCCTGAACTTCAAGTTCAACCCGGACGATCACTGGGCAATCAACCTCGACGCCGATTACACCAAAGCGGAGCACGACAATCTCGACGTGAGCGTGTTCGGTTCGACCTTCGCCGACAATTATCTCGACATTTCGGGCGGCCTGCCGACGATCATCCCGCACAAGCCGATGACGCTGTCGGCGGGCTGGGCGACGCCGAACCCGATCGTCGCCGGCGAAACCGACTCGCAATATTTCGCCGACCGCTCGAACGAATTCTGGCGCGCGGCGATGGATCATATCGAGCATTCGACCGGCCACGAATGGTCGGGCAAGGCCGACATCGCCTATAATTTCGGTGGCGACGATCCCTTCCTCAAGCGCCTGAAATTCGGCGCGCGCTATGCGGACCGCGAAGAGGTGGTGCGTTACACGACCTATAACTGGGGCGCGCTGTCCGAAGTGTGGGCCGGCAACCAGGTGTCGATGCAGCAGATTGGCGATCGCGCCAGCCTGTACACGTTCGACAACTTCTTCCGCGGCGACGCGGCAGGCCCGCCCGCGGCTTATTATTACAACGGCGACCTGATCAAGAATTACGCCGACGCGACCAAGTATCTCCAGAATATCGGTGCGGCCTGGACCGCGCAGGGCGGCAGCGCCACGCCGTGGACTCCGGCGGGCAAGCGTGCCGGTGTGGTCGCGGGCGGACCCTATCTGCCATCCGAAATCCAGCCCGTTAGCGAGAAGTCCAAGGACGCCTATGCGATGCTGAGCTTCGGCCGCGATGAGCCGCTGTTCGGCGGGATCAAGGTCGATGGCAATATCGGCGTCCGCTACGTCGCCGACAGCATCGTCTCGACCGGCTCGATCGGTGCGCCGACCGCGGCCCAGCTGGGCGTGACGGACTCGTTCGCCGTGCGCTGCCCGACGCCGACGCTGCCGCCGGGCGTGCCGCCGGGCACGCCGCTGCCGGTGCCGACCGGCGTCTGCGCGCAGGGTGCGGCCAATTATGCGCTGCTCCAGCAGTTCGCGACGGGCCAGACCACGACGAACACCGCGCGGAACAAATATCATTATTTCCTGCCCAGCCTGAACCTGAAGTTCGGCCTGTCGCGGGACATGCTGATCCGCGTCGCGGCGTCGCGCGTGATGACCCGGCCGGATCTGGCCAACATCCGCAACTTCGTGTCGATCAGCCTGAGCGGCGATGGCTCGGCGTTGTCCTCGAACGCGGGCAATCCGTACCTGAAGCCGGCTTTGGCGAACCAGTTCGACCTGACCTACGAATGGTATTTCGCCCGGGTCGGTTCGCTGACGATCGATGCCTTCTACAAGGACGTCACCAACTTCTTCTATCAGAACGTCTTCACCCGCACGATCACCAGCAATGGCGTGACGTTGGGAACGCAGGTTCGCGGCCCCGACAATTATCACGGCCATGGCAAGATCAAGGGCGTCGAGGCCGCCTATCAGCAGACCTTCGATTTCCTGCCGGGCGTCTTCAGCGGTCTGGGCACGCAGCTGTCCTACACCTACCTGCAGAGCAAGGGTCTGCCGAACAGCTTCCTCAACGGCGGCGCGGCGGCGAACAATTCGCCGATCCCGGCCGGCAAGCTGCCGCTCGAGCAGCTGTCGAAGCACAACGTCAACGCGGAAATCTTCTACGAGAAGGGACCGATCTCGTTGCGTGCGGCTTACACTTGGCGGTCGCGCTTCCTGCTCACCGCGACGGACGTGATCTTCCCGTACTACCCGATCTACAACGCCGCCGAGGGCCACCTCGACGCCTCGGTCTTCCTGACGCTGAGCAAGGGCTTGCGGATCGGTGTGCAGGGCGTGAACCTCAACAACGAGGTCACGAAGACGCTGCAGCAATATACGACGTCGGGTTTGATCGGCCCGCGTTCCTACTTCACCGAAGACCGCCGCTATTCGTTCATCGTCCGCGGCAGCTGGTAATCTTCCCAACCACCTTTCAAGCCCCCTTCGCCTGTGGCGGAGGGGGTTTTTCTTTGCGCATTGTAGGAGCATCGGTTCGGAACGAACCTAAGATGCCTCCTCGGCGGCGATCGCGCGCAGCGCCTGTTCGAACGCTTCGGGCGGCTGGCCGCCAGAGATCAGATAGCGGTCGTTGACGATCACGGCCGGCACGCCGGTGATCCCGCGCGACTGCCACAGCCGCTCGGCCTCGCGCACCTCTTGGGCATATTGACCGGTTTCGAGCACCGCGCGCGCGGCCGCGCCGTCCAGCCCGGCTTTCTCCGCGGCTGCGACCAGCACCGCAGGATCGGATGGATCCTGCCCGTCGGTGAAATAGGCATCGAACAGAGCGCGCTTGAGCGCCGCCTGGCGGCCCTCGCCGTCCGCCCAATGGAGCAGGCGATGCGCGTCGAACGTGTTGTAGATGCGGCTCTGGTCGCTGGTGTTCATGGTGAAGCCGACCGCCGCCGCCCGTTGGTGGATCATGGCCCGGTTGGCGGCCGATTGTTCCCGGCTGGAGCCATATTTGTGGCCGACATGCTCGACGATATTCTCGCCTTCCGGCGGCATGTTCGGATTGAGCTCGAACGGCTGGAAGGTGATGGTCGCATCGACCACGTCGCGCGTCCGCTCCAGCGCTTCCTCGAGCCCGCGCAGGCCGATGATGCACCAGGGGCAGGACACGTCTGACACGAAATCGATCTTGATCGGCCGGGCCATGGGCGCACTCCTCGCTTGGATCAGCCGATGATGGGGTGCGCGCACGCGATTTTCACCCCCGCAGGGGTGGGTTTCGCAGGATCGATTTGTCGGAAAAGGATGCTGGTGCTGCCGGTGAGGATTGAACTCACGACCTCAGCCTTACCAAGGATGCGCTCTACCACTGAGCTACGGCAGCAAGGCACCAGCATGCTGGCCCCGAAAAGCAAATGCTTGGCGGGAGGCGCGCCTATGGACAAGGAGCCGCCCTAGGTCAAGGAAGCATCATGCCCAAGGACGATCCCGACAAGCAGGCGCGGCTCGCGGAAGCGTTGCGCGCGAACCTGCGGCGCCGGAAGGCGCAAGCGCGAGAGCTGGATGCGCCTGCCGCCGATCCTAAAGCGGAGCCGTCTCAGCCCTGAGCCAGTCGGCCGCCGCGCCATCGAGCTGCGGGCCGACGATCGCCGCGACCTGGGCATGATAGCCGTCGACCCAGGCGCGCTCTTCCCTGTTCAACTGATCGAGGTCGATCAGCCGCCGGTCGAGCGGCGCGAAGGTCAAGGTGCGGAAGCCGAGCAATTTCTTCTCCGCGCCGGGCGCGTCGCGCGCTTCGACCAGCACCAGATTTTCGACGCGGATGCCGTATTCGCCGGTCTTGTAATAACCGGGCTCGTTCGAGAGGATCATGCCCGCCTGGAGCGGCTCGTCGCCGCCGGCGAAGCCGCTGCCGCCGGGCGCGATCCGCTGCGGCCCTTCATGCACCGCGAGGAAGGAGCCGACGCCATGGCCGGTGCCGTGCGCGTAATCGAGCCCGACTGCCCACAGATATTGGCGCGCGAGCGTGTCGAGCTGCGACCCGCGCGTGCCCTGCGGGAAGATCACGCGGGCGAGTGCGATATGGCCCTTGAGTACGCGCGTGAAGCGGTCGCGCATCTCGGCCGTCGGTTCGCCGATCGCGATCGTGCGCGTCACGTCGGTGGTGCCATCCTGATACTGGCCGCCGGAATCGACGAGGTAGAGCGAATTGAGCTCGAGCGGGCGGTTGGTCTCCTCGCTCACGCGATAATGGACGACCGCACCGTTGGGCCCGGCGCCGGAGATGGTGTCGAACGACAGATCCTTGAGCGCACCGGTCTGTTCGCGGAACGCCTGCAGCTTCGCCGCCGCGCCGAGCTCGTCGACGCCGCCCTTGGGGGCCTCGACCGACAGCCAATGGAGGAAGCGGGTCAGGGCCGCGCCGTCGCGCGCCTGGGCTGCGTCCTGGCCGGCAATTTCGGCCTCATTCTTGATCGCCTTGGGCAAAACCGCCGGGTCGCGCAGCTCGAGCAAGGTCGCGCCGGCGCCTTCGAGCGCGGCGAAGATCGCCGAGACCGCGCGTTCGGGATCGGCGGCGACGCGCTTGCCCTTGAGGGTGGCGAGGTGGCCGGCGAAGGCGTCGCGCGGATGGAGGCGGACGGCGTTGCCGAGATGCTGGGCGACATCCTCGCCGATCTTCTCGGGCGCGACGAACAGATCGGCGGTGCCGTCGGCATTGACCAAGGCATAAGCCAGAGCGACCGGCGTGCGATCGACGTCCTGCCCACGCACATTGAACGTCCAGGCGATCGAATCGAGCGCCGACAAGACGGCGGCGTCGGCCTTCTTCGAGGCCAGCCAATCGGCGATCTCCTGGCGCTTGTCGGCGGACGAGCGGCCGGCGAATTGATCGGGCTGGACCACCAGCCGCGCGTCGGACGGCAACGGCCGGTCGGGCCAGACCGCGTCGATCGGGTTGGTGTCGACCGCGACCAGCTCCGCGCCTTTCTCGGCGAGCGCCCTGGTGGCCTGCTCGACCCAGGTCTTGGTGTGCAGCCACGGATCGTAACCGATGCGCGCATGCTCGGGCGCATGGTCCGACAGCCAGGAGGCGACGCTGGTCTGCGGCACCGACTGATAGCTCCACTGATCGGCGGAGACCTGCTCGCGCACCTGCAACGTGTAACGGCCGTCGACGAAGATCGCGGCCTCGGCCGGCAGCACGGCGGCGATGCCCGCCGAGCCTTGGAAACCGGTCAACCATGCAAGACGTTGGGCATAGGCGCCGACATATTCGGACATATGTTCGTCGGTCAGCGGCACGACAAAGCCGTCGAGGCGGCGGCGGGCAAGCTCTTCGCGCAGAGCCTGAAGGCGATCAGCATAAGTGGACATGAAGCCTAGATAGTCTTGTAAACGCGCGGATCAAAGCCGGAGGAGAAAAAGGACCATGTCAGAAGGCGATCTCAAGCCCGCAGCGGCGATGGCGCAGGCGGTCGAAATTCGTTTTCCAAACGAGAGCGCGGACTATCGCGCGGCGCGGACCGCCTTGCTGGCGGAAGAGATCGAACTGCGCCGCCATATCGAGCGCGTGTCGGAAATGCGCCGCGCGCTGCCGCCGGGCGGGACGGTGACAAGCGACTATCGCTTCATCGACGAGAATGGCGGCGAGATCGGCCTGATCGACATGTTCGGCCCGCACGACACTTTGATCACCTATCACTGGATGTTCGGCGCCAAGCGGGCGCGGCCGTGCCCGATGTGCACCGCATTCCTCGGCGGGCTGGCGGCGGCGACCAACGACCTGACCCAGAAGGTCGCGGTCGCGGCGATTGCCGGCGCGCCGATCGAGCGGCAGATCGCGTTCAAGCAGGAGCGCGGTTGGGGCGAGATGCCGCTCTATGAAACCAAGGGCGACGATTTCTTCAACACCTATGGCGGGCTCGCCCCCGACGGATCGGATATTCCGGCACTCAATGTGTTCGAGCGCGTGGATGGCGGCGTGCGCCATTTCTATGCGGGCGAGATGACCGGCGAGACCGCCGATCCCGGCCAGGATCCGCGCGGGGCGCCCGATCTGCCTTTGATCTGGACCTTGTTCGACCTCACCCGCCGGGGCCGCGACCCCGATTGGTATCCGTCCCTGTCCTATCCGAAATAATCAGCGCGCGGCCAGGACAGGATATCGCTTACGACCATCGCCAGCCGCTTCATCCGCGAGACGATGGCGGGTGAGCTCAACGAGCGCGGATGCGGATCGATCGCGCACAACGTCCCGTAGAAGCTGCCGTCGTGCAGCACGACCGGGATCGAGACATAGGATTCGAAGCCGTAGAGCGCGGGCGTATGGTGCGTGCGCCATTCCGCATTGCCGGCGACATGATCGATCACCACCGCTTCGCCCGATTGCCGTATCTCGTCGCAGATCGTGGTCTTGAGCTCGAGCTCGTCGCCGGGATTGAGGCCGAATTCGATCTTGTCGAGCACCTGCGCGACGATCCAGCGGCTGTCCGTCACGCGCGCGACCGCCGCGAACCCCATATGCGTGATCGCGCACACTTCCTCGAGGATCGCGCGGAGCTCGGCATTGTCGCCCTGTGCGGCCACCTCGGCCGCGAGTTCGTCTTTCATCGTCCCACCCTGCATCCAGCTTCTATGCAGCGGCGCGCATGTCCGGCAACCAACCCAGGTTAGAGCACATGCTTGCGGCGGGAAGAATCCGTCCCCACAGAGTCGGCATGACCGATACGCTACCTTCGCCGCCCGTCGCCACGACCATGCCTCACAGCTACGAACGCCATGGCGTCACGATCGACGATCCCTGGGCATGGCTGAAGGACCCGGCCTATCCCGAGGTGAAGGATGAGGCGGTCCTGGCCTACCTCAAGGAAGAGAACGCCTATTTCGAAGCGGCGATGGCGCCGCACGGCGGGCTGATCGACACGATCTTCGAAGAGATGAAGGCGCGCGTGAAGCAGGACGATGCGTCGGTGCCGCAGAAGGACGGCGACTGGCTCTATTGGTGGGCCTACGAGACGGGCGGCCAATATCCCAAATGGTGGCGGCGACCGGTCGCGGGCGGGCCTGACCAGCTGATCCTCGACGAGCCGAAGGAGGCCGAGGGCAAGGACTATTTCCGCGTCGGTGCGGTCGCGATCAGTCCTGACGGCAAGCTGATGGCGTGGAGCGCGGACGACAATGGCGCCGAACGCTACGTGCTGCGCATTCGCGATCTTTCAAGCGGCGAGGATATCGAGACGGTCAGCGCGGTCAGCAATGGCGGGGTCGCGTGGAGCGCGGGATCGGACGCGCTCGCTTATACCGAGGTCAACGACAATTGGCGCAGCTACCGCGCGCTGCTCCACAGGCTGGACAGCGATCCGGCGACCGATGCGGTCTTGTATGAGGAGGCCGACGAAGGTTTCCGCGTCGCGGTCGGCGGCACGCGCGACAAGGCATGGATCGAGATCGCGACCGGCGACAATCAGACGAGCGAGGTGCGACTGGTGCCGGCGAGCGATCCGTCGGCCGAACCGATCCTGATCAGCCCGCGTCGGGTGAAGCGGCAGTACAGCGTCGATTCCGCGCATGGATCGCTGTGGATCCTGACCAACGACGCGCATGTGAATTTCCGCATCGTCCGCGCCGATCCGGTCGCGCCCGGCGACTGGGAGGAAGTCGTTGCTGGATCGGATCGCATCTATCTGACCGGCATCGCCGCGTTTGAGCGCCATTTGATGATCGCCGCGCGGATCGAGGGGCTCGACCAGATCATTTTGCGCAACTGGGACGGCGGGCAGAAGCAGGTCGTGTTCCCGGAGGCGAGCTACAGCGCGGGCGCATCGACCAATCCCGAATTCGCGCCGACCGCTTACCGGCTGACCTATTCGTCGATGGTGACGCCGCTCACGGTCTACGATTGCGATCCCGACAGCCTCGCGCTGACCACGCTCAAGGTGCAGGAAGTGCCGTCGGGCTACGATCCGACCAAGTACGCGACCGAACGGCTGACCGTGACCGCGCGCGACGGCGCCAAGGTGCCGGTGTCGGTCGTCTATCCGGTCGGCTTTCCCAAAGACGGCAGCGGCAAGCTCTTCCTCTATGCTTATGGCGCCTATGGCCATGCCATCCCGCCGAGCTTTTCGAGCGGGCGGTTGAGCCTGCTCGATCGCGGCTGGGCATTCGCGATCGCGCATATCCGGGGCGGCGATGACCTTGGTTACGACTGGTATCTGCAGGGCAAGGCGGAAGCGCGCTGGAACACGTTCCGCGACTTCAGCGATGCCGCCAAGGGCCTGATCGACGCGGGCTTCACGTCCGCCGGCAATATCGCGATCAACGGCGGATCGGCCGGCGGCGAACTGATGGGCGTGGTCGCCAATACCGATCCCGATCTGTGGGGGGCGGTGGTGGCGGACGTGCCGTTCGTCGACGTGCTCAACACGATGCTCGACGCCGAATTGCCGCTGACGCCGGGCGAGTGGCCCGAATGGGGCAATCCCATCACCGATCGTCACGCATTCGACCTGATCCGGTCTTACTCGCCGTACGACAATATCGCGGTCAGGGATTATCCGCCGATGCTGATCACGGGCGGGCTCAACGATCCGCGGGTGACCTATTGGGAGCCGGCCAAATGGGCTGCGCGGCTGCGCGCGACCAAGACCGACCAGAACACCCTGCTCCTCAAGATCAACATGGGCGCCGGCCATGGCGGCAAATCGGGCCGGTTCGAGGCGCTGCACGAGCGCGCCGAAACCTATGCATTCGTACTGACCCAGATGGGATGATCGCCCGGCGGTGCCTGCTCCCGCTCGGGCTGGTCGCCACCGCCGCCGCGGCGGCCGACGCACCGCCGCCGCCGATATCGGTCGGCGTGCGCGAGACATTCGATGCGTGGGACGATGCCAGCGGCGGGCTGAACACCGGCACGACCCTGCTCAACAAGCTGCAGATGTCGGGCACCGTCCAGGGTGCGCTGATCGGGCTCGACGGGCTGAGCGCGCACGTCCAGATTTTTCGTACCGACGGCCACAGTCTCAGCAGCCGCGTCGGCGATATCCAGACGGTCAGCAATATCGAAGCGCCGCCCAGCATCCGCCTGTTCGAGGCATGGCTGGAGGAAAAGGTCGGCGACGAGCAGCGCTCGCTGGGCCTTCGCGCCGGGTTGATGGACCTCAACGCCCAGTTCGATTCGAACGATTCGGCCAGCCTGTTCATCAACAGTTCGCACGGCATCGGCCCCGATATTTCGCGCAGCGGGCGCAACGGCCCGTCCATCTTTCCCGTCACCAGCGCCGCCGCGACCGTCAGCCTGTTGCTCGGCAAGACATGGACCTTCCGCGTCGCCGTGTTCGACGGCGTGCCCGGCGATCCGGATCGGCCCAAGGCGTTCGCCATCGCTCGGCTTGGGCATGGCGACGGCGCGTTGGTGATCGGGCAGGTCGATTATCACCTGTCCGACGATGCCACGATCGAGGGCGGTGCGTGGCGTTACACCGCCGCTGTCCGTGCAATCGATCCGGCGCGGGCGCGTGTGCACGATCAGGGCGCCTATGCTTCGCTGGCGGCGCCGATCCCGGGCTTCAAGGGCTGGAGCGGCTGGGTCCGCGCCGGCATCGCCGATCGCGATGCGCAGCCGGTCAGCGCCTATCTGGGGGCCGGGCTGGTCGCGCCGGGACTATTCGCCGGGCGGCCCGACGACAGGATCGGTTTCGCGGTCGCGCACGCAGCGATCGGTGCGCCGTCGCGCGCGGCTTTTGGCTTGCCGCATGCCGAGACGACGTTCGAGGCGACCTATCAGATCGAGATGCACCGCACGCTCGTGCTTCAGCCCGACGCCCAGTTCGTGCGGCATCCGGCCGGGCGCGCGGGCGCGACCAACGCTGTGGCGCTGGGTCTGCGGGCGGTGGTGACGTTCGGCTATCCGGTCCAACCGTCCGCCATCGACGCCGCCGATCCGACCGTCCCGCCCGAGTAGAGACGGCAGCATCGCGTGCCGAACCGACGGTAAATCTTGCCGATGAAGGCGGGTTTGCTAGACAGGTTTCGACATTGGACAGGGGGAACTGCGCCATGAACATGCTCGAGAAGACCACCATGCTTGCGGTGATGGGGGCATTGTCGACCGCGGCGCCGGCCGCGCCCCAGCTCGCCAAGGCGTCGAGCGGACAGCAATTGCAGCAGCAGACGATGGATGACGTTCCGCACTGCACGCGCAAGCTCGGCACCGTCTCGGTTGCCGATGGCGACGATCCCAACGGCTGGACCCAGTTCAGCCTTTCGCCGCCGTCCAAGCTGCTCAAGGTGATGATCCAGCGTTCGGGCTGCTTCAACCTGGTCGATCGCGGCGCTGGTCTGAACGCGGCCGAGCGCGAGCGGGCGATCGGCGGCAATCTCGGCCTGCAGCGCGGTTCCAATGTCGGCCAGGGTCAGATCAAGGCAGCCGATTATGTGCTGGTCGCCGAGATCCAGGGCGCGAACAGCAATGTCAGCGGCAGCGCGGCCGGTGCCGCCGTCGGCGGGTTGATCGGCGGCCGTCTGGGCGGGCTTGCCGGCGGCTTCCGTTCGAAGAAGGTCGAAGCGAACACGATCGTGTCGCTCACCAACGTGCGCACCACCGAGACGATCGCGACCGAGGACGGCTACGCCGCCAAGAACAATATCAGTTTCGGCGGGGGCGGCG
>NZ_DATHFV010000231.1:0-20080 GCF_035317925.1 Sphingomonas sp.
CCCGGGCTTCTCCGGCGCGGACCTGATGAACCTGGTCAACGAGGCGGCGCTGATGGCGGCGCGGCGCAACCGCCGCATGGTGCTGATGCGCGACTTCGAGGACGCCAAGGATAAGGTCATGATGGGCGCCGAGCGCCGGTCCATGGTCATGACCGAGGACGAGAAGAAGGCGACCGCCTATCACGAGGCCGGCCACGCGCTCGTCTCGCTCCACGTCCCGGGCTGCGATCCGCTCCACAAGGTGACGATCATTCCGCGCGGCCGTGCGCTGGGCGTGACCTGGAACCTGCCCGAGCGCGATCGGTATTCGATGACGATGAAGCAGATGAAGGCGCGCCTCGCGCTCTGCTTCGGCGGCCGCATCGCCGAGCAGCTGATCTATGGCGATGACGAGCTCAATACCGGCGCGTCGAACGACATCCAGCAGGCGACCGACATGGCCCGTTCGATGGTCATGGAATATGGCATGAGCGAGAAGCTCGGCTGGCTGCGCTATCGCGACAATCAGGACGAGGTGTTCCTCGGCCATTCGGTGTCGCGCAACCAGAATATGTCGGAAGAAACCGCCCGCCTGATCGACAGCGAAGTGCGCCGTCTGGTCGAGGAAGGCGAAGGCACGGCCCGCCAGGTGCTGACCGACAATCTCGATGAGCTGCATCGCCTGTCGGCCGCGTTGCTCGAGTTCGAGACCCTGAACGGCGACGAAGCCAAGCGCGCGATCAAGGGCGAGGATATCGGCCGCGAGGATTCGTCGAGCAAGGCACCGCGCAAGCTCGCCGCGGGCGGCTCCTCCATCCCCAAGAGCCGGCGGCCCGGCAATTGGGGCGAGCCCAGCCCCGCCGGGGCCTGAGCGTCCGAACCACGAAGACGAAAGGGCGGCCCTCGGGCCGCCCTTTTTGTTTTCGCTGTATTCGGGTGCATAGGTGGCCGACGGATAAGGGAGAGAAGGATGCGCCCGACCCAAGCCGCATTGATCGCAGTCGCCCTTCTAAGCGCCACAGGCTGCCATAAGGTTTCGGACGTGCTTGACACCAGCGAACGGCATCACGGCCGTTATGCCGGCATCGGCATTTTCGACCCGGGCAAGATCTGGACGCACCTGCAACGCGACCCCACCACCAATCCGGCCGCCGCAACGCCCGAGGACGACAACGCCGTGATCGTGGTGGTGGACAGCGACACGGGCGAAATCCGCGAATGCGGTAATTATTCGGGTCGTTGCGTCAGTATGAACCCCTGGACCAAGGCGATCGCGCCCCAGCAGCACATGCCGGTCACCGTCGACGCCCATGCCGCGGAGCTCGACCGATACGAGAACGCTACCGATCTCGAGGAACCGCAGAACGCCGCAGCCAAAAGCCATTAGGACGGCGGGAAACCCGCGGTTAGGCAGGCCAGGGCAGCAAAGGGAATTGGCATGGCCGCACGCCGCATAAAGGCCACAACCGGACCGCTCCCGCTGCAGCATCCCAATTGGACGCTCGTCACCTGCATCCTGGCATCCAGCCTCGCCTTCATCGACGGGTCGGTCGTCAACGTCGCCTTGCCCGCGATCGGGCACAGCCTGGGCGGCGGCGCCGCCGACCTGCAATGGACGATGAACGCCTATACGCTGCCGCTCTCGGCCTTGCTGCTGATGGGTGGGGCCGCCGGCGACCATTTCGGACGGCGGCGTTTGCTCGTGGTGGGAATCGGCCTGTTCCTGCTCGCCTCGATCGGCTGCGCGCTCGCGCCCGGTATCGCGGTCCTGCTGACGGCGCGCGCGCTGCAAGGCCTGGGCGCGGCGATCCTGCTGCCCAACAGCCTCGCCATCCTCAGCCATACCTTCTCGGGGCCCGCCAAGGGCCGTGCGGTCGGGACCTGGGCGGCGGCGAGCGCCATTTCGGCCGCGATCGGCCCGCCCTTGGGCGGCTGGCTGATCAACAATGTCGGCTGGCGGGCGATCTTCTATATCAACCTGCCGTTCGGCGCGCTGGCGATCCTGATCGCGCTGCTCGCGGTGCGCGAGAGCGGCGCGGGCAAGCGCGCGCTCGACTGGCTCGGCGCGTCGCTCGCGACTGTCGCCTTGTTCGGGCTGACCTGGGCGCTGACCCTGTGGTCGAGCACGCACCATATGAGCAGCGAAAGCTGGATCGGCCTGGCGGGCGGGATCGCGGCGCTCGGCCTGTTCGTGCTGGCCGAACACAAGGAGGGCGACAAGGCGATGATGCCGCTCGGCCTGTTCGGATCGCGGGCGTTCGGCGGGCTCACTTTGGTGACCTTCCTGCTCTATGCGGCGATGGGCGGGCTGATCCTGTTATTGCCGTACGTGCTGATCGTCGGTGGCGGCTATTCGCCGTTGCGCGCGGGCGCGGCCTTGCTCCCCTTCTCGATCCTGATCGGCGGCGGATCGCGCGTGATGGGCCGCGTCGCCGAGACGATCGGGCCGCGCTGGCCGCTCACGATCGGCCCGATCGTCTGCGGCCTGGGCTTCGCCTTGCTGGTGCGGGCCGACCCCCATGCCAGCTTCTGGACGAGCATCCTGCCCGGCATGCTGGTGCTGGCGCTCGGCATGGCGGGCGCGGTCGCGCCACTCACCACGGCAGTTCTCTCCTCGGTCGACGATGAGCATATGGGCACGGCATCGGGCTTCAACAGCGCGATCGCGCGCACCGGCGGGCTGATCGCGACCGCGCTCGCCGGCGCGGTGATGGCGCAATCCGGGGCGGCGCTGACCAGCGCCTTTCATGGCGCGGCCCTGATCGGCGCGACGCTCGCCATCGCGGCCGGCATCGTCGCCTTCCTCACCCTGCCGGCCCGGCTCGGCCGGCCCGCCTAGAAGGCGGCGCGAATGGAAAGCGGTTCGGACATTTCGGCGACTTGACAATATATCATAACAAGCAGAATTTCCTCTCAGCGAGTGCCGCATGACGGACACTTGGTTCCGCCACGGCTCTCCTGCGTGAGAGGAGTGAGCGATGTCCTATCTCGAACAGTCCCGACAGAGAAACCCCGCCACCGTCGCCGCGGTGATCGGCGCCCATCTCGCCATCGGCTATGCTCTGCTGAGTGGCCTCGCTTATGAGGTGATCAGACACGGACCGACCATAACGACGGTCGAGTTCCCGGTCGATCCGCCGCCTCCGCAGCCTCACAAAAACCCGCCGCCCAAGGCACCGACGATCACGCAATCCACAACCGTAACGCCCCAGCATCCCATCGACACGATCAAGACCGACCCGATCGTTCCGATCTATTTCCCTCCTATCGATCTGGGCGGGGGCGGATCGGGTGGCGGAACGATCGACAACCCGCCGATCAAAGCCAGCCAAGCGCGCGATGCGATACCCGATTCCGGCCGGCTAAGCTGGATAACGACCGAGGATTATCCGGCGTCGTTGATCCGTGAAAACGTGCAGGGCACGGTCGCGATTTCGACGACGATCGGCACGGACGGCAAGGTCCGCTCCTGCCTGGTCACGCAATCGAGCGGCAACCGGCTGCTCGATGACACGACCTGCCGGCTTTACACCAGGCGCGCCCATTTCACGCCCGCGCGCGATGCCGACGGCAATCCGACCAGCGCCCAGCGGAGCGACCGCTTCCGCTGGCAGATACCAAACCAGTGATGTGATGGCGCTCCGCTGCGGATTGCAGCGGAGCGTTCATTCCGGCTTGATCGTGCCGCCCCTGAGTACCTCGAGCAACCCTTCGATCGAATAGGGTTTCTTCAGCAGGTCGAACCCATGGCTGCCCTCTTCGGCCAGGATATGGCTGTAGCCGCTGGTCAGGACCACCGGCAGATCGGGCCAGCGGTCACGTACCTCCTGCGCCAGATCGATGCCGTTCATGCCGGGCATCACCACGTCCGAGAAGACCAGATCGAAGGCCGCGTGCCGCTCTTCCAGGATGCGCAATGCGTCTTCCGCCCCGATAACCCAGGTCACATCCTGACCGAGTTCCTCGAGCAGGCTGTGCGCGAAGCTACCCACGGTTTCATTGTCTTCGACCAGCAGCACCGATCGGCGCTTCGAGGAGGTGGCTGCAGGCGCCGCGACGGGCACCGCCACGCCGGGCTCGGCGTGATCGATGCGGGGGAGAAACAGGGTGAAGCGGCTGCCTTCACCGGGCTCGCTCTCGACCGAAATCTCGCCGCCTGATTGCTTGGCGAAGCCATAGACCTGGCTCAGGCCGAGGCCGGTACCCTTGTTCACCTCCTTGGTGGTGAAGAAGGGCTCGAAGATGCGCGCAAGCGTATCCGGAGCGATGCCCGTGCCGTCATCCTCGACCGTTACCGCGACGAATGAACCCAAGACGGCGGCGTGACCGCGCACCGCGGGAACGCGGTCGACCTTGCGCGCACTGATCCGCAAAACCCCGCCGGCCGGCATCGCGTCGCGCGCGTTGATCGCCATGTTGAGGATCGCGGTCTCGAACTGGTTGGGATCCGCCTCGACCACGCCGACATCGGACTCGACCAGATAGGCGACCTGGACCGGTGAGCCCAAGGTTGTGTTGATGATCTGACCCATGCCGCCCAGCCGCGCGGCGACATCGAACCGTTCCGGCTTGAGCGGCTGGCGTCGGGCGAAGGCAAGCAATTGCCCGGTCAGTTGCGCCGCGCGCTCCGCGGTCTCGGCGATCGCCCGAACGTAGCGCTGGCGCTTCTCTTCGGCGAGGTCGGATCGCCCGAGCAGGTCGGCCGAAGCCCGGATCACGGTCAGCAGATTGTTGAAATCGTGCGCAACGCCGCCGGTCAGCCGGCCGATCGCTTCCATCTTCTGCGCCTGGGCCAGCGCCTCGCGCGTCGCCTGCATGTCCTGTTGCGCCTTCCAGCGCTCGGTCAGGTCGCGGGTCACCTTGGCGAAGCCGATCAGCCTGCCGGTTTCGTCGCGGATCGGATCGATCAGCACGCTCGCGGGAAAGCGCGTCCCGTCCTTGCGGACGCGCCAGCCCTCCTGTTCGAACTTGCCTTCCGTTTCCGCCGTCCGCAGCGCGCGCGCGGGCAGACCGGTCGCGCGATCCTCCGCCGTGTAGAAGGCGCTGAAATGCTGCCCGATTATCTCTTCGGCGCTATAGCCCTTGAAGCGTTGCGCGCCGCTGTTCCAGCTCGCCACATGCCCGTTTACGTCGAGCAGATAGATCGCATAATCGGTGACGGCATTGACCAACAGCTCGAAACGGCGGTCGCCGCCGAAGCCGACAATCTGATCCTGATCGGGGACTGCAGCCATATCTCTCCCGGCCCTATCCGGGGCGCGGCGTGATTTCCAGCAGGCTCAACGGTTTGGCCCGCTTTTAGTCGCTGCCCATGTAGAACAGGAACGCGATGAACAAGGACGACGTGATCGATGTGATCACCAGCAACGCGAAAGTCCGCCAAAAGGCTCCAAACCGGCCGAGCGTGTAAGCCCCCTTGAGCTGGCGATACATATGCACCGGCGGCACGAACATGGCGAGCAGCGAGATCAGCCCGCCCGGCAGGCCGAGCCAGCCGAACAAAGTCAGCGAAACCACGCCCAGCGACATGAAGCTGAGCGAGTAGATCGAGAAGATGGCGTGATCGTACAGGCCGACATCGCGGCGGAAGGCGAATAGCAGCCAGATGAAGGGCAAGGAGATCGGGATCAGCGCCCAGCTATATTTATAGCCGTAGGTCTTCATCTTGTAGAGCGTGAGGTCGGGGTTTTCCGACATATGGCTGACACTTCGGTCCAGCCACCGCCAGCCGGTGTTGATATGGGTCACCTTGGGGGCATTGGCGGCGGGATGGGAGATGAAGTTGCGCGCATCCAGCCCGATCTGAAGGCCGTTAAGCTCCTGCTTCAGATCGCTGATCTGCCCGTCCAACGCGGCGCCCGCGACTTTGTCCGTGATCTTGGCGCGCTCTGCCTGCAGGCCCGCCAGCTTGGCCTGGTCCTGGTTGAATAATACCTGGGTATCGACCGCGCCATGCGGCGTCAGGCTCACGGACTTGGCCTCGTGATTCCGCGCGAGGTTCGACACCACCGCGAACATCAGGAAGACCGAAAACAGGAATAGCGCCATCGGCGACACGAACTTGGCGCGCTCGCCATCGACATAGCGCCGCGTCAGCCGGCCCGGATGCCAGACGAGCATTGGCAGGGTCTTCCACAACTTGCCTTCGAAGTGGAACACGCCATGCGCGATATCGTGCACCAGCCCCATCAAATTCCTGTGGAGATGGCCCATCTGGCCGCAGGCATGGCAGAAGGGCCCGATCCGTTCGGTCCCGCAATTGGCGCAAGCGCCGCCTTCGTCATGCGCGCTATGCGCGCCCGCGTCACGCCCGCCGAAGGTGCGCGCCCACAGCGCGCCCGTCGCCAAGGATCCGATGCCGTCCCCTGCTTCGCTCATGCCGCCTTTCTTAGCGATTCACGCACCCTGTGAAAGCGTATCTTTCTTCCACCGAAAGCGATCACGTTCTAGGGAAACAGCATCATGACCGAGCAGACGCCTATCGACGCCCAAGCGCTCATCCACGAAATGGGCCGCCGCGCGCGCGCCGCGTCGGCGGTGCTGGCGCTCGCGCCAACCGCGACCAAGGCGGCAGCCTTGACGGCGGCGGCGAAGGCGCTGCGGGCGAGCGAGGCCGCAATCCTGGCGGCCAATGGCGAGGATGTGGCGCGGGGCGAGGCCAATGGCCTGACCGGCGCGATGCTCGACCGGCTGAAGCTCAATCCCCAGCGGGTCGAAGGCATCGCCGCAGGCCTCGAAGCGGTCGCGGCGCTGCCCGACCCGGTCGGCCAGGAAATCGACCGCACGACCCGCCCCAACGGCCTGATCCTGACCCGTGTGCGCGTGCCGCTCGGCGTGGTCGGGATCATCTATGAAAGCCGGCCCAACGTGACCGCGGATGCGGGCGGGCTCGCGATGATGGCGGGCAATGCCGCGATCCTGCGCGGCGGATCGGAAGCGCGCGCCAGCAATCATGCGATCCACGCCTGCCTGCAGCAGGGGTTGGCCGAAGCCGGCCTGCCCGAGGACGCGATCCAGCTCGTGCCGGTATCCGACCGTGCCGCGGTCGGGGCGATGCTGACGGCGGCCGGGCTGATCGACATCATCATCCCGCGCGGCGGCAAGAGCCTGGTCGCGCGCGTCCAGGCCGAGGCCAAGGTGCCGGTACTCGCGCACCTCGACGGCATCGTCCATCTCTATGTGGATCGCGCCGCCGACCCCGCCATGGCGCGCGACGTCGCGCTCAACGCCAAGATGCGCCGCACCGGCATTTGCGGCGCGATGGAAACGTTGCTGATCGATCGCGCCTTCGCGGATTCGAAACCGATACTGGCCGCCCTGGCCGATGCCGGTTGCGAGCTGCGCGGGACGGACGAGGTCCGCGCGATCGAACCGCGCGCCGTGGCCGCCACCGCCGAGGATTGGGATACCGAATATCTCGACGCGATCCTGTCCGTGGCGTTCGTCGACGGCGTCGACGGCGCGATGGCGCATATCGCCGCGCACGGATCGCACCATACCGACGGGATCGTGACCGAAGACCAGTTCACCGCCGAGCATTTCCTCAACGGGGTCGACAGCGCGATCGTCGCCTGGAACGCCTCCACCCAGTTCGCCGACGGCGGCGAATTCGGGCTGGGCGCCGAGATCGGCATCGCCACCGGCCGGTTGCACGCGCGCGGCCCGGTCGCGCTCGAAGGGCTCACCACCTATAAATGGCTGGTCAGGGGCACGGGCCAGACCCGGCCTTGATACTGATCGGGCTCCTCGGCGGATCGTTCAATCCCGCGCATAAAGGCCATCGCCGCATCAGCCTGCAGGCGATCGAGGCTTTGGGACTCGACGAATTGTGGTGGCTGGTCTCGCCCGGCAATCCGCTCAAGGACGGCGCGGACGACATGGCGCCTTTGTCCACACGCCTTGCCTCGGCCCGGCAGGCGTCGCGCCGCAGCCGGATCGTGCCGACCGCGATCGAGGCCGAACTGGGCACGCGCTACACCGCCGACACGCTGCGCAAGCTGGTGCGACTCTACCCGAATCGCCGCTTCATCTGGCTGATGGGGGCCGACAATCTCGCCCAGTTCCACCTTTGGCGCGACTGGCGGAGGATCGCGCGCACGATGCCGATTGCGGTGATTGCCCGTCCGGGGTATGATGGTGCTGCCCAAAACGCTCCGGCAATGGGCTGGCTCAGACGCTTCGTCCGGCGTCCAGGCCATGTGAAAAACTGGACGATCTGGAGTCCGCCGGCGCTCGTGCTGTTGCGCTTCCGCCCCGACCCTTCTTCCGCGACGCGGGTGCGCGCCCTTCGGCCCGACTGGACTTCATCCCTGAAAACCAATGGTCTGCGCGATCCCGTATCGCGCCGTCCGCTCCTGTAGGAGGTATTTTGCCCGCTACCGCCAAGCGTACTGCCGAACAGCCGCCCGCCGATCCGGCCGACAGTATCGAAGCTCTTCATCGGCTGGTGCTTTCATCGCTGGATGACGATCAGGCGGTGGAAACAGTGTCCATTCCTCTCGCCGGCAAATCCTCGATCGCCGACCATATGGTCGTCGCGTCGGGGCGCTCGAGCCGTCAGGTCGGGTCGATGGCCGCCAAACTGGTCGACAAGATCAAGGCGCTCACCGGCCGGTCCCCACGCGTCGAAGGCATGCCGACTGCCGATTGGGTGCTGATCGACGCCGGCGACGTGATCGTCCACCTGTTCCGCCCGGAAGTGCGCAGCTTCTACAATCTCGAGCGGATGTGGTCGTTCGGCGAAGCGCCCCGCCCCGTGCCCGAGGCAGTCGGCGCAGCCTGAGTGCTGCTACATATCGTAGCGCGCGGCCGCATCGGGCGAGGGCCCGAGGCGGAGTTGGTCGAACGTTATCTCAGCCGCGTATCGTGGCCGACCAGGATCACCGAATTGCCCGACACCGGCGGCAGGATGCCGCCTTTGCCGCCGGGCGCCAAAACCATCATCCTTGACGAAAAGGGCAAGAGCCTAGGCTCGGTCGCCTTCGCCAAACAACTCGGCCGCTGGCGCGATGACGGCATCCGCGAAACCCGCTTCCTGATCGGCGCCGCGGACGGTTTCGAAGATGCCGAACGAGTACAGGCCGATCTTTTGATAAATTTCGGCGCGATGACGTGGCCGCACTTGATGGCGCGCGCGATGCTCGCCGAGCAATTGTGGCGCGCCGCCAGCATCCTTGCCGGCCACCCGTATCATCGCGAGGGTTGAATGATCCTCGCTCTCCTTCTCGCCAGCGCGCCGCTGTCGCAGGCCCAGGCCGAAGCGCGGCTGGCCGCGCTCGATCGGGCCGCCAGCGCGCAGGAAGCGAAACTCGCCGCCGCCGAAGCCCCGCTCGCGCAATTGCTCGCCACCGCCCAGCGGTTGGCGCTGCGTCCGCCCGCGCTGGCCCTCGCCCGGCCGGGGGCGGTCGACGATACGGTACGCACCCGCGCCCTGATCGCCAGTCTGGTGCCAGAAATCCGGCGGCGCACCGCCGCGCTCCGCCGGCAGCGGATCGCGACGGATGCCTTGCGTGCCGAGACCGAGCAGGCGCTCGCGGCGATTCTCGACGCCGGCCAGGATGACGACACGCTGGCGCAATCCTCAAAGGAGACCGCGCGCCTGGCGGCGCTGCCGGCGCCCGCCTTCCCCAACGCCGCCGAAGGGCCGGGCGGCGCCTATCGGCTGCCGGCGGCGGGCAAGGTCCTGATCGGCATGGGCGAGCGCTCGATGGTCGGCGTGCGTGCGCGCGGGCTGACGCTGGCGACCGCGCCGGGCGCGACCGTGGTTGCCCCGGCGATGGCGCGGATCGCTTATGCCGGCCCCTTCCGCGGCTATGGCGACATCGTCATCCTCGACCATGGCCATGGCTGGACCACGATGCTGGCCGGACTCGAACTGGTGACCGCGAACAGCGGCGCGTTGGTCGCGGCAGGTTCTCCGCTCGGCCATATGGCGTCAACCGATCCCCGGCTGACGATCGAGCTGCGCCATGACGGCCGCGCGATCGACGCCGCGGCGATGGCGCTGCAATGACCGGCAAGCCCTCGTACAGGAAGCCGCGCGCAAGTCGGTTCCACCACCCTGCACAAGCGGCTAAAGCGGCATCCAGACGATGAAAGATTCCACGTACGATGCGTAAGATATTGCTCCGCTCCGGCGGCTTCGTGGCCGCGGCCCTGGTCCTTTCGGCAATGGTGGCCGCGCCCGCGTCCAGCGACAGCGACGATTACAAGCAGCTCGACCAGTTCATGGCCGTGTTCGAGCGGGTGAAGGCCGACTATGTCGACAAGGTCGACGACAAGGCGCTGATCAAGGGCGCGATCGACGGCATGCTCGCCAGCCTCGATCCGCACAGCTCGTACATGGACGCGCATGATTTCAAGAACATGCAGTCGACGACCGAAGGCAATTACGGTGGCCTCGGCCTGACCGTGCAGATGGACGAAGGCGCGGTGAAGGTGGTCGCGGCGAGCGAGGACACGCCCGCTTTCCGCGCCGGCATCAAGCCCGGCGACTATATCACCAACCTCGACGGCAATCTGATCTACGGCGATTCGCTCGACGAATCGGTCGACAAGATGCGCGGCACGCCCGGCACCAAGATCCGCCTTACGATCGTCCGCCCCGGCCGCGACAAGCCGTTCGACGTGACGCTGACGCGCGAGATCATCAACATCCAGCTGGTCAAATCGAAGGTCGTCAACAACGTCGGCATCATCAACATCAACGGCTTTTCCAAGCCGACCGGCCCCGGCGTCGAAAAGGCGATCGCGGATATCGACAAGCAGACCGGCGGCCACACGCTCGGCTATGTAATCGATCTGCGTAACAATCCGGGCGGATTGCTCGATCAGGCGATCGAAGTATCCGACATCTTCCTCGACCATGGCGAGATTGTCTCGCAGCGCGGCCGCGATAAGAGCGATATCGAGCGTTATTTCGCCGAATCGAAGGTCCGCGGCGACCTGACGCACGGCGCGCCGATCGTGGTGCTGGTCGATGCCGGCTCCGCGTCGGCCGCCGAGATCGTCGCCGCCGCGCTGCAGGATCAGCGCCGCGCGATCGTGATGGGCGAACGCAGCTTCGGCAAGGGATCGGTCCAGACCCTGCTGCCGCTGACCGACGACACCGCGCTCCGCCTGACCACCGCGCGTTATTACACGCCGTCGGGCCGTTCGGTGCAGGAAGGCGGCGTCGAGCCCGACGTCACCGTGCCGCAGCTCAGCGACGCCGATTACAAGGATCGGCCGCGCCTCCGCGAAGCCGATCTCAAGCGGCATCTGCTCAACCAGGCCAAGGTCGACAACAGCATCCTCGAGAACGATGCCAAGACCGACCCGCGCTTCGCCGCCACGCCGGACGAACTCAAGAAAGCGGGCGTCGAGGACTTCCAGCTCGATTATGCGATCAAGACGATCGCCCGGCTCGCCAATCCGGCGGTGCAGGTGGCGATGAACACTCCGCTGCCGAAGCCCGACAGGAAGCATTGATGCTGGCGCGCGCGCGAACCATTGCCCTGCTGCTGCCGCTTGCCCTGATGGCGGGCGCGCTCGGATCGCAATATCTGGGCCATCTCGTCCCCTGCGAGATGTGCATGTGGCAGCGTTATCCGCATTATGCGGCGATCGTCGCCGCCGCGCTGGCGATCCTGCTCCGCCGCACCCCGCTCAGCCTGCCGCTGACGATCCTCGCCGGCCTGCTGATCCTGACCAGCGGCGTGATCGGCGGCTTCCACGCCGGCGTCGAATATAAATGGTGGCCTGGCCCACAGCATTGCACCGGCCTGGTCCATGCCACTGGCGCCGATTTCATGAAGCAGTTGCTGGCGGCGCCGCTGATCCGTTGCGACGAACCGCAATGGACCTTGGCCGGGATCAGCCTGGCCGGGTTCAACTTCCTGATTTCGACCCTGGGTGGCCTCACGGTACTGGCTTTATGCCTCAAGCGCCGCTGAGCGAAGGGGAGCGCGCGGCAATGCTGCGCGTCGACCAGGCGGGCGAATTCGGCGCGACCCGCATCTATGCCGGCCAGCTGGCGGTGATGGGCGCACGCCACCCGGCCGCGCGCATGATCGCCCGCATGGCCGCGCAGGAAGAGCGTCATCGCGCCCGCTTCGACGCGATGATCGCCGAACGGCACGTGCGTCCGACCGCGCTCACGCCTTTATGGGATGTGGCCGGCTTCGCGCTCGGCGCGGCGACCGCCCTGATCGGCCCCGAGGCGGCAATGGCCTGCACCGCCGCGATCGAGACCGAAATAGACCGCCATTATGGCGCGCAGATTGACCGGCTGGGCGATACTGACCCTGAATTGGGCGGCGTCATCGCCGAATTTCGCGCCGAGGAGGTCGAGCATCGCGATGCCGCCATCGCCGCGGGCGCCGAGCAGGCCCCGGTCTATCCTTTGCTGTCCGCCGCGATCCGGCTTGGCTGCCGCGTCGCGATCGGCCTATCGGAGCGGATATGATGCGATATCCGCGCGTTCTGACTGTGATTCGAGGAGAGACGGCCATGATCAAGCATATCCTGCCGCTTGCGGCCGCGATCCTGGCCGGGCTCGGTGCCGCGCCCGCCTTCGCCCAGCAGAACGACAAGGCGCTGATCATCTACGGCAATGATCAATGCCCAGCCGGCACGGTCTGTATCCGCGCGCCCGAGAGCGAGCGCTTCCGGATCCCGCAGTCGCTGCGGTCGGGGCCGCTCGCACCGCAGGACCAGCCCTGGTCGCAGCGCGCCGCGTCGATGAACGACGTCAGCCAGTCGGGCACCGGCAGCTGCACCAATACCGGCGCGGGCGGCTGGACCGGCTGCTGGAAGCAGCAGATGCAGGCCGCGCGCGCCGAGAAGAAGCAGGACGCCGCGGCCGAGGCCGAATCGCCCCTGCCCAAGTAAGCGCGTTCACGCGGCGCTCAGGCAAAAAGGCGGATCGGTCCGAACATGAAAATCATCCTTCTCACCGCTGTTCTGGCGCTGTCCGCAGCCCAGCCTGCTTTCGCCGCCCCAGCGCCAACCAGGGAAAAAATTGCCACGCTTGTGGTGTTCGGCAACGATCCCTGCCCGCGCAGCAGCGACGACGAAATCGTGGTCTGCGCGCGTCAGCCGGAGAGCGAGCGCTACCGCATCCCCAAGCAGTTTCGCGGGAAAAAATATAACGAGGCGCGCGACGGCAGCTGGGCCGGCACCGCCAAGGTGCTGGAATATGTTAGCCGCCAAGGCCTACCCGGCAGCTGCAGCCCGACCGGCAGCTATGGCCAGACGGGTTGTTTCCGCAAATTCCTGGACGAGAATAGAAGGTAACCGCCGTCTTGGCGTTCTCTCGTTGAGAAGAGCGCCGATATCTTGACAGCCATCGCCAAAACGCATAGCTGGCGCGCTTTCGCGGGCCCCTTATCGGGATGGCTCACGATCCGGAATCGAAAGTAGAGAGAGCCATGTTCGCTATCGTGCGCACAGGCGGCAAGCAGTATCGCGTCGCCGCCGGAGACAAGATTGTCGTCGAGAAGCTTGAGGGTGAGGCCGGTACGGCGATCACGCTCGGCGACGTCCTGCTCGCAGGCGAAGGCTCGGAGATCAGGTCGGTCGAGGGCCTGACGGTCTCGGCCGAGATCCTGGCGCAGGGCCGCGGTGACAAGATCATCGTGTTCAAGAAGCGTCGCCGGCACAATTACCGCCGCCGCAACGGCCACCGCCAGTATCACACCGTCCTGAAGATCACCGCCATCGGCGGCGAGCAGGGCGAGAAGAAGGCCGCCGCCAAGAAGGCACCGGCCAAGAAGACCGCCGCTCCGGAAGCCGCACCCGCGGCTGCCGAAGCGTAAGCAGGAGCTAGAGAGCAATGGCACATAAGAAAGCAGGCGGCTCTTCGCGCAATGGTCGCGACTCCGCTGGCCGCCGTCTCGGCGTCAAGAAGTTCGGTGGCGAAACCGTCATCGGCGGCAACATCATCATCCGCCAGCGCGGGACCAAGGTCTATCCGGGCACCGGTGTCGGCATGGGCAAGGATCACACCCTGTTCGCGCTTACCGAGGGCCGCGTCGCCTTCCATACCGGCAAGCTTGGCCGTTCCTACGTCAGCGTGATTACCGCGCAAGCGGCCGAATAAACGGGCGAACGTGAAAACGGGTCGTCCAGTGGGCGACCCGAGATCCGGATAAGCCGGATCGTCAGGGAGACGGGTCGCACCGCCTCCCTTTTTCGTGTCTCCCTGATGTCCATGTCGCGGAAGCTTCACGCTTCTTCGGCAGGGCGAGCGACAGGAGACGATACCGATGTTCGCTGTAACCGAGCGCCTGCTGTTAAGGCCGGGCTGGATCGAGGATGCGCCCGCACTGGCGGCTGCGATCGACGATCGGGAGATCGTGCGTAACCTGACGCGCGTGCCGTGGCCCTATGCCTTGAGCGATGCGGAGACGTTCCTCGCATTGCCCGTGGATCTGATGCGCCCACGCTTTCTGATCTGCCGGCGCGACAGCAACGCGATCGTTGGCGGCATCGGGCTGAGTGGCGATATCGAGGCCGAACTGGGCTATTGGATCGCGCGCGATCATTGGGGCCGCGGCTATGCGACCGAGGCAGGACGCGCGGTGCTAGCGCTGGCGGATGCCAGCCTGCGCCTGCCGCGAATCAGGGCGCGGCATGCGCTCGACAATCACGCGTCGGCAGGCGTGCTGCGCAAGCTCGGCTTCCGGTCGACCGGTAAGAAAGCCTGGACGGCCAGCTTCGCGCGCGGGACGATGGAAACGCGCCTGTTCGTCCGCGAGCGCGAGGAAGCGTCGCAAGCGCTGGCGGCATAAGGATTTTCCCGGTGCGCTGCCCGCGCACCGGGCAGTCGTTAACCAAAAAACCCTATCGAACGATGTAGTTGCGCCAACGTCACGATAGGAACGTCAATTAAAGTAAACGCGAAAAATCGGGCGGGACGGCGTCCGATTCTTCCCCTAACGGCCTCTGGATACGCGGCCGTATCGCCGCATCGAGCCTGGGATTTGTAGTTTATGCGTACCCTGATTTCCGCCGCCGCTTTGTTCGCGGCCGCTCTGGCGGGCACCACCGCCTCGGCAACCGATATGCACTATCGCTACGATAATGCCGGTCACGCCAACACCCAGACGTACAGCTTCACCGTCGCCCAGACCGGCGATGTCACGATCTACACGATGCCCTCGACCGGCTATTACGAATCGACGCTCGGCGTCGAAGTAAACGGCCACGTGATCGACAACGGCATCCTGCCGCTGGGCAGCAGCTCGCCCGATTTCCACGCGACCAATCTCGGCAATTTCAACGCCGGCGACGTGATCGAATTTTTCCTGAACGTTTACGATCGCGACGCGGCGGGCACCTATCTCGGCACCTATTACACCGATGTCGCGGACAATGCCGACGGCCTGAACCACATCTTCGCCAACGCCTATCCGGGCGAGCCCTGGATCGGCGTGCCAGGCGGTATCTTCCTCGGCTTCGAGGACACGACCACCGGCGATAATCGCGGCGACAACAATTATAACGATTACACCTTCGTCGCCTCGAACCTGATCATCGGCGCACCGATCCCGCATCATCCGATCGGCGGCGGCGACAATGACAGCGCGGCTGTGCCCGAACCCGCCAGCTGGGCGATGATGGTCGGCGGCTTCGGCATGATGGGCGCCATGATGCGCCGTCGCCGCTCGGTCCGGGCTTTCGCCTGAACCCTTAAGCTTCGCATTTCCGCCGTCTTCAGCTAGGCGGCGGCATGCATTTTCTCGATCAGGCAAAGATCTTCATCCGCTCGGGTAGCGGCGGGCCGGGCGCAGTGTCGTTCCGGCGCGAGAAGTATATGGAATATGGCGGCCCCAACGGCGGCAACGGCGGCAAGGGTGGCGACATCATCTTCGAAGCCGTGCCCGGCCTCAATACGCTGATCGATTTCCGCTACACGCAGCATTTCCGGGCACAGCGCGGCTCGCCGGGCGCGGGTACCGACCGCACCGGCGCCGGCGGCGACGATCTCGTCATCAAGGTGCCGGTCGGTACGCAGGTCCTCGCCGACGACGAGGAACGTTCGCTGCTGCTCGACATGACCGAGGCCGGCCAGCGGGTCGTCTATCTGCGCGGCGGCGACGGCGGTCGCGGCAATGCCAGCTACAAGACTTCGACCAATCGTGCCCCGCGCCAGCACGGCCCCGGCTGGCCGGGCGAGGAAATGTATGTCTGGCTGCGGCTGAAATTGCTGGCCGACGCCGGCCTGCTCGGCCTGCCCAATGCCGGCAAATCGACCTTCATCAACGCCGTCAGCAATGCCGGCGCCAAGGTCGGCGCTTACCCCTTCACCACGATCCACCCGCAATTGGGCGTCGCCAGCCGCCATGGCCGCGAATTCGTGATCGCCGACATCCCCGGCCTGATCGAGGGTGCCGCCGACGGTGCCGGCATCGGCGACCGTTTCCTCGGCCACATCGAACGCTGCCGCGTGCTGCTCCATCTGGTCGATGCGAGCGGCGAGGATCCGGTCGAAGCGTGGCGCGTCGTGCGCGGCGAGCTCGACGCCTATGGCGCGGGCCTGGTCGACAAGCCCGAAATCCTCGCGCTCAACAAGATCGATGCAGTCGATCCCAAGGAGGTCGCGAAGCTGGCCAAGAAGCTCGCCAAGGCATCCGGCGAGCAGCCGATCCTGCTGTCGGGCGCGAGCGGCGAAGGTGTCGAGGCGGCGCTCGACCGCCTCATCGCCGAGCTTGGACCGGTCATGCCCAAAGCCGAAGAGCCCGACGAATGGTCGCCCATCTAGGCGCCGCCCGCTTCGCGCCCGGCGCTTGCCCGCGTTTGATCGTCAAGATCGGGTCGGCCCTGCTGGTCGATCCTGCGGGCGCGATCCGGCGCGACTGGCTGGCGGGCGTGGTCGCGGATATCGCCGCGCGCATCGCGGCCGGCCAGCAGATCGCGATCGTTTCCTCGGGCGCGATCGCGCTCGGCGCGCGCCGGCTCGGCCTCGCCAAGGGCGGGCGGGCCAGCCTGGAGGATGCGCAGGCGGCGGCGGCGACCGGCCAGATCGGGCTCAGCCACGCCTGGGCGGAATTGCTCGGCGGTGAAAATCTGACAGCGGCGCAGATTTTGGTGACGCTCGACGATCTGGAGGATCGCCGCCGTTATCTCAACGCCTCGGCGACGCTCGACCGGCTGCTCACGCTCGGCGTGGTGCCGGTCATCAACGAGAATGATTCGGTCGCGACCGAGGAAATCCGCTTCGGCGACAATGACCGGCTGGCGGCGCGCATCGCCCAGGCCGCCGGCGCCGACGGCGTGATCCTGTTGTCGGACGTCGATGGGCTCTACACCGCCAACCCCGCGCGCGATCCCGCCGCGACTTTGATTCCCGAAGTGACCGAGGTCGACGCGCGCATCCGCGCGATGGCCGACGGCGGATCGGATTCGGGGATGGGCTCGGGCGGCATGGTCTCCAAGCTGGAAGCGGCACGGATCGCGCTCGCCGGCGGCGCACATCTCGCGATCATCTCCGGCAAACAGGATCGGCCCTTGTCCGCCTTCGCCGAAAATGGCCGCGGCACGGTGTTCGTCGCGGGCAACGGCGCGTCGGCGCGCAAGGCGTGGCTCGCCGGCCGCTTGACCGTGCACGGCTGCGTGACGGTGGATACAGGCGCGATCGCGGCGCTGCGGCAGGGCAAGAGCCTGCTCGCCGCCGGTGCGACTCAGGTCGATGGCCAGTTCGCGCGTGGCGACGTGATCGAAATCGCAGATGCGGACGGCGCGAAGATCGCGCGCGGCTTGTCCGAATATGATTCCGCCGATGCCGCCCGCATCGTCGGCCACCGCAGCGACGCCCACGCCGCCCTGCTCGGCTATGCGCCTCGCACCGCCTTGGTCCATCGCGACCATCTGGTTTTGCTCTGATGCGGCTCGCGATCACCGGCGGCACCGGTTTCGTCGGTTCGCATCTGATCGAGGCCGCGCTCGCTGAAGGCCATCAGGTCAACGCGCTCACCCGCCGCGCCCAGCCGCCGCAGGAGGGCGTCACCTGGATCGAGGGCGCGCTCGACCGGCCCGACAGCCTCGCGGCCTTGTGCGAGGGCTGCGACGCGGTGATCCATGTCGCGGGCGTGATCAACGGAGACGCGCAGGCCTTTCATGACGGCAATGTCGTCGGCACCGAGAATATGATCGCCGCCGCCGCCGGTACGGGCATCACGCGCTTCATCCATATCTCGTCGCTCGCCGCGCGCGAGCCGCGGCTTTCGGCTTATGGCCGCTCGAAACGCGAATCGGAGGCGCCGGTGATCGCCGCCGGCCATGATTGGACGATCATCCGCCCGCCCGCCATCTACGGGCCGCGCGACCGCGAAATGTTCGAACTGTTCCGGATCGCGAAGAAAGGGATCATCCCCCTTCCTCCCGGCGGGCATCTGTCGATCATCCATGTTCGGGACCTGTGCCGGCTGATGCTCGCCTGCCTCGCCAGCGAGGCGAGCCACGGCCGCAGTTACGAGCCCGATGACGGCCATCCCGGCGGCTGGACGATGGTCGAGCTCGCCTGCGGGATCGGCCGCGCGGTGGGCAACAAGGTGCTTCCCATACCCCTGCCGAAAGGCCTGCTGATGCTGGGCGTCCGGCTCGATACGCTGATCCGGGGCAAGAAGGCCAAGCTGACCCGCGATCGCGTCGATTATTTCTGCCATCCCGACTGGACGGCTGCTCCCCATGCGCAGCCTCCGGCCGATTTATGGCGCGCGCAAATCCCGACCGAGGAAGGATTGGCCGCCACCGCGCGTTGGTACAAGGCCCAGGGTTGGCTCTGAAACGCCCACTTCATGCCGCAATCGCTTGGCAAGCCCGGCTCACGTTCCGTAAAGGCTAAGCAATGACCGACCATGACGAGATTTTCGAGCGCGTCGCCGAGCAGATCGAGCCCTTCAACAAAAAGGGCGTCGACCTGACCGACGCCACCACCTTTGCCGGCGATCTCGAATGGGACAGCTTGACGGTGATGGATTTCGTCGCGGCGGTCGAGGACGAGTTCGATATATTGATCACGATGAACATGCAGGCCGAGATCGACACGGTCGGTCAGCTCGTCGCCACGATCAGCAAGCTGAAGAAGGCCGCGTGATGACCGACGCGATCGACACGCCCGAGGATATTAGCCTGGCCAATCTGCCGAACCCGGCCGGCGCGCACGATCTGCTGTCCAAGTTCAAGCCGCTGATCAACGAGCGCGAGGCCTTGCTCGCGACCGGCGTGCGCGATCCCTTCTCGATCGTGATGACCGAGGTCAAATCGCCGACGCTGGCGGTGATCCAGGGCAAGGATACGATCCTGCTCGGCACCTACAATTATATGGGCATGACCTTCGATCCCGACGTCGTCGCGGCGGGCAAGAAGGCGCTCGACGAATTCGGCGCGGGCACGACCGGCAGCCGCGTCCTCAACGGCACCTATCAGGGCCATCGCGAATGCGAGGACGCGCTCAAGGAATTTTACGGCACGAAGCACGCGATCGTCTTCTCGACCGGCTACCAGGCCAATCTCGGAATCATCTCGACGCTGGCCGGCAAGGGCGATTACGTCATCCTCGACGCAGATAGCCATGCTTCCATCTATGACGGCTGCTGGCTCGGCAATGCCGAGATCGTCCGTTTCCGCCACAACAGCGTCGAGGATCTCGACAAGCGCCTCGGCCGACTGCCCAAGGAAGCGGGCAAGCTGGTCGTGCTCGAAGGCGTCTATTCGATGTTCGGCGACGTCGCCCCGCTGCCCGAGATGGTCACGGTCGCGAAGAAGCATGGGGCGATGATCCTGTGCGACGAAGCCCATGGCATGGGCTTTTTCGGGCCCAACGGGCGCGGTGTGTACGAGGAGATGGGGTGCGAGGACGATATCGACTTCGTCGTCGGCACCTTTTCCAAGTCGGTCGGCACGGTCGGCGGCTTCTGCGTCTCCAACCATCCCGATTTCGAGGTGCTGCGCCTCGTCTGCCGGCCTTACGTCTTCACCGCGTCGCTGCCGCCGTCGGTGGTTGCGACCGCCGCGGCCTCGATTCGCAAGCTGATGCATGCGGGCGACAAGCGCGCGCACCTCTGGAAAAATTCGAAGCGGCTCCACCAGGGCCTGCGCGACCTCGGCTATCATATCG
>NZ_DATHFV010000232.1:0-3517 GCF_035317925.1 Sphingomonas sp.
ACGCGTGATGAGCCTGGTCTGACTGCCGGTACGCTCGCCCTTGGTCTTGAGGTTGATCAACATCCGGCCCTGGTTCATCGCCGGATTCTGGCCATCGACGCCGATATTCGAGCTCAGGCTCGCGACATCCGGATCGTCGAGGATCGCGTCGGCGAGCTTACCCTCCAGCGTCGACATGCGCGCGAACGAGACGCCCTGGCCCGTCACCACCACCGCCTGGAGCTGGCCCGTATCCTGTTCGGGGAAAAGGCCCTTGGGAATCGCGACGAACAGGATCGCGGTCAGCGCCAACGATCCGGCGAAGACCAGCAGGGTCAGGCCCTGACGCAGCAATACCCAATCGAGCGCCCAGCTATAGCGGCCCGAGAGCCAGTCGAACTTCTCCATCGTCCATTCGGAGAAGCGGAATTTCTTGGTCTCGGCCTCCGACCGGAGCCAGCGCGCCGACAGCATCGGCACCAGGGTCAGTGCGACGATCGCCGAAATCAGGATTGTCACTGCGAGCGTGACCGCGAATTCGCGGAACAGCCGGCCGACGACATCGCCCATGAACAGCAAGGGGATCAAAACCGCGATCAGGCTGACCGTTAGCGAGATGATGGTGAAACCGATCTCGCGGCTGCCCTGCAGCGCGGATTCGAGCGGGCCTTTGCCCTCCTCCAGATGGCGCGCGATATTCTCGGTCACGACGATCGCGTCATCGACGACGAAGCCTGCCGCTATCGTCAGCGCCATCAGCGTCAGGTTGTTCAGGCTGAAGCCGAGCATATGCATCGCGGCGAAGGTGCCGATGATCGACAAGGGCACCGCCAGGCTGGCGATCAGGGTCGCCTGCCACGATCCCAGGAACAGGAAGATCGCGATCGTCACCAGCACGACCGCGAACACGAGCTCGACCTGCACGTCGTGGACCGAGGAGCGGATTCCGGTGGTGCGGTCGGTCAGCAAGGTGACATGGACGTCGGCGGGCATGCCCGCTTCAAGCCCGGGCAAGGCCGCCTTGATCATGTCGACCGTGCCGATCACGTTCGCGCCGGGCTGGCGCTGGACGTCGACCACGATCGCGGGCGTGCGGTTCATCCACGCGCCGAGCCGGGTATTTTCCGAACTGTCGACCACATTGGCGACATCGGACAGGCGCACCGGCGCATCGTCGCGATAGGCGATGATCAGATTCTTGTAGTCGTCGGCGGTCGAAAGCTGATCGTTGGCGTCGATCGACCAGCTGCGCGTCGGCCCGTCGAAGCTGCCCTTGGCGCCGTTGACGTTGGCCGCCGCGATCGCGCTGCGCAATTGATCGAGCGAGAGATTGCGCGTGGCGAGCGCCTGGACATTGGCCTGGATCCGCACCGCCGGCCGCTGCCCGCCCGACAGCGACACCTGGCCGACGCCCGAAATCTGCGAAATCTTGTTGGCGATGCGCTGATCGACCAGATTCTGCACTTCGGCGAGCGTGCGCGTCTGCGAGGTGATACCCAGGCTCAGCACGGGCGCGTCGGCGGGATTGACCTTGGCGTACAGCGGCGGCGCGGGCAGGTCCGACGGCAGCAAGGTGTTGGCCGCGTTGATCGCCGCCTGCACTTCCTGTTCGGCCACATCGAGCGTCAGATCGAGATTGAACTGGAGCGTGACCACCGAGGCGCCCGCCGACGAGGTCGACGACATGCGCGACAGGCCCGCCATCTGTCCGAACTGGCGTTCGAGCGGCGCGGTCACGGTCAGGCCCATCACATCCGGGCTGGCGCCGGGATAGAGCGTGGTGACCTGGATCGTCGGATAATCGACCTCAGGCAAGGCCGAGAGCGGCAGGAAGCGATAGCCGACGATACCCGCCAGCAGGATCGCGAGCATGAGCAGGGTCGTCGCGACCGGGCGCATGATGAAGGGCCGCGAAGGGTTGGCCCCCTCCGCTCCCAGCACTTCCTCCTCGGCGCCGAGGCTGGTGCCGCTGTCCGAAGCTTCGCTCACTGGCTGTTGCCGCCACCCTGCTGGTGACGGCGATGACCGCCATGCTTGGCACCTGAGGCGTTGCCGCTGGCATTGTCGCTGCCGGCGTCGGACGCGTTTTCGGCGCTTTGCCTATTTCCTTCGCCGCCGCCGCTGCCGCTGCCGAACAACCAGGAGAACAGACCGGCCTTCTTCTTGCGCTGGAAAGCGGGCTTCTCACCCGGCAGCACGACCTTCGAGCCGTCCTCCAGATTGTCGGCGCCTTCGGTGATCACGGTCTGGCCCAAAGCGAGGCCGGACAGGATCGCAACGTTGGAGCCGTTGGCCGGACCCTGCGTGACCGTCTGCATCTTCACCGTATGATCGGCCTGCAGCACGAACACGAAATCGCCCTGCGTGCCGTGGCGGACGGCGGTGACCGGGATCGTCGCCGCCCCCTTCAGCGTATCGACCAGCAGGCTGACATTGACGAACTGATTGGGGAACAGGATCCCGCCCGGATTGGGGAAGCGCGCCTTCGCTTTGACCGTGCCCGTGGTGGTGTCGATCTGGTTGTCGAAGGTCAGGAAGCTGCCATGCGCCAGCACATTCTGACCGCCCTGATCGGTCGCGGTGACCGGCAAGGCTGCGCCGGTCGCACGACGCGCGAGGATTCCGGGCAGATTGCCCTGCGGCACCGCGAAGCTGACGTCGATCGGATCGGTCTGGGTGATGACCGCGATGCCGGTGGCGTCGCCGGGGCTGACATAATTGCCGATGTCCGCCTGGCGCAGGCCGATCCGGCCCGAAACCGGCGCGGTGATCGAGGTGTAGCGCAGGTTGAGCTTCGCGGTGCCGATCGCGGCGCGGTCAGCGGCGGCGACGCCTTCCTGCTGCTTGACCGTCGCGGCCTGCGTATCGACCTGCTGGCGCGCGATCGAATCCTGCGCGAGCAGCACCTGGTAACGGTGCAGATCGACGCGGGCGAGGTTGAGCTGCGATTCGTCGCGCGTCAGATTGGCCTCGGCCTGCGCCAGCGCGAGCCGATAGGGGCGCGGATCGATCTGCGCGAGCAACTGTCCCTTCGCGACGACCTGGCCCTCGCGGAAATTGATCGTGAAGACGTTGCCCGACAATTGCGGGCGCACCGTCGCGGTCACGATCGGCTGAACCGTGCCGATCGCGCTCAGCGACTGGGGCATGTCGGCGGCGACCACCTTGGCCACACCCACCGTCGCCGCCGCGCGCCGCCCGCCGCCGCGTCCGCCGCCGGCCCCGCCCGCCGTGTCGCTCGATCCGCTCCGTGTCAGCACCCAGGCGAGCGAAGCGATCACGATCAGCACGACCACCACGATCAGTGCGTTGCGCCGCGAATTGGGGGAACGCTCCACCGGCTCGAGCGGCGCGTCTAGTTCATCGTTCATCGCAGACCCTTGATCGGACAGGAAAACACGCCACGCACGCCTAATACGTCAGGCACAAGACAATCCGTCGGAATCGTCGCGGATACGAAACGGTTCAAGCCGCATCTCCCCGGTTGGTTCCGTCGATCAACAAGCGTAGCGGGGCTGGCATTGATGATGCGCGGTGG
>NZ_DATHFV010000233.1:0-5362 GCF_035317925.1 Sphingomonas sp.
ATCTGCCAGTCGGTGCCCCCGGGCAGGATCGTACCGCGCAGGCGATCGCCCGCGAAGCTGCCGCCCGAGACGTCGCCGATGCGCCGCGCCGCGCCCGGCGGCCCGCCAACGATATGGAGCGCGTCCACCGCGACCTGCGCGGAAAAGAGTGGCCTGGTGCGCAAAGCGGGCAGTTCGACAGTTTCCAACATCTCGATCTCCCAGACTCGCCGTTGAACACTGGTGTCGCCGACAGCTAAGTATCGGCGCGATTATGGGCGTGCCCGATGCCGGCCGCATGGCGCCGCGACATATATCATGGTCCAAAGGATTGGACGGCTTCTGGCATGGATATTTCTACGAGAAGAGTGCTTTCTATCTAGGCGCCATGCGAGGCGCGGCTTCGATCACACGCCTCACGCCCGATTATGCCCCGGGCAGAAAGGGACCGTCAGATGCCTCCCGAAATCAATCTGTTTCGCCGCCAGATTCTCGGTGCCGCCGCCATCGGAGCCGCAGTTTCGACAAGCTCGTTCGCGGCCGTGGTTGCCGGCACGAAAAATGTCCCGGCCTTTCCGCCCCTTCGGCGCGCCAAGGCGGGTCTGGTGGAAGTCGAATATGCCGAATTGGGCCCGGCGGGCGGGCGCCCCGTCATCCTGCTGCACGGCTGGCCCTACGATATTCAGGCCTTTGCCGAGGTGGCGCCGTTGCTGGCGGCGCAGGGCTATCGCGTGATCGTGCCTTATCTGCGCGGCTATGGCGGCACCCGCTTCCTGTCGCCCGACACGATGCGCAACGGGCAGCCGACCGCGGTCGCGCTCGATACAGTCGCGTTGATGGACGCGCTCCATATTCCGAGCGCGATCCTCGCTGGTTTCGACTGGGGCGCGCGCAGCTGCGACATCATCGCGGCGCTCTGGCCGGAGCGCTGCAAGGGTCTCGTCTCGGTCAGCGGCTATCTGATCGGCAGCCAGGCGGCGGGCAAGGTTCCCCTGCCGCCGGCCGCCGAATTGCAATGGTGGTACCAATTCTATTTCGCGACCGAGCGCGGCCGTGCGGGCTACGACAAATATCGTCACGACTTCGCCAAGCTGACCTGGCGACTGGCCTCACCCAAGTGGAATTTCGACGACGCCACCTTCGATCGGTCGGCGGCGGCGTTCGACAACCCTGACCACGTCGAAATCGTGATCCACAATTATCGCTGGCGCCAGGGTCTGGCCGAGGGCGAAGCGCGCTATGACGCGTTCGAACAAAAGCTTGCCCTGGCACCCGCCATCGGCGCGCCGACGATCACGATGGAGGGCGACGCCAATGGCGCGCCTCATCCGGATCCCGCCGTTTATGCGAAGAAGTTCTCCGGCCCTTACGCGCATCGGCTCGTGGACGGAGGCATCGGCCATAACCTCCCGCAAGAGGCACCGAACGCCTTCGCGCAGGCCGTGCTCGACGTCGCGAAAATGGGCTAGGCAAATTCGCGTCGTCCAGGTGCTCGCTAAACGGACTCAAGCGATTTCAAGAAATCGCGCCGCATAAGGCAACGGCGGGACGCTCGGTTGTCGAGCGCCCCGCCGTCGCGGTTACCATCGCGTCTTTTACCAGCGATAGCGTGCACCAACGCCGAACATCCGGCCGCGCATGTCGTAGAATTGCGAGCTGGCGGCCGATGCGATCGTGATCGTGTTGTTCGCGATCAGCGGCGGAGCCGTATCGAACAGATTCTCGATCTTCGCATAGAGCTGCACAGTCTTGGTCAGGTCATATTGCACCGAAAGATCGGTGTAGACGTAAGCCGGATAATGGTTCCGGCTGATGTCGAGCGGGCCATAGGTATTGTCGTAATTGCCGGGGCCGACATAGGTGAACATCACCCGCAGATCGAGCGGGCCCTGGCCGTAGGTCACCGTTCCCGTACCGCGCCAATGCGGCGTGGCGTAGGTGCCCTGCAACTGCCCCGCCGTATCGACCGCCGGACCGCCGCCGGTCGACGTGGTCAGGTGCGCGACATAGCTCGCCACCGCGCGCAGGCCGATGTCGCCGCGGCCGAGCGGGAACTGATAGGACGTCTCGAAATCCACGCCGCTGGTCTTGAGGGTCTGGGCATTGAATTCGGTGACCGCCACCGTGGTGATCGTGCCGGTGCTGTCGCGCGTGATACCGGCGCAGAAACTCGCGTCGCCCGCGCCGCAGCGGTCGACCACTTGCTGCGCGGTGGGGACGGTCAGCGCATTCTTGAGTGTGATGTTGAAATAATCGGCCGAGAACTGGAGGCGCGAAGCGAAGTTGGGCTGCAGCACAACGCCGCCTGTCAGGGTGTGCGACACTTCCGGCTTCAGGTTTCGATTGCCGCCGGCCAGCGTGTTGACGTTGGCGATCTTGTTGGTCTGGAAATCGAGAACCGAGTTACCCGCGCGCAGCGACGAGGCCGAGAAGAGGTCGTCGATTCCGGGCGCGCGGAAATCCTTCGAATAGGTGCCGCGGAAGCGGATCTGGCGATCCACCGCCCAATTGAGGCCGATCTTCCACACCGCGGTCGAACCGCTCGTGCTGTAATCGACGTAGCGGCCGGCGAGATCGAGATCGACGCTCTTCATGAAGGGCAGATCGCGGGCCAGCGGGATGCTCGCTTCGCCATAGCCTTCGGCGACGCGCACCTTGCCGCTGTAGGACGCGAACGTGCCTTGGCGCCAGCCGTTGATGTCCGAGATCGGATCGGAGTTGGAATCGACCGTATCCCGGCGATATTCGCCACCGAAGGCGAGCTTGATCGGGCCCGCCCAGGTCTCGCCGAGATTGCCCGCGATATTCGCGCTCGCATCCGCGCTCTTCGAATGGGAATGCTGCCAGGAGGTGCCGCTCGCATAAGCGATCGCCGCCGCGGACAGCGAATTCACGCCGAAGATATTGGCCGGCGCGCAACCGTTGTTCGGATTGGTCAGCGTCGAGCGGCAGATCGGCGTGCCGTTGGGCCCGATCACCGAATCGAGCGCGAGGCCCCAGTTGATGTTGTTGCGGTTGTTGCGGCCGGTATTCTCGGCCAGCGCATAGGTGTAGCTGCCGTCCACGTCCCAGGTCCAACCCTGGAACAGCGAACCCTTCAGACCGCCGCCGGCGCGGTAATAATGGTTCTGCGAGATATTGTCGTTGAGCCCCAGCTCGGTGTTGAGGCGGCCGACCGTGATCGACTGCAGATTGTTCGCGATCATCGCCGCGAGAATGTTCGCCGGCAGAAAGGCGTTGTCGCGGGTGACCTTGATGTCGCCGTTGTTGTAGTTGAAATTGTTGGTCGAATGCGCGCTCGAATAGGTGGCGAGCAGGTCGAGATGCGCCTGCACGTCGGACGATAGCTCATAGGTGACGCGACCGAACGCGCTTTCCTGCTTGATCGACGGAATCACCGGGCCGTAGTCGGGCTGCGGCTCCAGTCCGTCGCCGCCTTGCATCCAGACGGTGCCGACATTGGTGCCCTGATGGAACAGGCTCTGTGCACCGCCCTGCCCGAACTGAATGTTCTTGAGCGCCCCGGCTGTGGTGATCACGCCGCCGAGCGTCATCTGCGACAGGCGCGCATCGTCGACGATGACCTGCTTATATTGGCCGTTGGTGGCGGTATAGGCGGCGTTGGGCAACAGGGTGGTGCCGTCATTGCCCCAGCCGCGCGCGCCCTGATAGAGAATGCTCGGCCGGTTCAGATAGGACGCCGCGATAATGACGTGGCCGCGGCCTTCGTTGAAATCGGCGCCATAGGCTCCGCTCAACGATACCGTCTTCTGGTCGCCATGGCCCGATATGTCATATTGGGCGTCGAGCTTGCCGCCGGTGAACTTGTTGTCGAGGATCACGTTGACGACGCCGGTGACGGCATCCGAGCCGTAGACCGAGGACGCGCCGGCGGTGACGATCTCGAGGCGTGAGATCAAGGCGGCGGGCAGCACGTTCAGATCGAACCCGCCGACCGGGCTCGAATTCATCAGCCGCTGGCCGTCGAGCAGCACGAGCGTTCGACTCGCGCCGAGCGCGCGCATGTTGAAGTTGCTGACGCCGATATTGCGGCCGCTGCCCGCCGTCTGGTTCGGGCGCAGCGCGGGAATGTCGTTGAGCAGATCGGTCACGGTGGTCGCGGCTTTTTCCTGGAGCTGCTTTTCCGTGATCGCCGTCACCGGCGTCGGTGTCTCGAATGTCGAGCGTGCGATGCGGCTGCCCGTGACGATGATGTCTTGCGCATCCGCAGCCGCCGGTGTGGCGGTGGCCGGAGGCGTCGCGATCGTGGCGCTGGCCGTCGGCGCGGCGGCGTCACCCGCTGCCTGGGCGAGCGCCGGAACGGTGATGGCGGCCGCGCTGACCCCTGCCATCAATGCAATAATGCCGGACCGATAGGTCATTTTATCCCTCTCCTGTATTTTAGTGTAGCAAGGCGCTACTTTGATTGATCTAAAGGCAATTTAATTTAATTAATAAATACGACACGCGTCTTTGATGTTCGTCTTAGGCTATTGTGGCGGCGCCCATGATTTCGAGCGATCTGACCATGGCGGAATGATCCCAATCGGCGCCGCCGTGCGCCACGCAGCTTGAGAAGAGTTGCTGCGCGTTCGCGGTATTGGGCAGCGCCAGACCGAGCGTGCGGGCGGCGCCCAGCGCCAGCCCCAAATCCTTCTGGTGCAGACGGATCCGGAAACCCGGATCGAATGTCCGGTCGATCATGCGCTGGCCATGCACTTCCAGCACGCGCGAGGCGGCAAAGCCGCCCATCAAAGCCGCACGCACCCGCGCTGGATCGGCGCCCGCTTTGGATGCGAATAGCAAGGCTTCGGCGACCGCCTCGATGTTGAGTGCGACGATGATCTGGTTCGCGACCTTCGCGATCTGCCCGCTGCCGGCCGGGCCGATCAGGGTGATGTTCTTGCCCAACCGTTCGAACAGCGGCCGGGCGCGCTCGAACGCCTCCTCGCTACCGCCGACCATGATCGTGAGCGCGGCGTTGCGCGCGCCGACCTCACCGCCGGACACGGGCGCATCGAGATAGGCCGCGCCGATCCCTTCTATCCGTGCGGCGAAGTCGCGCGTGGCGATCGGATCGATCGAGCTCATGTCGATCACCAGCGATCCCGGCTTGAGGCCGGCGGCGACGCCGTCGGCGGCGAACAGTGCCTGTTCCACGTCGCCCGTATCCGGCAGCATCAGGATGACGACATCCGCCTGACCCGCCAGTTCGGCCGCGGTGGCGCAGGCACGCGCGCCGCCTTCCGTCAGTTCGGATGGCAGAGGGGAGCGGTGCTGCACCAGCAGCAGGTCATGTCCGCCCGCCTGGAGATGGCCCGCCATAGGCCGCCCCATGATGCCGACGCCCACGAAACCGATCTTCATATATCGTCCATCCGGG
>NZ_DATHFV010000234.1:0-11628 GCF_035317925.1 Sphingomonas sp.
GGTCTCGAGCCGTCCGATCGTCTGCGCGGTGGTCGGCGGATCGCAACGCTGCGCCACATCGAGCAGCGTCAGCCCCTTGGCGCGACGGACTTCGCGGATACAGGTGATCATCGACACGCGCCCCTTAACCGATCTGGTGAATCAGAATCGCATGAGAGCGCCGTTTTGGCAAGCATTCACAGCCGTCTCCAGCCCTCTTATCAAGTTCGGATTCGGTGTTTTTTGCATTTCCCCGTGGGCGGATGGTGCCGAGGCGCCGGGACGGCTATCTGCCTTGCCATGGCCCGCATCCGCGCCGATCAACTCCTCTGCGACCGCGGCCTCGCCGAAAGCCGCACGCGCGCGCAGGCGCTGATCCTCGCCGGGCTGGTCTATGCCGGCGAACGCAAGCTCGCCAAGGCGGGCGAGCAGCTTGCGCTCGACGTCGTGCTCGACGTGCGTGGGCGCGACCATCCATGGGTGTCGCGCGGCGGGATCAAGCTCGATCACGCACTGACCCATTTCGGCTGGGACGTGAAAGGCGCGGTCGCGATCGACGTCGGCTCCTCGACCGGCGGCTTCACCGATGTCCTGCTCACGCGCGGCGCGGCCAGGGTCTATGCGGTCGACAGCGGCACCAACCAGCTCGCCTGGAAACTGCGCCAGGACGATCGCGTGATCGTGCTGGAGAAGACCAACGCGCGCAATCTGACCCCGGCCGAAATCCCCGAACCGGTCGATCTGATCGTGTGCGACGCGAGCTTCATCGGCCTCGCCAAGGTACTCGACCGCCCGCTCGAATTCGCCAAGCCCGACGCGCGGCTGGTCGCGCTGATCAAGCCGCAGTTCGAAGCCGGCCGCGAAGAGGTCGGCAAGGGCGGGGTGGTGCGCGATCCCGCCGTCCATGAACGCGTCTGCGAAGCGGCACGCGCCTGGGCCGAAAGCAAGGGCTGGCGGGTTGTCGGGATCGAGAAGAGCCCGATCACCGGGCCCGAAGGCAATGTCGAATTCCTGCTCGCCGCGACCAAACCGACGCTTGCGTAAATCGAACCTCGCACCCATCTAGCTGACTAATACACCTTGGGAGTCGAACGATGCAGACCGAGAACAAATTCTTCGAGGATCTGGTGAAGATGGCCAACGGCTTCGCCGGCACGATGGCGGGCGTCGGCCGCGAGGCGGAGACGAACGCGCGCGAGAAGTTCAAGAGCTGGATCGGCGGCGTGGATTTCGTCAGCCGCGAGGAGTTCGAAGCGGTCAAGGCAATGGCCGCCGCCGCGCGCGACGACGTCGCCGTGCTCAAGGCCGAGCTTGCCGCCGCTAGAGACAAGGGGAGCGCGCCGACCAGCTATGACGCGCCCTCGGACGGCCCGAGCAAGCCTGCGCCCAAGCCGCGCAAGAAGTAAGCACGCCACCTCCGTTCGTGCTGAGCGCAGTCGAAGGGCGTGCTTCGACTGCGCTCAGCACGAACGGAGTGTGACGCTTGTGCCTTTGCCCCCCGCGCGCACCCCTGCTAGGCGCGCCGCATGACTCCCCTCGACAAGATCCGCAATTTCTCGATCATCGCGCATATCGATCATGGCAAGTCGACGCTTGCCGATCGCTTGATCCAGACCACCGGTGGCCTCCAGGCCCGCGAAATGTCGGCCCAGGTGCTCGACAATATGGATATCGAGAAGGAGCGCGGCATCACCATCAAGGCGCAGACCGTGCGCCTGAACTGGAAGGGCTATGAGCTCAACCTGATGGACACGCCGGGCCACGTCGATTTCGCTTACGAAGTCTCGCGGTCGCTCGCCGCCTGCGAAGGCGCGTTGCTGGTGGTGGACGCGGCGCAGGGCGTCGAGGCGCAGACGCTCGCCAACGTCTATCAGTCGATCGAGCATGATCACGAGATCATCCCGGTCATCAACAAGATCGATCTACCCGCCGCCGAACCCGAAAAGGTCCGCGCCGAGATCGAGGAGGTGATCGGCCTCGACGCATCCGAAGCGGTGCTGGCCTCGGCCAAGTCGGGCATCGGCATCGAGGAAATCCTCGATGCGATCATCGCCAAGATCCCGCCGCCCAAGGGCGACATCGACGCGCCGCTCAAGGCGATGCTGGTCGACAGCTGGTACGATCCCTATCTCGGCGTGGTCATCCTCGTGCGCGTAATCGACGGCGTGCTCAGGAAGGGCGCGCAGATCGCCTTCATGGCGGGCGGCACCCAGCATCTGGTCGATCGCGTCGGCTGCTTCCGTCCCAAGATCGAGCAACTGACCGAACTCGGGCCGGGCGAGATCGGCTTCATCACCGCGCAGATCAAGGAAGTCGCGCAGACCGCGGTCGGCGACACGATCACCGATGCCAAGAAGCCCGCGGCGGAGGCATTGCCCGGCTTCAAGCTGGTCCAGCCGGTGGTGTTCTGCGGACTGTTTCCGGTCGATGCCGCCGACTTCGACAAATTGCGCGAGAGCATTTCACGCCTGCGCCTCAACGACGCCAGCTTCACCTTCGAGATGGAAAGCTCGGCGGCCTTGGGCTTCGGCTTCCGCTGCGGCTTCCTCGGCCTGCTCCACCTGGAAATCATCCAGGAGCGGCTGACGCGCGAATATGATCTCGACCTGATCACGACTGCGCCGAGCGTGGTCTACAAGATTCAGCTCGCCCACGATCGCGGCGAGATCGAACTGCACAATCCCGCCGACATGCCCGATCCCAGCCGGATCGGTTCGATCGAGGAGCCGTGGATCGAGGCGGTGATCTATTGCCCCGACGAATATCTCGGTTCGATCCTCAAGCTTTGCCAGGATCGGCGCGGCATGCAGAAGAACCTCACCTATGTCGCGGGGCGCGCGCAGGTGACCTACGAATTGCCGCTCAACGAAGTCGTGTTCGATTTCTACGATCGCCTGAAATCGATCAGCCGCGGCTATGCCAGCTTCGACTATCACCAGATCGGCTATCGCGAGGGCGACCTCGTCAAGATGAGCATCATGGTCAACAGCGAGCCGGTCGACGCGCTCAGCATGATCGTCCACCGCGGCACCGCCGAAGCGCGCGGGCGCGGCATGTGCGAGCGGCTCAAGGATCTGATCCCGCGCCATCTGTTCAAGATCCCGATCCAGGCCGCGATCGGCGGCAAGGTCATCGCCCGCGAGACGATCGCCGCGATGCGCAAGGACGTGACCGCCAAATGCTATGGCGGCGACGCCACCCGCAAGCGCAAGCTCCTCGAGAAGCAGAAAGAGGGCAAGAAAAGGATGCGGGAGTACGGCTCGGTCAGCATCCCGCAGGAAGCTTTCATCGCCGCGCTCCGGATGGGTGAAGAATAAGACCGTTTTGGTCTTCACCGCAGCTAGGTGATTGCGTCGAATTACCGCTCGACTATCCTTGAAATCGAAGGGGTTGGGGGGACGATGCGCAAATTCCTGATTTCGCTGGCGGCGCTTGCCTGGGCGACGACGGCGCCAGCGGCGGACAAATTGGAATTTGCGCCGGTTCCGGCGTGGGTGAAGCCCGTTCCGATTCCCGTGGACGACGGCAAGCCCGATGGCGCCTCGGTTCATATCCTGGTCCAGGATGAACAGACCCGGTTCGAGCCCGGCAAGAAGACCTTTTATTCGCAATATGTTCTGAAAATCGAAACGCCTCAGGGTTTCGATGAAGGCAACATCAATTTCGTCTGGAATCCGGATACCGACAAGCCGATCGTTCATCGGCTGGCGATCCATCGCGGCGACAAGGTGATAAATCTGCTCGACAAGCAGAAGTTCACTGTGGTTCGCCGCGAAACCAACCTCGAAAATGCGATGCTCGATGGAGCCCTGACCGCGACACTGGAGCCGGAGGATCTCCAGGTGGGCGACGTGTTGGAATTCGTGATGTCGACCGAATCCAGCGATCCCGTGCTGGCCGGGCATGTCGAGCAGATCGGGGCCGGCTGGAACGGTACCCCGGTGGCGCGTGCCGGTTTGCGGGCGCAATGGCCGGCCACCCTGTCGATTCGAATCCATCAAATGGACGGCCTGCCACAAATCCGCGAGACCAAGTCCGGCAGCGAGCGCGAAGCCGTGCTTGCCGTCGACAATCTCCAGCCGATCTTGCCGCCCAATGGCGCACCGGCGCGCTACCAGCAGCTCCGTATTGTCGAGATGTCCGACTTCAAATCTTGGGCGGACGTGGCGGCTCTGATGTCCCCGCTTTATGTCAAAGCGTCCACCCTGCCGGCAAGCGGTCCGCTGCAGGATGAACTGGGACGCATCAAGGCGGCGTCCTCCGATCCCAAGGCGCGCACCAATGCGGCGCTGGCGCTCGTTCAGGATCGCATTCGCTATGTCTTTCTCGGCATGAATGGCGGCAGCTTGGTCCCGGCCGATGCCGCGACGACCTGGGAAAGGCGGTTCGGCGATTGCAAGGCCAAAACCGCAATCCTGCTGGCGCTGTTGCACGGTCTCGGTATGGAGGCCGTGCCGGTGCTGGTGAATGCGGAATCGGGCGATGGCCTGGACCAACGGCTACCCATGCTCGGGCTGTTCGATCATGTGATCGTGCGGGCAACCATTGGCGGCCGGACCTACTGGCTCGACGGAACCCGGTCCGGCGACACTGATGTGGATGCCCTTAAGATCCCGGATTTCGGCTGGGGTTTGCCGGCTATACCGCAAGCGGCGGCACTGGTTCGCATCGTTCCGCCTCCGCTCGACAAGCCGCAGCTCTCGACGACGATCGTCGTGGATGCCTCCGCCGGCCTCACTCTGCCTGCGCCGACCCGGATAGAGATGGTCATGCGGGGTGACGAGGCGCAGATGCTCAAGCAGATGCTCGCCGAACTGACTCCCCAGATTCGCGAGAGCAAGCTGCGTGATATGGGTCGAAGGAAATTCAATTTCGTCGACGCGGCGAAGGTCGATGCCGTTTATGATGAGGCGAGCGGCGAAGAGCGGCTGACGCTGAGCGGGTCGGCGCATCTGGAATGGCAAGGCGGCCTGCATCAGACCGATGGAACGGTACTCGGCTGGGAGGCCGATTTTCATCGCGATCCCGGCCTGAGCCAGGATGCGCCTTTTGCGGTGGCCTATCCGATCTTCCTTGCCAACAAGGAGACGATCATCCTGCCGCCATCGTTCGGCATCGGTCGAGCCAAGCCTCCGGCGGACATCGAACAAACGACGGCTGGAATGACTTTCCATCGCCGCACGGTGATTGCCGGAAACGCGCTGACAATCGAAACCAGCACACGCAGCATCGCGCCCGAATTCCCTGCGTCGCAGGCGGTCGAGGCGCAGGCGGCACTTCGCAAGCTCGTGGGCGACACCCTGTCGCTGCGCTGGCCCTCGTCCTACCGATATTCGCCTGCCGAGGCGGAGGCGGCGATGAAAGCCGAACCCACAACAGCCGACGGTTACGCCAACCGCGCTCATATCCTGCTGGAAGTGCATCGTTACAACGATGCGATCGCCGATCTCTCGAAGGGACTGGCGCTTGAGCCGAAGAACGCCTTGCTGCTGGCCAATCGCGCTATTGCTTATGTTTGGCTCAACAATGGCGTGAAAGCGGAGCAGGATATCGCTGCCGCCCTGGCCCTCGACCCGCAGAATGCGGTCGCCTTGCGGGCACGTGGTTTGCAGGCGATGCATGATCGCAGGATGGACGACGCGATCGCCGCGTTTACCCGGTCGCTGGAAAGCGATCCGCAAAGTGCGTTCGCGTTGGGATGGCGGGCGATCCTGAACCGCAGGCAGGGCCATGACGATCAGGCGCTGGCCGATGCGACGGCGTCGCTCAAGCTCGATCCGGCCTGGGATCAACTCGATTTGATACGGGTCGATATCCTGCACAACCGGGGTCGGATCGAGGAGCTCGATACTGTCATGCGGGATTTACTTGCGCATAAGCCAGATGATCCGTTCATTCTGGTGATGGCGGCCAATTATCACGCCTTGTCGGGACGGATGGACGACGCGATGCGCGAATATGATCACGCACTACACGTCAGACCATCGCCCTTCATCTATCTGAACCGCGCCGACCATCGTCCCCAAGCGGATGTCGCGGGCCGCAAGGCCGACGTCGAGGCGGCGCTGAAACTCAACCCTAGTTCGTCGAGCGACCTTCTGCTCGCGAGCAGCCTGCAGCACGGGTTTGGGGACAGCGCGGGCGCGATCGCGACGCTCGACAAGGTCGTTACCCTCACGCCCGGAAATCCCGAGGCCCTGGTCAAGCGCGGGGTGGAGGAAATGCGCGCGGGCCGTGCCGCACAGGCGCAAAAGGATTTCGCGGCGGCACGGATGATCAACGCCTCGGCGACCGAGCTCAACGAAATCTGTTGGTCTAAGGCGACAGCGGGCGTGGCGCTTCCGTCCGCGTTGGAGGATTGTGACAGCGCGCTCACGAAGTCGCCCGATGATCCGATTTACCTGGATAGTCGCGCGCTGGTGCTGCTGCGCCTCGGTCGTGTCGACGAAGCCATCGCAGACTATGACAGGGCGCTGGCGAAGTCCCCGGCACAGGCCGCTTCGCTCTATGGTCGCGGGGTGGCTTATGCCCGCAAGGGCGACAAGGCCCATTCGGATGCCGACCTGCAATCTGCTATCAAGATAAGAGCTGGGGTGAAGGACGATTTCGACAGTTACGGGATGAAACCCTGACGTCATGGACCGCCGCGGCTTTCTTCGGGGTGCGGCGGCATCGGCGGTAGCGATTTCCGCGTCGCAAGCACGTGCGGGATATTCCCCGGATCGCATGCCCGCGTTCCACACCGGCAACGCGCGCTGGCAACTCGCCTACGACCGCGCGCTCCAGGTGCTCGCCGGCAACGTCTGGCCGATGACGGACGATGGCCGCCCGGTGTTGATCGAAGGCTCGGTCTATCGGGGCATCTGGATGGAGTGCGGACCGCATGAGGCGTTGGTCTATCGCAAGTTCCGGCCCGACGTGGCGCGCAACAGCCACCTGATCTTCTTCGATCTGCAGCGCGCCGACGGGCAATTGCCCGCCAACCGCCGGCGCACTTTGAGCGGCTTCGGGCAGATCCAGATAGTGGTGCCGATCGCCGCCACCGCGTGGGAATTGGCGCGCGCGACGGGCGATAGCGAACTGCTGCAGCGGGCTTATGAAGCGTGCGGGCGATGGGACGCCTGGCTGCGGCGCTATCGCGATACGCGTGGCACCGGCCTGGTCGAGGGCTTCTGCACCTATGACACCGGCATGGACAACAGCCCGCGCTGGCGCGGCCTGCCCGATGCCTGCCCCGATCGCGACGCCACCCGCCACGCCGATCTGCCGGCTTTGCCGTTTCTCAGTCCCGATCTGTCGGCGACGATGGTCGGCGCGCGCCGGGCGATGGCGGCGATGGCGAAGGCGCTCGGCAAGACCGGGGAGGCGGATCGCTGGGCGGAGGCTGCCGAGACGCTGCGCCGCCGGATCATCGACAAGCTCTGGGTGGCGGAGGACGGCGCTTTCTACGATCTCGACGCGCAGGGCCATTTCGTCCGCGTCCGCTCCGACATATTGAGCCGCACGGCGTCCGAGCATGTGCCCGATCAGGCGATGTTCGACCAGATGTGGGCGAAGCAACTCGGCAATCCCGCGGCTTTCTGGGGTCCCTATCCGCTGCCGTCGGTGGCGATGGACGATCCGCTGTTCGTGCGCCCGATCCCGCGCAATAGCTGGGGTGGTGCGGCGCAGGCTTTGACCGCGCTCCGCGCCGGACGCTGGATGGAGTATTATGGCCGCACCGCTGAATTCGCGCGGATGATGGATGCCTGGTGCGACGCGATCCTGCGCGATCCGAGCTTCCGTCAGCAGATCGATCCAGTGACCGGCGTCTTCACTCAGGAGGATGCGCCCGGTTACTCGCCGGCTGCCTTGGTGATGATCGATTATACGTGGCGGCTGGCGGGCGTGCGCGAGGCCGAGGACGGGCTGGAGTGGACCGTCCGTCCCGGTCATCCTGCTTCCCGCGGAGCGGTCTTCGCGCTTCCGCTCGATGGCGGAGGCACGGCGGAAATGCGCTACGATGCCAGGGGCGCGGATTTGATCGTAGCGGGCAAGCCGATCGGCCGTATTGAAGGCGTCGCCCGGCTCATGACGGATCGTCACGGGAAAGCTCAATGGATGTTGGGCATCAACGAGACGAAGCAGACCGTTTCGGTCCGTTGGCCGGGGCGTCAGGCGCAGCAATTCGAGCTGGGGCCCCGCGAATATGTGGGCTTTACCGACGCGCACCTCAGCCAGGATCGGCTGCGCAAACTCGTTCGGATGGCGAAGAAGGCTCCGCCCACCGACGACTAGGGTTCAGCGGGCCGGATCGGTGCTGCCCCGCACTTTGAGCTGGTAATCGAGCGAGCGGCGGAAGCCGACGCTGCTTTCGGCCTGGCGGTAATAAGGATCGGTCAGCATATCGACCGCCGCCGCCGCCATCCCCGCCTTGGGCTGATGGATCGTGGTGAGCTGCGGCCAGGCGAGGCGCGAGGTCGGCGCATCGTCGAACCCGCCGATCGCGAGATCGTCGGGCACGGTCAGATGGTGCTTCATCGCCACCATCAGCACGCCCAGCGCCATATCGTCATTGCTGGCGAACACCGCGGTCGGCCGGTCGGGCCCGGACAGCAGTTTCTCGCCGAGCTCGACGCCCGAGCGGACCGAGAAATCGCCTTCCAGCACGATCGCCGGATCGATCGGCAGATGGGCTGCGATCATCGCCTCGACGAAGCCGGCGAAGCGCTTGCGCGACGCACTGTGCGCGGGATCGCCCTTGATGAAGCCGATCTTTTTGTGACCACGCTTGATCAGGTGGCGCGTCATCTCGGCAGCGGCGGCCTGATCGTCCATGCGGACATAGCCTGACCGATCCTCCTCGCCGCTCGGTGAGATCCGGACATAAGGGAGATCGGCCGCCTCGAGCAGCTGCAGCACCTCGGGATCGTCGCACAGAGGCGGGGTCAGCATCACGCCGTCGAGCCGCAGCGTGACGAGTGTGCCCCCAAGTTCGCGCGCCCATTGCGGATCGCTGCGGTCGATCGGCTCGACCAGCAGGTGATAGGAGCGTTCGCGGCAGCGCTTGAGCGCGCCCAGCTGGACGTCGGCGGCATAACCCGAACTCGGATCGTCGGTGAGGAAGCCGAGCAGGTAGGAGCGCGAACTCGACAGGCTGCGCGCGAAGGCGTTGGGCCGGTAATCCAGTTCGCGCACCACGCGCAGCACCTGTTCGCGCTTGTCGGCGCGGACGTGCGCCTCGCCGTTGATGACGCGCGACACCGTCTTGGGCGAAACCCCGGCGCGTGCCGCCACATCCTTGATCGTTACGACCGTCAAACCGCTGACCCCCGACAAGTCCGCGCGAACGCGGCGATGAACAAATAGCATAGAGCAGGTACGACGAGCGACGCCGCAAGCCCGATATGATCGGCCAGCGCCCCCGTCAGCATCGGCACCACCGCGCCGCCGACGACTGCCATGCATAGTAAGGTACCGCCGGGCGTCGCGAGCTTGGGGTCATCGGGCAAGGCCAGCACATAGATGGTCGGATACATGATCGAGTTGCACAGGCCGACCCCGAGCAAGGCGACGCCGCCGGCCCGGCCGTGCACGAACGTCGCCACCCCCACCAAGAGGGCGGCCCCGATCGCGCTCAGCGCCAGCAGATTGGCCGGTCGGACGCGTTTCATGGCATAAGCGCCGGCCAGCCGTCCGACCATCGCGCCGGCCCAATAGAGGCTGACGAGGCGCGCCGCGTCGACCGGCGTCGCGTCGAACACGTCGGGCATCACCAGGTAGATGACCAGCAGCGCCCCGATCGCGACCTCCGCGCCGACATAAGCGAAGATGGCCAGGGTTCCCGCGACCAGGCGGCGGTTGCGCAGCAGCGCGGCCCAATCGAAGCGCGCACCGGACATGTCCGCCTGTGCGCTGCCGTTGAGCAGGTTGCGATAGACGAAAAAGGCGAGCGCGAGCGCTGCCAGCACGAGGATCGCGAACAGGAAGGGCGGGGCGATTTCCTCGACCGCCGGCAAGCCCGCCTTCGGACCGCTGAGCACGTAGGGTGCCGCCACCAGAGGCGCGACGACCGTGCCGATCGCGTTGAAGGCCTGCAGCAGGTTGAGCCGGAAAGCGGCGCCTTCGGTACTGCCGACCACCGCCACCACCGTATTGGAGGCGATCTGGAGAAAGGTGATGCCGGCCGAGAGCGCCAGCAACGCCAGCAGGATCGTCGCGTAGCTGTGCAATCCGTGGGCCCACAGGAACAGAATGCACGATCCGGCCATCACCGCCAGTCCGGTTGCGGCGGACCGCATGTAACCCATCGCCATGATCGCCAGCGCGATCGGGAAGGCGAACAGCAGATACGAGGTATGAAAGGCGAACTGCACGAGCAGCGAGCGCGTGAAGTCGAGCCCGTAAATGAGCTTCATGCGCGGCACGAACAGGCTGATCGTCGACGACAGGAACCCACCTATGAAAAACACGCCGATCGATAAACGGAACAAACGCGTCGCGCTGTCGGTGGAGGTCGTTTCGGTCACAAGTCCGACGTTTACCGTGCACGGGCGCGCTTGCAACAATATCGCGACGGCGCGCTCCGCCCGAGTTGACATCGATGTCGGTTTCGACGATGAAGCCCCCCGGCATAACCCTCTCCGGGTTAAATACCCCCCCAGGCTGTCATTTTCAGCCGGGCATTGACGGCTGCCGCGCTTGCGCGGCGGCCGTCCTTTTTCCCTCCGAGGCCGGCATCTGTTTTGGACCGTGGTGGCCCTATTCCGACACGGTTGGTCGGATAAGCGAAGCTCCGCAGCATGTTAGCGCTACCGTCGGCATTATTGACATCGATGTCGATCCTGATACGGCGGCAGATAAGCAGGAAAACACTGCTTGTCTAAGAAACGGCGACCGGGGAATGGCGTCGTAAAAGGGAGGTACTATGAAGGGCTTACGGCTTTCGCCGGCGCTGACGCGCACGGCTTCCGCTTTTGCAATCGCGACCGTGCTCGCGGCCCCAGGGGTCGCTTTCGCGCAGGCAGCGGGCGCTCCCGCCACCGCCGCACAGCCGACCGCGGCGGCGGCCGTGGATACCTCCGACGAAGTCGTCGTCACCGGTATTCGTGCCTCGCTCGAGCGCTCGATCGCGATCAAGCGCGATTCAACCGGCGTCGTCGACGCGATCTCGTCGGAAGATATCGGCAAGTTCCCCGACACCAACCTCGCGGAATCGCTTCAGCGCATCACCGGCGTGTCGATCAACCGCGTCAACGGCGAAGGCGCGACCGTCACGGTCCGCGGCTTCGGTCCGCAATATAACCTCGTCACGCTCAACGGCCGCCAGCTGGCGGCCGCCAACATCACCGTCGTCGGCGGCGACCAGAATGGCGACGGCGCGGGCGGCTTCGACCGTTCGTTCGACTTCTCCAATCTGGCGGCGGAAGGCGTGAAGACGCTGGAAGTCTACAAGACCGGCCGCGCCGCGATCCCGACCGGCGGCATCGGCGCGACGATCAACGTCGTCAGCCGCAAGCCGCTCGATTCGCGCGAAGGCGGCCTGAGCGGTTCGATCGGCGCCAAGGCCGATTACGACACCAGCGCGGACGATTGCGTCCATTGCGGTTCCAAGATCACCCCGGAAGTTTCGGGCGTGCTGAGCTGGTCCAACCCGGAGCAGACCTTTGG
>NZ_DATHFV010000235.1:0-16111 GCF_035317925.1 Sphingomonas sp.
GCTTGAGCGACAGGCTGCCCCACACATTGCGATTCGCTGCATGATATTCGAGCCCGGTTATGCGGCAGCGCGACGGGCCGAGCGCCTCGCACTGCATGGCGTGCTGCTCCTGGGTCTCGGCGACATGCTCGGGCGGGAGCAGGAAGGAATAGGCATAGGTCAGCGCGACGCCGGGCAGGTTGGTCGGCGCGACGTCCGGTCCCGACGCGGCCTCATTGGCCGTCATGTCGGAGGCCATGTGACCCTGATCCGGCGCCTGCTTGCTGCAGCCGGCGACGATCAAGGCCAGGATCAGGATCGCCTTGCGCATTTCTTCCCCCTTATCTTTCGACGGAGCTTATCGCGCGGCTCGCTTGTGGCAAGCGCGGCAACATTCATTTTTGCTCGGCATAGTGACACCCGTCGCACCGGCCTGTTATCGCCCCCGCGATGACTGACACCGCCGACCCATTCAATCTGATCGTAGATGCCCCGTTCGATAGCGCGCTGAGCGAGCGCTATCTCGTCTATGCTTTGTCCACGATCACGGCGCGTTCGCTGCCGGACGTGCGCGACGGGCTGAAGCCGGTCCATCGCCGCCTGCTTTGGGGTATGCGGCTGCTCAAGCTCGATCCGGCGTCGGGCTACAAGAAATGCGCGCGCGTCGTCGGCGACGTGATGGGCAAATATCACCCGCACGGCGACGCCTCGATCTACGATGCGATGGTGCGCCTCGCCCAGCCGTTCGCGCTGCGTTACCCTTTGGTCGACGGGCAGGGCAATTTCGGCAATGTCGACGGCGATAACGCCGCGGCGATGCGCTATACCGAGGCGCGGCTGACGCAGGCGGCGATCCTGCTGATGGACGGCCTCGACGAGGCCACCGTCGACTTCAAGCCGACCTATAATGGCGAGGAGGAAGAGCCCGAAGTCTTCCCCGGCCTGTTCCCCAATCTGCTCGCCAACGGCGCCGCCGGCATCGCGGTCGGCATGGCGACCTCGATCCCGCCGCACAATGTCGCCGAACTGATCGACGCCGCGGTCCATATCCTCGACCAGCCCGAAAGCGATCCGCGCGAATTGATGCGTTTCGTCACCGGCCCCGATTTGCCGACCGGCGGCATCGTCGTCGACAGCGCCGCCGCCATCGCCGAAGCCTATGCCACCGGCCGCGGCTCGTTCCGCGTGCGCGCGCGCTGGTCGATCGAGGATCAGGGCCGGGGCACCTGGAATGCGGTGATTACCGAGGTGCCGTATCAGGTGCCCAAGGCCAAGTTGATCGAGGCGATCGCGCAGCTGATCAACGACAAGCGCCTGCCGATCCTGGCCGACGTCCGCGACGAGAGCGACGAGGCGATCCGGATCGTGCTCGAGCCGCGCAGCCGTACCGTCGATCCGCAGACATTGATGGACAGCCTGTTCCGGTTGACCGATCTCGAAACGCGCGTACCGCTCAACCTCAACGTGCTCGATCGCGATCGCACGCCCCGCGTCATGTCGCTGAAACAGGCACTTGCGGCCTGGCTTGACCATCAGTTCGAGGTTCTGGTCCGCCGTTCGAACCATCGACTCGCCAAGATCGCCGACCGGATCGAGTTGGTCGACGGTTATCTCGTCACCTATCTCAATCTCGATCGCGTTATCCAGATCATCCGCCAGGAGGACGAGCCCAAGCCGATCCTGATGGCGGAGTTCGCGCTGACCGATCGCCAGGCCGAGGCGATCCTCAACATGCGGTTGCGCAGCTTGCGCAAGCTTGAGGAGATGGAATTGCGCAAGGAGCGCGAGGCGCTCGACAAGGAAGCGCAGGAACTGACGGCTTTGGTCGAAAGCCCCGCGCGCCAGCGCACCCGGCTCAAGCGCGATCTCGCCAAATTGCGCGAACGTTATTCGGAAACGACCGAGATTGGCCGCCGCCGCACCCTGATCGAGGAGCAGGGTCCGGCGCGCGAAATCCCGCTCGAGGCGATGATCGAACGTGAGCCGATTTCGGTGATCCTGTCGCAGCGCGGCTGGGTCCGTGCGATGAAGGGTCATATCGACCTCGCCTCGGCCGAGGCGCTCAAGTTCAAGGAAGGCGACGGACCTGCCTTCGCCTTCCACGCCCAGACCACCGACAAATTGCTGCTCGTGGCGGATACGGGCCGCATCTACACGCTCGCCGCCGACAAATTGCCGGGCGGGCGCGGCTTCGGCGAACCGGTGCGTTTGATGATCGACCTGGAGGGGGAGGCGGGGATCAATACCCTGTTCCCGTACCGCGCCGGCGAGCGCCTGCTGTTCGCGGCGAGCGACGGCAAGGGCTTCATCGCCAAGACCGAGGATGCGATCGGCGAGACGCGCAAGGGCCGTCAGGTGGTCAATCTGCGCAGTGGCGCTGCGGTGAAGGTTGCGCGGCCGATTCCGGCCGAGGACGATTATGTCGCCGCGATCGGCGACAATCGGAAACTGGTCGTCTTCCCGCTGAACGAGGTACCCGAACTGGCACGCGGGCAGGGCGCCCAGCTGCAGCGCTATCGTGACGGCGGCTTGTCGGACGCTACCACCTTCCGCTTCGAGGAAGGCCTGTCGTGGCCGATGGGCGGCGATAGCGGCCGCTTCCGCACCGAAACCGATCTGGGACCGTGGCGCGCCGCGCGCGGTGCCGCTGGGCGCATGCCGCCGACCGGATTTCCGAGGGATAACAGATTCGGTAGCGGTCCCATCAAGGTACAGTCGACGAAATCTTAACGCTTTTTGGCTTATCCGTAGCCCAATGCAGGTTGCGAGTATCAGCCGCGGCAAGAGGCGTCCCGCAACCCTTGGGAATGCGGGCGCACTCGCGTCTGTGAAAAACCCCGACGTCGAACCGGCGATGGTGATCACGCGACAGCGTTATCTCGACGCCATCCATATCCCGGCAGCCGTGGTCGTGATCGATGACGATCAGCCCAAGATTGTCGCCTGCAACACCCCATTCCAGCGGATCGGCGGCGACGCGGCCGACGGCGAAGAGGCGCGTGGCCTGATCAGCGCGGTCAAAACCTTCCTCGAGGAGAGCCAGGAAAAGAACGACCTCGACTGGCGCCAGCCGGGCATCGGCGGACGCAGCTTTCGCCTCCACCTTTCACGCCTGCCGCTCAATGGCGAAAACCGCCGCGCGCTCGTTACCCTGGTCGATCGTACCGCCGAGGTGGAGACCGCGCGCTCGCTCCGGGCCGAGATGCTGCACGACAGCCTGACCGGCCTGCCCAATCGACTGGCGTTCGGCGAGGCGCTCGAAGAAGCGATCGAGACCGACGGCACCGACAGCAGCTTCGCGATCCTTGCGGTCGATCTCAATCGCTTCAGCCGTATCAACGAATGCGTCGGCGCGCTCGCCGGCGACGAACTGATCATCACCGTCGCGCGCCGTCTGGTTTCGGCGCTGCGTCAGGGGGACATGCTGGCCCGCATGGCCGGCGATGAATTCGGCGTCCTGTTGCGCCACACCGAGGGCGACAATGACGTGGCCAACGCCGCCACGCGCCTGCAGGCCGCACTGTCGACCCCGATCCGCCTGTCCGAACTCGAAATCCGCGTCGATTGCTCGATCGGCGGCGCGCTTTGGGACAAGCGTATTCACAGTTCGGGCGACCTGCTCCGCAATGCCCAGGTCGCGCTCAAGCGCGCCAAGAATTCGGGCCAGGTCGAGCTGTTCCGTCCGGGCGAAGCGAACCATGCCCGCCGCCGTTTCAGCCTCGAAACCGAGCTGCGTCGCGCGATCGAGCAGGATAAATTGAGCCTGGCGTTCCAGCCTCTGATCCATCTCCAGACCGGCACCGTTTCCGGATTCGAGGCGCTGGCGCGCTGGGAGCACCCCGAACAGGGCAATATCTCCCCGGTCGAGTTCATCTCGGTGGCGGAGGAATCAGGTCTGATCGTCCCGCTCGGACGCTGGGCGCTCGACGCGACCGCGCGCACGCTCGCGGACTGGGACAAAAAGCACGGCAGCCAGCTGCCGCTTAAACTGTGCGTCAACGTCTCGCCGGTTCAGCTTGCGCGTGACGCGGTCGACGAAGCGGTCAAGACGATCCTCGATCACAACGGGATCGGCGGTCAGCGCCTGACGCTCGAATTGACCGAAAGCTCGATCATCGCCGATCCGGAACGCGCCAATCGCGTGCTGAGCGCGCTTCACGATCTTGGCTGCCGCGTGGCGATGGACGATTTCGGCACGGGCTATTCGAGCCTGGCCTATCTCCAGAAGCTGCCGATCGACATCCTCAAGATCGACCGCAGCTTCGTCACCAACATGCATGAAAATGGCGACTCGGTCGCGATCATCCGCGCGATCCTGAGCCTCGCGCGCACGCTCGGCATGTCGACCACCGCCGAGGGTATCGAGACCGCCGAGGCGGAGCGCACGCTCGCCAATCTCGGCTGCGATACCGGGCAGGGCTATTTCTTCGCGCGGCCTTTGACCGCGGACAACGCGCTCGAATTCTACCGCGCGCGCAAGGCCTGAGCGACCTTTTCGCCGGCGATGGCGCGCACGCGCGCCGCGTTCGGGAAATCCTCTTCCACCCACTGACGCTCGATCGCCTGCAGCGTCGCCGCGACCTGCGGACCGGCGCTTAGGCCCAGCGCGACCAGATCGCCGCCGCCGATCGGCAGGCGCGGCGGCGTCCAGCCTTCCAGCGCGGCCAGACCTTCCGCCGGATCGGCGCTACGCAACAGCAGCCGGTCGCGCGCGGGCCCGACCCCGATCGCCTGGGCCAGCGCGCGGGCAGGCCCAGGTTCGCCAGGCTCGGCGGCAGTCACCAGCCGTTTGCGCTGGGCATTGGACAATTTGAGCCGCGCGCCGACCTGATCGGCCAGAGCGGGATCGGGCGGCAGCAAAGCCGCCAGCCGCCGCACCGCATCGCCGCCCTGAGCAGGCTCGCGCGCGACCAGTCGCCTGAGCCGGGCGACGCTGTCCGTATCGATTTCCGGCAGCACCGGCGCGAAAATCCCATGCGCGACCATCAACGCCACGGTTGGCACCGGGTCGTCCACGGCGAGCAATTTGAGCAATTCCTGCGCGATCCGTTCCCGCGACAGCGCCATCAAATCGTTGGCGCGTTCGGTGCAGGCGGCCAGTCCCGCGACGTCGGGCGTGCCCTGGCCGAAGCGCGCATGGAAGCGGAAGAAGCGCAGGATGCGCAGATGATCTTCGGCGATGCGCGCCAGCGGATCGCCGATGAAGCGTACCAGCCCGGTTTTCACGTCCTCGGCCCCGCCGAAATAATCGTGGATCCGGCCATCGGTGGGATCGGCCGAGAGCGCGTTGATCGTGAAGTCGCGCCGCGCCGCATCCTCGCGCCAGTCGTCGGTAAAGGCGACGGTCGCGCGCCGGCCGTCGGTTTCGACGTCGCGCCTGAGCGTGGTCACCTCGACCGGCCCGCTCGGCAGCACCACGGTGACCGTGCCGTGGGCGATGCCGGTCGGCACCGCCTTGAAGCCGGCGGCGAGCACCCGCCGCGACACGTCGTCGGGCAGCAATGCGGTGGCAAGGTCGAGGTCGGACACGGGCAGGCCGAGCAGAGTGTCGCGCACCGCGCCGCCAACATAGCGCACCAGTCCGTCGCCCGCGCCGAGCGCGTCGGTCAGGCGGATCAGGTCCGCGCGCGTGCGCCAGCCGGCTTCGGGCAAGATCATGCGATCGCGCCCCGCAGCCGGGCGCCGAGGTTGATGATCATCGCCGCCGTCGCGCCCCAGATACGCCGGTCCTCCCAGACTATCTCGTGGAAGTGGCGCTCGCGCCCCTCCCACATCATGCTCTGGGGCACATGATTGCCCGGCGTGAGCAGGAAGGCCAGCGGTGTCTCGAACACCGCCGCCACCTCGCCTTCATGCGGGGCAAGCGGCAGATCGGGCGGGATCACGCCTATCACGGGGGTGACCGCGAAGCCGGTGCCGATGCGATAGAGGTCGCTCGTCCCCACCACATCGACCAGATCCGGATCGAGCCCGATCTCCTCCTGCGCCTCGCGCAAGGCGGTCGCGACCACGTCCTTGTCTTCCAGATCGACCCGCCCGCCGGGGAACGCGATCTGGCCGGCATGACGCCTCAGATGCGGCTGGCGCAACGTCAGCAACACGCCCGGCTCCGGACGGTCGGTGATCGCAACCAGCACCGCGGCCGGCGCATAGATGCCGCGTGCGCGATCATAGTCGTCGCCGCTGATCGCAACATGATCGCCCGCGTCCGCCAGCGCGGCGCGTAGCCGATCGGCGAGGCTCATGCGGCGGCCAGCGGAAAGAAGATGCCGTCCGACCAGAGGCCGGGGGGCGTATCGCCTTCCTCCAGCGCCAGCTCGGCCAGCTCGTAATAAACGGGACGCGCGATCGCCGCCTCCAGTCCGCCGCGCACGGTCAGATAAGGCCGCCCCTCGACCAGATGCAATTTGTGCGCGGGGCCGGCCACCACCGGCTCGTCCGTGTTCAGTCGGAACGCGATGCGGCGATCCTTGCCGGTGCCTTCACACTGCGCCTCGACCGCGACAAAGGGCGCATCCTCGACCGCGATGTCGAGCTTCTCCACGGGAGTCACCAGCACATATTGTCCGTCTTCCTCGCGCCGGAGCAGGCCGGCGAACAGCCGAACCATCGCTGGCCGCCGGATCGGTGCGCCTTCATGATACCAAGTGCCGTCGCGCGCGATCCGCATCGCGCTGTCGCCGCAATGCGGCGGATTCCATTGATCGACCGGCGGCAGGCGGCGGTCGACCACCGCTTGCGCGATCTCGGCAAGCGTCAGGCTGGCAAGCTCGGACGGAGGCGGCGCGCTTTCGGTCATGGACGTGCCGTTAGCGGAGGAGGGCGCCCTTTGTCTCGCGTCGCGGACCAAGCATGCCGCGGTAGGGCAGGTCGCGCCCGCCGGTCCGCGCCAGCAGCCGCCGCCGTTCGAACGGACCGGGCAAGTCCCAATTGATGGCCTGGTCGGCGATGAAGCCGAAATGCCGGCTATAATATTCGGCGTCGCCGATCAGCACGAGCGGCTCGCGCCCGTCCGCCGATGCCAGCATCTCCCGCATCATCGCCCGGCCGATGCCCTGCTGCTGCCGTTCGGGATCGACCGCGACCGGACCGACCAGGATCAAGGGCGTCTCGCCGTCGGCCCCATGCAGCGCGATCGGCCAGCATTGCAGCGATCCGACCAGCCGGTCCTCTTCGTACGCGGCCAGCGACAATTCGGGAATGACGGCCATGCCTTCGCGCAGCCGGTAGGCCGTGCGGCCGCGTCGGTCCGCGCCGAAGGCTGCGTCGAGCAGCGATTCGACAGCGTTCGGATCGGCATCGGCAAGCGGCGACAGCGTGATCAACAAGGCAATCTCCGTACGGGAAGGGGAGCGCCCCATAACGGATAAGGCGCGAAAGGAAACCCGGCTGGCAGGCCCGATCTTCGGCTGCCGGGCCCTGATCGGCTCAGGCTGAAAGCCTGAACCGTGAATCAAGGCCCTTTATTGTTTAGAGCCTGATTCACGTCATCCGCGAAAGCGCGCAGCGCTTTCACAGACAACGATCAGGCTCTAAGGCGCCACCGTTACAGAAGTGAGACCCTGATGACCGCGATCGATCACCCCAAGCCTCTGGTGCTGGTGCCTGAAACAGGCTCGGCTGGCGATTTCGTGCGCCTCGAGGTGAGCGATCTCGTCGTCGAGGTGCTGACCGGAATCTATTCCGAAGAAACGCATATGCCGCAGCCGCTCAAGATTTCGGTCACCGCCGACATCGCCGCGCCCAGGCGTTTCAACCATGACACACCGTTGAGTGCGTCCAAGAATTATCTCGATCTGCGTCGTGCGGTCGAGGACGGCCTGCCGCGCGACGTCCACTTCACTTTGGTCGAGGCGGTCGCCGATCATATCGTCGACACGATCTTCGGCGGTGACGCGCGTGTCACGCGGGTCGAGGTCAAGATCGTCAAGCTGGCCTTGTCGCAGGCGAACGAATCGATCGGCATGACCCTGGTGCGCGAGCGCCGCTGATGCTCGCGCTGGTCACGGGCGGATTGCACCGGGTCGGCGCGGCGATCGCCGCGCGGCTGGCGGCGGCCGGTTACGACCTCGCGCTCCACGCGCATCGCGCGGGCGAGCCCGATCCCGCGCTGGCGCAGGCGATTGCCGCGCATGGCCGCGAATCGGCGATTTTCCCGGCCGATCTGGCTGCGTCCGGTGACGTCGAGACATTGGTCGCCCAGGTGAAGGCACGTTTCGGGCGAGCGCCCGACGCGCTGGTCAACAGCGCCTCGATCATCGCCGAGGGCCAGTGGGCCGATCTGTCGCACGAGGCGCTGGCCCGCCATCTCGACGTCAATTTCGTCGCGCCGATGCTGCTGACGCGGGGTTTCGCGGCCGCGCTCGCGGACGGGCAGGCGGGGGCGGTGGTCAATATCGTCGACCAGCGCGTGGCCAATCCGCCGGTCGATCAGGCGGCTTACACCGCATCGAAGCTGGCCTTGGGATCGGTGACGCGCGTGATGGCGCGCGCTTTCGCGCCCCAGGTTCGCGTCAATGCGGTCGCACCCGGCATGGTCTTGCCCGGCGACGATTATGACGACGACCAATGGCAAAGGCTGAAGACGGCGATGCCGTTGCGGCGCAATTCGCCGCCGGAGGAAATTGCCGAGGCGGTCGCTTACCTGCTTGGCGCGCGGGCCGTGACCGGACAGACCCTCTATGTCGACGGTGGCGCGAATCTCGAAAGCTTCGCGCGCGATTTCGTCCACATGATGCGCGATTGAGCGCTTTGTTTCTGGGGCGGCACCGGCCCGCACCCCCACCCGGCCTCCCATAGAATAACCTGTTGGGAGGCCGGGCGGGGGTGCGGGCCGGTGCCGCATCTCAAATTAAAAGAGCGCGCTTCAGCGCTTGCAGGGCCCCAGGCCGGTCAGCACCACCTGATAATCGGCGCGTGCCGCGTCCGCATCCTCGGCGGAGAGACCCGCGACCGCGGCATCGGGCAACGGGCGGGGCAGGCCGCAGGCGAGCCGATACCACAGCAGACTGTCGGGTTTGGGCGGGGCCGCGCTGTCGTCGACCAGCTCGGACAAGGCCACCGCCCAGCGCGGATCCTCGTGCGGACGGCGCAGGATCGAGAGCGAGATCGGCCTCTTGTCGGACGTGCGCAGGAAAATCTGCGTCTCGCTTTCGCCGGGCAGGGACCCCGCGACATGGAAGGCGCGGGTGATGCCGGTGATCGCGGGCGGCGCGTCGGCCGCGATCGCGGCGGTCAGGATCGCGCGCAGCCGTGCCTCGTTCTCGGGCGTGCGCGGCACCTGCGCGCGCGGCCCGACCAGCTGAAGCTCTCCCGGCGTCGCGGTGGTGCCGGCCAGCAGCAGCACGGGAACGCCTTTCAGCTTGCGATGCTTGCCCTTTGAGTCGTCCGCGAGGTCGACCAGATAGGAAACGCGCGCCGGCACGCCGGTTCCGCTGATCAGCGCCTTCACATCCGCCTGGACATAATAGCGTGTCTCACCTGGTGGGACGTCGGCGGCCGCCGGACCCTTCACGGGAATCGACTCCGCGATCTGGGCGGCGACCACCTGCGGCGCGGCCAGCGCCATGTCGGCGAGCTCTACATAGCTGTAATCTGTCGACAATCCGCCGAAGGGAAGGGGGGCGGCGGCCGGGCAGGCCGTGGCTGCGACAATCAGCGTAATCACGCACAAGGGAACCGGTAAACGCATGGTTTTAAAGCCTTGCCACGAGCGTAAAGAAAGATTCAATCCGCCTTTAGCCGGTTAACGCAACCATAAAGCGTTTGCATGGTCCAAATCGTCGCGATAGGAACACGGCTCGTGCAGCGACTAGGACGCAGAGCCTGACGCGTGCGTATCGGACGGGATGCCGGAAAGGGCGGTATTCCCAACTCACGGATCGGAGGGAGTGTCATTCTTTAATGGCTTACGCTGACCAACCAACAATGAGCCCTCGTAAGGCTTTCTCCATCGGGCTGGTTGTGCTGCTCCATGTCGTCATCGGATATGCGTTCGTTACCGGACTTGCCTTCAACGTTATCAAGAAGGCGGCGCAGGATCTGAAGGTGGTGGACATCAAGGACCAACCGCCACCACCCGAGCAGAAGCCGCCGCCACCGCCGCCGCAGCAGACCAATGTGCCGCCGCCGCCGATCGTGGCGCCGCCGCCGATTGTGCAGACGCAGACTCTCGCGCCGCAGATCCAGACGGTCTTGACGCCGCCGCCGGTTGCGCCGCCGATCACCGTGGCTGCTACGCCCGCGCCGGCACCGCCGGTGATTTCGCAGGCTGCCGCCGCGAAGGGCAATCCGCAATCCTGGGTTACCGCCGACGATTATCCGCCGGGCGCGCTTCGTGAAGAGCGTCAGGGCGTCAGCGCGATCGCCTGGACTGTCAACGAGCAGGGCCGCGTCGAGAATTGCCGTATCACGGCATCGAGCGGTTCCCCGGATCTGGACGAAGCGGCCTGCCGTCTCGTCACCCGCCGCGGGCGCTATGCCCCCGCCAAGGATCAGGCAGGCAATCCGATCAAATCCTCGGACGCGCGCCGCTTCCGTTGGCAGATACCTAACGAATGACGCTGGCCGCGGGGCGGGGCGATGATCGCCCTGCGCCGCTCAACCTATACGAAGAAGGACTGTTGAGACCATGACTACTCCCGCCGCCGGCGCTGCAGCCGCGAATTCCAATCCGTACGGCCTGATGGCCGCGCTGCACCAGGGCGGTATCATCGCCTGGACGGTGTTCATCATCCTCGTGATCATGTCGCTCTCGACGTGGTACGTGCTGTTCGCCAAGCTGTTCGAGCAGCAGAAGATCCTCAACCAGTATAAGCGCGTTCGCAGCAGCTTCTGGGGTACGCCGACCATCAAGGACGGCGCCAACAAGCTGGAGCGTAACTCGGCCTATCGCCAGATCGTCGACGACGGCCTGCTCGCGCAGGACCAGCACACCAAGCTGATCGACCCGGTCGACCAGCATGAGTGGGTTGGCGCCTCGCTGTCGCGCTCGACCGCCTCGATCAACTCGCGTCTCGGCTCGGGTCTCGCGATCCTCGCGACCGTCGGTTCGACCGCGCCGTTCGTCGGGCTGTTCGGTACCGTCATCGGTATCTACCGCGCGCTGATCAAGATCGGCGCCGCCGGTCAGGCCTCGATCGACGCGGTCGCCGGTCCGGTCGGCGAAGCGCTGATCATGACCGCGCTCGGCCTCGTCGTCGCGGTTCCGGCCGTGCTCGGCTACAACTGGCTCGTCCGCCGCAACAAGGTCGTAGGCGAACAGCTTGGCGTCTTCGCGACCGATCTGCACGCCTACATGGTGTCGAACGGCGCCCTGCGCCCGCAGCTCACCGCGGCGAAGACCGTGTCGGCTCCGGCCGTCAAGGCACCGACCTCGACTGCGCCGAAGGCCTAATGGGAAGCGCGGGCGGGGTTTCGGCCTCGCCCGCCGCTTCAACGGTGGCGGCCATGCCGTCCGCCAAACAGAATAGGAAATTCGCTCCATGGCGATGAGTGTCGGCAATGCCGAAGATAACGCCCCGATGTCGGACATCAACACGACGCCTCTCGTGGACGTCATGCTGGTGCTTCTGATCATCTTCCTGATCACCGTGCCGGTCGTGATCCAGACCGTGCCCGTTCGCCTGCCGAAGGTTGCTTACGAGCCGACCACCAGCAAGCCGGAGAATGTCGTTCTCTCGGTGCGTAACGGCAAGGACGGCCGCTGCGAGGTCTTCTGGGGTCAGACCAAGATCACCGCGCAGGAGTTGCTCGACAGGTCCGTCGCCAAGCTGAAGCTTGAGATCGACAAGCTGGGCGGTCCGTCGCACATCACCGCGGATTCGCTGCCGGAGGTCCATATCCGCAGCGATATCGACACCCGCTGGGAATGCGTCGGCGGCGCGATGACCAACGTGTCGCGTGCCGGCTTCACCCGCGTCGGCTTCATCTCGCAGCCCGATCCCGGCATGTATCACGCCGCGGTCGAATAAGCGCCGAATTCAGGAGTAGACGACAATGGCTATGAGCACCGGCGGCGCCGAAGGCGAGCCGATGATGGACATCAACACGACGCCGCTTATCGACGTCATGCTGGTGCTCCTCATCATGTTCATCATTACGATCCCCGTGCAGACCCATGCCGTGAAGCTGGATCTGCCGCAGCCGACCAATGTGCCGCCGCCGCCGATTCTGCCGACCAAGAACGAGGTCGCGATCACCAACACCGGTCAGATCCTGTGGAACGGTACGCCGGTCGATCTGATCACGCTTCGTCAATATCTCGATCAGTCGCAGATTCAGAACCCGACCCCCGAACTGCACCTGCGCCCGGCGCCGGATGCGCGTTACGAGGTGGTGGACGCGGTGCTGGCCGTCACCAAGCGCGCGCAAGTCACCAAGATGGGCTTCGTTGGCAACGAGGCTTACGCGAACGACTTCTGATCGCCTTCGCGATCGGCAAGAAAATGGGGGCGGGCCATCTGGTCCGCCCCCATTTTTGTGCCTAAAGATGGCTCATTGTCGACCCAGAGGATATCATATATCATCCCATGACCGCATGAGCGGACATAGAGGAGTGGTTCGATATGGCCATGAGCTCCAGTGTAATTGCAGACCAGCCGATGATGGATATCAACACGACGCCGCTTATCGACGTCATGCTGGTGCTCCTCATCATGTTCATCATCACCATTCCGATGCAGACCCACGCGGTGAAGGTGGATACGCCCTCCGGCCCGCCGCCCAGGCCTGCCCCCCCGCCAATCAGGAACGAGGTTGCCATCACCAACACCGGTCAGGTGTTGTGGAACAGTACGCCGGTCGATCTGGTCACGCTGCGCCGCTATCTCGACCAGTCGCAGACGCTTGACCCGATTCCCGAATTGCAGCTGCGCCCGGCGTCGGATGCGCGGTACGAAACGGTGGATTCGGTGCTGGCGGTTACCAAGCATGCGCATGTCACCAGGATGGGTTTCGTCGGCAACGAGGCCTACGCCAACGACTTCTGATCGCTGGGCTTTTCGCCAAAACGAGGGGCGGGCATTGGCCCGCCCTTTTTATTTGGTAGAAGCGCCAATTCGGCGCAAATCTGCGGGGAATGGCCCGTCTTGGTTATATTGATCTAGTTTAGTTGCGCCGTTTGGGCGAATGCGTAATCCTTTGCCGAATAGGGGGAATTTTTCGGTGGACGGCTGGGCGTTGCCCGCACTCATTCTGGTTTGCAGCTACCTTCTCGGCTCGATCCCGTTCGGCGTGATCGTGACGCGGATCGCAGGCGCCGATGATCCGCGTTCGATCGGCTCGGGCAATATCGGCGCGACCAACGTGCTGCGCACCGGCCGCAAGGGGCTGGCGGCGATGACCCTGCTTCTCGACGGCGCCAAAGGCGCTGCTGCGGTACTCGCGGCGGAGTCGGTGAGTCCCGGCAGCGGCCCGATCGCGGCGGTCGGTGCTTTCTTCGGCCATCTGTTCCCGGTCTGGCTCCGTTTCAGGGGCGGCAAGGGGGTCGCGACCCTGCTCGGCATTACGCTAGCACTCCATTGGCCGACCGGGCTGGTGGCGCTTGCGGCGTGGGTGTTGGCGATGCTGATCTCGCGTCGTTCCTCGGTCGGCGGCATGGCGGCGGCGACGGTGACGCCGGTGGCGTCGGCCTATTTCTTCCGCGTAGATTTGACCTTGATGTTCCTCGCGCTGGCGCTGATCGTGCTCTGGCGCCATCGCGCCAATATCGAGCGGCTGATCGAAGGGACCGAGCCGCGCATCGGCGAGCGTGGCCAGGGCTGATCCAATCGACGCCGACGGATTGGCGCGCCTGCGGCTGATCCGGACGGCTTCGGTCGGGCCGGTCAGCTATCGCCAGCTTCTTCGCCGTTTCGGATCGGCCCAGGCCGCGCTCGACGCGATTCCAGATCTTGCCGGTCGTGGCGGCGGGCGCACGCCGTTCATCCCGAGCCTAGCCGATGTCGAGCGCGAGGCGAACCGGGTGGCCGCTTCAGGTGCGTATTATCTGTTCAATGGCCGCGATCTCTACCCGGCATTGCTGGCCGAGGCGGACGATGCACCCCCGGTGCTGATCGCCGCCGGCGACCTTTCGCTGCTTGGTCGCCCGACCGTGGCGATGGTCGGCGCGCGCAACGCGTCGGCGGCGGCGGTCCGCTTCGCGCGCCAGCTGGCTTATGATCTGGCGATGCTCGGCCATGTGGTCGTGTCCGGTCTCGCGCGGGGGATCGACACCGCCGCGCATCAGGGCGCGCTCGCGACCGGCACGATCGGCGTCGTCGCCGGCGGGATCGACATCTTTTATCCCCCCGAAAACGAAGCGCTGCAGCGCGACATGATGACGCGCGGGCTGGTCTTGTCCGAACAGCCGCCGGGAACCGAGCCGCATGCGCGCCATTTCCCGTCGCGCAATCGCATCATCGCCGGTCTGGCCCAAGGGACGGTGGTGGTGGAGGCGGCGCCCAAATCGGGTTCGCTGATCACCGCGCGGCTCGCGGCGGACTATGGGCGGGACGTGATGGCGGTGCCCGGCTCACCGCTCGATCCGCGGGCGCAAGGATGCAACCAGCTCATCCGTGAAGGGGCTACCCTGGTCCAGTCCGCGGCTGATGTGGCTGAGGCACTCGGGCCTTTCGGTCAGAATCATGTCGCTGCGCCGGCGCCGGACTTCGCCGCCGCCGCCTCCGGCGATATCGGCGATCAGGAACGACGCGTCATCGTCACGCTGCTCGGTCCGAGTCCCGTCGCGATCGACGAACTTGTGCGCCAGTCGGGCATGCCGCCGGCGGCGGTACACATCATATTGCTGGAACTCGAGCTCGCCGGACGATTGGCGCGTCATGCCGGCGCGCGCGTCAGCCTGGACGAATAGTCAGGGGGTCACAAACGTGCGCTCGCGAATCCAGCGGCTCGCGAGATATTTGGTCCCTTCGCCTACGGGCAGTCCGGCATGCTCCGACATCTGGTCGGCGCGTCCGTCGGGCAAGGCGTTGCGGAACACCAGGACCGTCCCGGTCCAGCCCCGCACCTTTTTGCCCAGGCGCGGGAAATTGGTCTCGCCGCCGAGATAGGCTTCGTTGAGATAGATCAAAGCGGTCTTCACCCGCTGATTGGCGGCGCCGTTGATATAGTCGAGATGGTTCAGATAATGTTGGCCAGGCCGATAGCGCAGGATCTGCAGCGGCTCTCCCTGATCGGCCTGGGTGCCGCTGAGCGCCGCCAGCCGCCGGTTGAAGGCATGGATCAGGGGGTTCTCGTTCAGCCAGTGGATATGCGCTTCGTCCGCCGTCCGGATCGGGTCGATCCGTTCGGTTCCGCTATGTTGCTCCAGCACACGCGCGCGCTGGAAATCCGGTTCGGCGATACGGATCAGATAGTCGCACTCGGCCTGCGAAAAAGCGTCCTTGAACAACAGGGTATCGGGGGACTCGCTCACGCGGTCTCCACGTGGCAGCGTGGCCGGATCGCCCTGTTTGGTCAGCGGCAGCGCTGCCAGCAAAGCCGCTATTTCGGCGCGCGCCGGATCGTGTCCGGCTTCATGGCGCAGGCGCGCCATCGCCTCGCCCCAATTGCGTTCGCCGACATAGCCGTGCGCCAGCAGGTTGGTGGCATAGATCGCGCTGCCGACATGACCCGCTTCGCCGGCGCGCTGATAGAAAGCGCGTCCGGCGGCGAAATTCTGGGGCAGCAGGCCGCCCTGCCAATTCAGTTCGGCCAGGGTCGCCAGCGCGCCGGGATCCTGCCGGTCGGCCAATTGCTGGAACAGCGCGAGCGCCTCCTGTTCCTGCCCGGCATTGAGCAGGCCGAAGGCCTGAAGCAGCATGGGATCGGGCGGCAGCATCGGCTTAAACTATGGCAAGCTTCCGTTTAGCCCGCTAGCGCCCATATCAGGTCCTTGTATCAGGCCCTTGACGCACCGGTCTGCGGCTCTTCACCATCGCGCGTACACGTAAGGATAAAAAACCAGCCTCATGAAGCTCGTTGTCGTCGAATCCCCCGCCAAGGCCAAAACCATCGAGAAATATCTCGGACCCGGCCATCGGGTGCTGGCCTCCTATGGTCATGTCCGCGATCTGCCGCCCAAGGACGGGTCGGTCGATCCCGATAATGGCTTCGCGATGGAGTGGGAGCCTTATGCCGACAAGGCCAAGCA
>NZ_DATHFV010000236.1:0-18368 GCF_035317925.1 Sphingomonas sp.
GGGCTCGCCCGAGCAACAGTCGAACGATCCGATTCTCGACGCGATCATCGCACCCGCCACCAGCGCCGCGGTCGATCTGATCACCAACCAGGTCGGCTGGAAGGTCGATGCGCGTTACAATCTGCTGTCCTATGAGGTGAACCGCGCCTGGGATGCCGATAAGAGCGACGCGCCGGTGACCGATCTGCGCAAGGCGATCGCCAACGATCCCAAGATGCAGGTGATGATCGCGCACGGCATGGACGATCTGTCCTGTCCCTATTTCGCGAGCCGGCTGATCATCGATCAGATGCCCGGCTTCGGCGTACCGCAACGGGTCAAGCTCAACCTCTATGCCGGCGGCCACATGTTCTACAGCCGCGCCGACAGCGCCGCGCAGTTCCGCCGCGACGCGATGGCAATGTACGTGCGGTAAAGCGAACAATCGCCTTCTGGGAAAGCGTTACGGCTTAGCAACGATTCGCGGCGATCTATGGATACGGCCCCCAATTAACCGCGTTTCGCCCTCTTGTGCTTGACTTAACGTCTTATTTACTCAAATCCGCGCCGCAGGCCGAGGTAATTAGGCCGACTTTGGGGGGATTACCGGATGAGCAAGCTTCTTGGCGCCGTCGCGCTCGCGATGGCCGCGTCTGCCGCGAATGCGCAGACCGTCTACAACACCAGCCTTGCGCCGCTGAACACGGCGACCGCGACGACCACGACCGGCGCGACCGGCACGCAGACCAGCTCGTCCGCGCCGAGCAATGCGCGCGACACCGCATCGGCAGGCAATGGTGTCTGGTTTCAGTCGGACGTCGGCGGGGGCGCCACGGTCGGCATCACGACCGATTATGCGCACGACGGCAACGGATCGGCGCTTTTCGAAACCACTGGCACATCGGCGAAAGCCGATCTGGAATTCCTGTTCGCGCAGCCCCTCGCGCTGTCGGATCTGACCAGCATCTCCTACGATTATTACCGTGATGCTTCGTCGACCACGATGGCGACGCTGGCGCCGGTGATGCGGCTCGATATCAGCAAGGATGGCCTGTGGGCGGGCTCGCTGGTCTTCGAAAATTACTATCAGCAGGGCGGCAACGCCGTCGTCGGCGACTGGACCACGGTCACCGCCACGCTCGACAGCGGCGTGATCTGGGCGACCAACAGCGCGCTCGGGCCGAAGAATGCGGCCGCGGACGGTGGCGAGAAGACCTTCGCGGAATGGCTCGCCGGCAATAGCGGCCACGACCTGACCGTCACCGGCATGAGCGTCGGCGTGGGTTCGGGCTGGACCGGCTCGTTCAAGGGCGCGGTCGACGATGTGAACGTCAATTTCGCCAACGGTCCGCACGCGAGCTACAATTTCGAAGTCGCTTCGGTGCCGGAGCCGGCCAGCTGGGCGATGATGCTCGGCGGCTTCGGTCTGGTCGGCGGCATGATGCGCCGCCGCCGCAGCGCGATCCGTTTCGCCTGATCTGACCCTACTCTCCGTCATGCCAGCGAAAGCTGGCATCTCAGGAGGCGATGCGATGTGCATGCCTCCTGAGACCCCAGCTTTCGCTGGGGTGACGGCTTGGAGGGGTTGACCCCTTCACCCCGAACGACCATTTGCCCAATCGGAACGAATCAGTCCGATTAGGTAAGATGCGTCTTTCAAACCTCGCCGATTATGCCGTCGTCATGCTCGCCGCCGCCGCGCGCCGGGGAGAGACGCGCCTGAGCGCGACCTGTCTCGCCGAGGAAACCGGCGTGCCGTTGCCGACCGCGCAGAAGTTGGTCGGGCGGCTCGCGGCGGCGGGGCTGATCGTCTCGTCGCGCGGCACCGGCGGTGGGTTCAAACTGGCGCGCGATCCGGCCGCGATCAGCCTGGCCGATATCGTCGAGGCGGTCGAAGGGCCGATCGCGATGACAACCTGCGTCGATCATGGCCGCCACGAATGCGCGGTCGAGCAGACCTGCCGGGTCAAGCCGCACTGGAATGCGGTCAACGATGCGATGCGCGGCGCGCTCGCGGGCGTCAGCCTCGCGACCTTGGCCGTGTCCGCGCCGCGCGAAGCCTCCAGTATGGAGGTGCCCGCATAATGGCGACCAAGAACGCCGACGCTTATGCCGCCGCCGAGAAGGCCTATGAATGGGGCTTCTCCAGCGACATCGAGCAGGAATTCGCGCCCAAGGGCCTGAACGAGGACATCGTCCGCTTCATCTCGGCCAAGAAAGGCGAGCCGGAGTGGATGCTGGATTATCGGCTCAAGGCCTATCGCCACTGGCTGACGATGGAAGCGCCGGATTGGGCCAAGCTCAACATCCCGCCGATCGATTATCAGGACGCTTATTATTACGCGGCGCCCAAGGAGAAGCCGAAGATCGGGAGCCTCGATGAGGTCGATCCCGAAATCCTGCGCGTCTACGAAAAGCTCGGCATCCCGATCGAGGAGCAGAAGATGCTCGCGGGCGTCGAGGGCAGCCGCAAGATCGCGGTCGATGCCGTGTTCGACAGCGTCTCGGTCGCGACCACCTTCCGCGCCGAGCTCGAGCGCGCGGGCGTGATTTTCCGGTCGATCAGCGAGGCGCTCAAGGAATTCCCCGATCTGGTCCGCACATGGCTCGGCAAGGTCGTGCCGATCCACGACAATTATTTCGCGGCGCTCAATGCGGCGGTCTTCTCCGACGGCACCTTCGTCTACATTCCCGAAGGCGTGCGCTGCCCGATGGAATTGAGCACCTATTTCCGCATCAACGCCGCCAATACCGGCCAGTTCGAGCGCACCCTGATCGTCGCCGACAAGGGCAGCTACGTCTCGTACCTCGAAGGCTGCACCGCACCGATGCGCGACGAGAACCAGCTCCATGCCGCCGTGGTCGAATTGGTCGCGATGGACGATGCCGAGATCAAATATTCGACCGTGCAGAATTGGTATCCGGGTGACGCCAATGGCAAGGGCGGCATCTACAATTTCGTGACCAAGCGCGCGCTCTGCCAGGGCCGCAACAGCAAGGTTTCGTGGACGCAGGTCGAGACCGGCAGCGCGATCACCTGGAAATATCCGAGCTGCGTGCTCGCGGGCGAGAATAGCGTCGGCGAATTCTATTCGGTGGCGGTCACCAACAACCGCCAGCAGGCCGATACCGGCACCAAGATGATTCACCTCGGCAAGGGCAGCCGCTCGACGATCGTGTCGAAGGGCATCTCGGCCGGCAAATCCGACAACACCTATCGTGGGCTGGTCCGCGTCGGCCCGACCGCGGAGAATGTCCGCAACTTCACCCAGTGCGACAGCCTGCTCTTGGGCAGCGACTGCGGCGCACACACCGTGCCCTATATCGAGGTGCGCAACCCGACCGCGCAGATCGAACATGAGGCAACCACCAGCAAGATCAGCGACGACCAGCTTTTCTACGCCATGTCGCGCGGGCTCGATCAGGAAGCGGCGGTCGCCCTGATCGTCAACGGCTTCGCCAAGGAAGTGCTGCAGCAACTGCCGATGGAGTTCGCGGTCGAGGCGCAGAAATTGCTGGGGATCAGCCTTGAGGGCAGCGTGGGATGATCCTGGTCTACCTCCTCGGCATAATGTGCCTTCTGGCGGACGCGCTCGCAGTGCGAGCTCTCTTTCGCTCGCTTAAATACGGCGTTGCCACGCTGCGGGGGGCATCGATTGAACGAGCCAGCGCTTCCGGAACGTTCTGGTTTTATGTGTTCGTGCAATTCGCGGCCGTGGTCGTGCTGACTGCCCCGCTAGGATTTGGTGCTTTAGTGGCAGCCTTTCCAAGTGGCTGCTCACCCTCTCCTTTGATCAACCGGATTCTGGTCTGCAACAATGCTCCAAATCGATAACCTCCACGCCGAAGTCGATGGCAAGGCGATCCTCAAGGGCCTTTCGCTCTCGCTCAATGCCGGCGAGATCCATGCGATCATGGGGCCGAACGGCGCGGGCAAGTCGACGCTTGGTTATGTCCTGTCGGGCCGGCCCGGTTACGAAGTGACCGAAGGTTCGGTGACGTTCGAGGGCGCCGATCTGCTGGCGCTGGCGCCGTACGAGCGCGCCGCCGCGGGCCTGTTCCTCGGCTTCCAATATCCGGTCGAGATCCCCGGCGTGTCCAACCTGCAATTCCTGCGCGAGGCGCTCAACGCGCAGCGCCGGGCGCGGGGCGAGGAGCCCTTGTCGGGCGGCGATTTCATCAAGCGCGCGCGCGCGCAGGCGGATGCGCTCGGGCTCGATCCGGAGATGCTCAAGCGCCCGGTCAATGTCGGTTTCTCCGGCGGCGAGAAGAAGCGCGCCGAGATGGTGCAGATGGGGATCATCGATCCCAAGCTCGCCATCCTCGACGAGACCGACAGCGGGCTCGATATCGATGCGCTGCGCAGCGTCGGGGCGGGCATCAACACCATCATGCGCAAGCCCGATCGCGCGGTTTTGCTCATCACCCATTACCAGCGCCTGCTCGACTATGTGAAACCCGATTTCGTCCACGTCCTCGCCGGCGGCCGCATCGTCCGCTCGGGCGGGCCCGAGCTGGCGCACCAGCTCGAGGCCGAGGGCTATGCGGACATCGCCGCATGACGAGCCTGCCGACCAAGCGCGACGAAGCCTGGCGCTATAGCGACCTCGCCGCGCTCGGTCGCGTCTGGCCGGTGCCGGTGCCCGACAAGATCATCGTCGCGGCGGGCGACAGCCGGCGGCTGAGCCTGGTCCAGGATGCCGCCGCCGATCAGGTGGTGGTGCGCGATTACACGGTCGAGATCGGCGTCGGCGCGTCGTTCGCGATGCAGCTCGTCAACACCGGTGGCCAGCTTGGCCGGGTGGCGATGGACGTGACGCTGTATGAAGGCGCGTCGTTCGATCTGGATGCGGCTTTGATCGCGGGCGAAGGCCAGACGGTCGAGCTGATCACGACCGTGCGCCATTTCGAGGCGAACGCGACCAGCCGCCAGACGGTGCGCGGCATCGCCGGCGGCAAGGGGACGATCTCCTATCTCGGCAAGGTCGCTGTCTCGCGCGACGCGCAGAAGACCGACTCGGTCCAGTCGGTGAAGGGCATGCTGCTCGATCGCACCGCGACCGTGAACGCCAAGCCCGAACTCGAAATCTTCGCCGACGACGTGAAGTGCGCGCATGGCGCGACCGTCGGCGAACTCGACGCGCAGGCGCTCTTCTATCTCGCCAGCCGTGGCCTGCCGCCGGCGGAGGCCAAGGCTCTGCTGCTGCGCGCCTTCGTCAGCGGGCTGTTCGACGGTTCGGCGGACGAAGCACAATTCACCGCCGCGATCGACGCGGCGCTGGAGCGGTTGCTGTGAACGGGGCGACGACAACTAAGCCCCTCCCTTCCAAGGGAGGGGTTGGGGTGGGTGATTCCATTCAGATGCTGAACCTCGACGGCCGAACCCACCCCCCGACCCCCTCCCTTGGAAGGGAGGGGGAGGCTCGCCCGCTCGACCTCGTCGCGGACTTCCCGGCGATCCCGGACGGCTGGGCCTATCTCGACACCGCCGCTACCGCGCAAAAGCCGAAGCCCGTGCTCGACGCGATCGCGCGCGCTTATGGCGAAACCTACGCGACGGTGCATCGCGGCGTCTATCAGCGCTCGGCCGACATGACGCTCGCCTACGAAGCGGCGCGCCAGCGGGTTGCGACCTTCCTCAATGCCGGCTCAGCGAACGAGATCGTGTTCGTGCGCGGCGCGACCGAGGCGATCAACCTCGTCGCGCAAAGCTGGGGCGGCACCTTCCTCAAGGCCGGCGACCGCATATTGCTCAGCCAGCTCGAACATCATTCCAACATCGTGCCGTGGCAGCTTTTGCGCGACCGCACCGGCGTGGAGATCGACGTCGCGCCGCTGACGCAGGACGGCAAGATCGATCTCGATGCGGTCGAGGCGATGCTCACGCCACAGCACAAGCTCGTCGCGCTGGCGCATGTTTCGAACGTGCTCGGCTCGCTGCTCGATGTGCGCCGCGCCGCCGATCTGGCGCATGCGGTCGGCGCCAAGATCCTGATCGACGGTTGCCAGGCGGTGCCGCGCCTCGCGGTCGACGTTGCCGCGCTCGATTGCGATTTCTACGTTTTCTCCGGCCACAAACTCTACGGTCCGACCGGAATCGGCTGCCTGTGGGCGCGGCCCGAACTGCTCGACGCGATGCCGCCCTGGCAGGGCGGGGGCTCGATGATCGACAAGGTCACGTTCGAGCGCACCACCTACGCTCCGCCGCCGACGCGGTTCGAGGCGGGGACGCCGCACATCGTCGGCGCTTTGGGCCTGCATGTCGCGATCGATTATGTCGACGCGATCGGGCTCGATGCGATCCACGCGCATGAAACCGCTTTGGTGCGGCAGACGCGCGAGGCGCTGCGCGATCTCAACAGCGTGACCCTGTTCGGACCCGAGGATTCGGCCGGCATCGTCAGTTTCGCGGTCGAGGGGGTTCATCCCCACGATGTCGGCACCATATTGGATGAGGCGCAGGTCGCGATCCGCGCCGGCCACCATTGCGCGCAGCCCTTGATGGAGGCGCTCGGGGTGCCGGCGACGGCAAGGGCGAGTTTCGGCGTCTACAACGGCCCGGCCGATGTGGATGCGTTGATTAAGGGTATCGAGCGCGTGAGGCGGATCTTCGGATGAACCAGGAACGGAAAATCGAGATCGAAGAGATCGGCGAGGCCCCGCCGGCGCCGCCCAAGGCGCGTGTCGAGGATATGGCCGAAGAGGCCGCGCGCCCGAAGGATTATCTGGCGGGCTTTCTCGCTCCGCAGCCCAGCGTCACGCCGGGCGAGGTCGGCGGCGATCTCTACGAGCGCGTGATCGACGCGCTCAAGGAGATTTACGATCCCGAAATCCCGGTCAACATCTACGATCTCGGGCTGATCTACGGCGTCGACATCACCGATGACGCGCATGTGACCGTGACGATGACGCTCACCACGCCGCACTGCCCGGTCGCCGAATCGATGCCGGGCGAGATCGAATTGCGCGTCGGATCGGTGCCGGGCGTGGGCCTCGCCGACGTCAACCTCGTCTGGGATCCGCCGTGGGATCCGCAGAAAATGTCCGACGAAGCCAAGCTCGAACTGGGAATGCTGTAATGGCCACCACGCTTCGCCCCCGCCCTGCCGCGCTGACGCTGACCGCTACGGCCGAGGCGCGTATCGCCGAATTGATGGGCCAGGCGCCCGACGGCGCGATCGGCGTCAAGCTGTCGACCCCGCGCCGCGGCTGTTCGGGCCTCGCTTATTCGGTCGATTACATCACCGCCGCCAACCCGATGGACGAGAAACTCTCGACCCCGGGCGGCGATCTCTACATCGATGGCGCGAGCCTGCTCTATCTGATCGGCAGCAACATAGACTGGGTCGAGGACGATTTCGCCGCCGGCTTCGTCTTCGCCAATCCCAACGCCAAGGGCAGCTGCGGCTGCGGCGAGAGCTTCACGGTCTGATCGTCAGGCCGGCGTCGCCGCCCAGGTCCCCATCGTCACATAATCAAGCTTGCCCGTGCCCAGCACCGGCAGCGCCGCGACGACGCGGATGTCGCGCGGGATCGCCAGTTCGGTCACGCCGTTGGCGCGGGCCCAGGCTTGCAATGCGGACATGCCGGCCCCGCTTTGCGTCGTGAACAAGACGAGCTGCTCGCCCTTGCGCGGATCGGGACGTGTGACGGCCGCATGCTCCGCCGTGGGCCACAACTTCGCGGCATAGCCCTCGACCGCGGGCAGCGAGATCATCTCGCCGCCGATCTTGGCGAACCTTTTGGCGCGGCCGCGGATGGTGACGAAACCTGCCTCGTCGATCGTCACGATATCGCCGCTGTCGTGCCAGCCTTCGGCGGGCGGCTGCAGCACGCCCGGCGCGTCGACCTTGAGATAGCCGGCCATGATGTTGGGTCCGCGGATCGAGAGGCGGCCGCCTTCGCCAATTCCCGGCACGGGCTCGATCCTCGCCTCGATTCCGGGCAGGAGCCGCCCGACCGATCCGGCCTGGAAATGCATCGGCGTGTTGACCGCGATCACCGGCGCGGCCTCGGTCGCGCCATAGCCTTCGAGGATGCGCAGGCCGAACTTCTCCGCATAGGCTTTGCGCGTCTCGTCGCGCACGCGCTCCGCGCCGGCGAAGATGTAGCGCAGCGAGTAGAAGTCATAGCCGTGCGCCATCCGCGCATAGCCCGACAGGAAAGTGTCGGTGCCGAACAGAATCGTCGCATTGGAATCGTAAGCGAGCGCGGGCACGATCCGGTAATGAAGCGGGCTCGGATAGAGCAGGGTCTTCACGCCTGACAGGATCGGCAGCAACGTCCCGCCGGTCAGGCCGAAGCTGTGGAACACGGGCAGCGCGTTGAGCACCACATCGGAGCGATTGAAGTCGATTCGCGCCGATAGCTGCAGGCAGTTGGCGAGCAGGTTGCGATGGGTGAGGACCACACCCTTTGGCAGGCCCTCCGATCCGCTGGTGAACAGGATCACCGCGGGCGCGGCGGGCGAGACGCGGTGGCGGCGATGCAGGCGCGCCGCCCAGCGCGTCGCGATCAGCGCGCGCAGCCGGGCGAACGTGCCGATCCCGGCGCCGATATCCTCGAGATAGACGATACGGATGCCGGATGCCTCAAGCCCCGCAACCGTCTCGTCCAGCTTGGCCTGCGTCACGAAGGCGCGCGCGGTCAGGATCGTGCGGACCTCGGCGGCGGTGCACGCCGCCTTCAAATTGGTGAGCCCGGCGGTGTAGTTGAGCATCGCCGGCACGCGCCCGATCGCCTGCAGCGCGAAGAAGCTCACCGCGACCGCGCTGACATTGGGCAGCAATACGCCCACCGCCTCGCCCGCGCTGGTTGTCGCCGCGAGCGGACGCGCCAGCGCGAGGCTTCCGGCCAGCAACCGCCGATAGGTAAGCGGCGCGCGCTTGATATCCTCGACGATCGCCGTCTTCGCGCCGTTGACGTGCGCGGCGTCGATCAGCGCCTGATACAAGGTCCGGTCGATATCCGACGTGGCGAAGATCATGTCGCTCATCACGTCGTACAGCTTGCGGCCCGCCGCGGCGCGGCGCTGACGGGCGGTGTCGCCCTCCACTGCGAAGCGGCGCGGCGGCAGGATCGTGAGCGCGATCTTGGGGAATTTCCGGAGGCGTATCTTCCCGCGCAGCCGCGAGAAGGGCGTATATTGCGCGCCGGAGATGCGCACCGGCACGATCGGGGCGTCGGCCTTGTCGGCGACCATGCCCGGACCGTCGAAGATCTTCATCAGCGCGCCGGTGACGGTGATGCGCCCTTCGGGAAAGATCACCAGGGTACGCCCTTCGCGCACAGCCTTGATCATCGCCTTGGTTGCCATCGGGTTGGTGGGATCGACCGGGAAGGCGTCGAACAGGCCGAGGAACGGCTTCACCCACCACGCTTTGGCGATCGAGGTTGCGACCGCGAACGTCGGCCTGCCGGGCAGGAAGGCCGCGAGCAGCAGGCCGTCGAGGAACGAGACGTGGTTGACCACCACCACCGCGCGCTCGCCCGGCTGCGGCATATTTTCGCCGCCATGCACCTCGACCCGGTAGAGCAGGATCAGCAATCCGCGCACCAGCGCCTTGAGCAAAGTCTCGGGCAGCAGCCAGCAGGAGATCAAGGCGACCGCGAGCGTCGCGAAGCCGAGCATCCCGATTATGCCGGGCACGTCGACCCCGCTTGCGAGCAACGCGGTGACGATCGCCACCATCAGCACCGTGACGCAGGCGTTGACGACATTGTTGGCGGCGATGATCTGCGATCGTTCGGCGGGCGCGCTGTGCGTCTGCAGGATCGCGTAGAGCGGCACGATGAAGATGCCGCCGGAAAAGGCGATGCCCGCGAGCGCGAACAATATGTGCCAGCTCCCGCTCGTGGCAAGGAAGGCGTGGACGTCGGCATGCGGCGTCACGGCGGCGAAATGGCGCGCAGCGACGCACAGGTCGATCAGGAACAACGACAAGGCCAGCGCGGACGCGGGCACATAGCGCGCCGAGACTTCGCCGCGCAGCAGCTTGTTGACCACCACCGAGCCGACCGCGACGCTCACCGAGAAGACCAGCAGGAACAAAGTGACGACGCTGGCGGCCGCGCCCAACGTCCCGCTCACCAGTGGCGCGAATTCGGACAGCAAAACCGCGCCCACCGAAAAGAACCAGCTGATGCCGAGGATCGCGAGCCACACGCCGCGGCCGCCCCGCGCCGCGGCCATGATCTTCCATGTGCCCTTGAACAGGTTGCGTTCGACACGCAGCCCCGGTGCGGCGGCGGGGGCGGGCGGAATGGCGAAGCTCGCCGCGAATCCCAGCACGGCGATGCCTGTTGCCGCCAGCCCCGCTTGCCAGGGCGGGATCACGCCGCCGAGCAATTGACCGGCGAGGATGGCGAGGAACGTCCCGGCTTCGATCAGGCCGGTGCCACCCATCACTTCGTGCGGGCCCAGGTGCTGCGGCAGGATCGAATATTTGGCCGGCCCGAAGATGGTCGAATGCACGCCCATCAGGAACAGGCAGGTGAGCAGAACCGGCACCGACTGAAACCAGAATCCGGCCAGCGCGAGCGCCATGATGCCGATCTCGGCTGCCTTCACCAGCCGGATCAGCCGCGCCTTGTCCCACTTGTCCGCGATCTGCCCCGCGAGTGCGGACAGGAGGAAATAAGGCAGGATGAACAGCCCGGTCGCGATCGTCGCGAGCATTTCCGCCTTGTGCGGGTCAGCCGCGTAGAGCCCGAAATTGGCCAGGAAGAGCAACGCGAACTTGAGCAGATTGTCGTTGAAGGCGCCCAGGAACTGGACGACGAACAACGGCCCGAGGCGGCGCTTCCCGAGCAGCGACAGATCCGGTGCGGACATCATCCCTCCCTTTGGATTTGCGGGGATATAGGCCAATTCTTAACGGGATGCGTCGGGCAGATAGCGGCTATAGAGCCACCCGACCCCGATCAGGCTGACCCCCAGCGCGGCGAAGGATCCGATCCGCAGCAGGCCGTCGAGCCCCGCCGCGTCGAACAGGAAGACCTTGATCACCGCGACCAGCATCAGGCCGAGCGAGGCCAGCCGCCAATCGCTCGCCGTCTTCGCGATCCCGTAACGCAGGAAGCCGACCGCCAGTGCGATGGCGAGAACCGATCGGGCGATATCCTCCGTCCCGTCGACCCCGAGCCGCAGCGGCATCGATCCGTGCGCGATCTGGCGCAGCAGCGAGAAGGCAAACAGCGCGATCAGCACCATCATCGCCCATCCGCGCGGCCGCCGGATGTCGGGCAGCAGCCAGTCCGACGCCCAGACCAGGGCGAAGGCGATGGCGTAGGCCAAAGCCAGCCAGACGCCCACCGCCTGATCGCACCAGAGCGGATTGTGGAGCAGCATCGTGAACCAGAAGAAATGCGCAAGCGCGGCTCCGCCCAGCAACAGCGCGATCCGTGGCTTGCGCAGCGCCCAGGCGGCGGTCGCGACGATGGCTAGTGCCATTTCCCAAAGCGTGCGCTCCATTATACCGCGCGCGATGAAGTCGGATCGGCTGTCGATCACGATCAGGTGTCGATAGGCGATATGCGCCGCGGCCATGCCGCACAGGGTGGCGGCAATGCCGGTGGCGATGCGTGCGCGCTGCGGCATGGGCAGGCGGATGGCCGTCAGTCCAAGCGCCAAAGCGGGCAAGGCAAGTTGGCGCAGGGTCGGCCACAGGGCATCCCCTGAAAGATAGAAGGGCTCCCCGGTCAGCGCGGAATAGCCGCCCCGGAACAGCCATTCGACCAGCGGCGCCACCGCCCAGCAAATCGCCACCGCCGCGGCCGCCGCCGCAGCCGGCCACAGCTTTTCCCGGCCCGTCGCCGCGAGCGACGCGAGCAGGAGCGGCGGGACGATCGGCAACCAGTCGCCCGGGACGACCTGCGCGCAGGCGGAATAGAAGAGCAGGACCGCCAGCGCCTGCGCGATCTGCGCAACACGGCGCGGCGCGGTGCAGGCGAGCCCAACCGCGGCGGCCGCCGGGATGGCCCAGCGGGCGAAGGTCGACCAATCCCCGGCCACCCAATTCACGGGCTCGTCCATGTTCGGGAGGAGCAGGGCAAGCGAGGCGGCGCCGAACGCCCAGGCCGTGCGCTCGACATGACGGTTGGCGCTCGCAAGACCAAGCAGCTGGAGGCCGAGCGCGAGCAGTGCAACGGCGCCCGGCAACGTCCATTCCGCCAGCCCGAACGCATCGGCGAAGCCAAGCGAGGCGGCACTGGCGGCGGCCAGGATCGCGAACCGGCTGCCAGTGCAGCGCGTCCGGTCGCTCCAGCCCCAGCCCGCGACCCCCGCCGCCATGACCGCCCCGGCCAAAGCCGGCCAGGCGCGCAGCAAGGGCGCGACGTGCGGGAAATGAAATGCGGGCAGGATCGCGATCGCCAGCGCTGATCCGGCGAGGATCGGTGCGTCGATGCTGCGCGCGGCCGGGGTCCAGACGCGGAGCGCGGCGGGCAATGCATGGATCAACGCGATCCCCGCCAGCACCAGAGCGAGCGCATTGGCCATCGGCGCGGGCCAGCTTACGGCGAGCAGGATCGCGACGCCCAGCGCCAGCGCCGGCACTTCGGCGAGCACCGGTTCGCGGCGCGACAGAAACAAAGCGGCGACCGAGATCAGTCCGAGCAGCCCCCAATCGAGCAGCGCGAAGCCGCCGAGCGCAACCAGGGCGGCCATTTGCGCGCAGCCGGCGATGCTCGCGGCGAGGCGGACCACCGGCGCGCGGTCCCCGACGAGGAGCAAGGGCAAAGCAGCGCCGAGCGCGAGCGTGTAAAGGCCGACCGACAGCGTCTGCGACAGATCGAGCAGGCCGTTGAAGATCAGCAGCAGGCCCCAGCCGAAGCCACCCGTCAGTGCGGTCGCGCCCAGCCACCACCAGCGCTGATGGCGGGCGACGGAGGAGAGTCCGCCCACGGTCAGCGCGAGATAGAGCGTCAGCAGCGGGATATTGGGCTGGGTCGAGCCGACCAGCGCCGGCGCCGCGAGACCGCCGATCAGGCCGAGTATCGCGCTTGGCGCACCGAAGCGAAGCGACAGACCGATCGCGAGCGCGGTGGTGAGCGCCATGCCGATGAAGGCCGTCATCGGGCCGATCAGGTGATAGAGATTTACCGCCACCAGGATCGCCGCGAACAGGGTTGCGATACCGGCCCCGGACAAGGCCTGGCGGATGCGGGGATCCCGCACCTTTTCGTCGGCGCGCAGCGCCAGTTCGGCGGCACCGATCAGCGTGGTTCCGAAGATCAGCCCCATGATCACCCGCGTGATCGGCGACAGCAGGCCGGCGTCGATCGAATATTTGACGATCAGAAAGCCCGCGACCGCCAGTGTCACGCCACCGGCCCAGATCGGCAGGCGCCGGCCGAAAATATCCTCGAAACTCCAGCCGCGCTCGGGCTGCGGCGCTTGCTCGATCGGGCCCCGGGGCGCCGGCGCCGCTTCGGCAACGGCATTGAGTTCGGGAATGTCGGCCGGTTGCGGCATGGCCGGTTCCGGATCGAGCGGGACTGGCGGCGCGGCGGGTTCGATCGTTTCGAACTGATCCGGCACCGGTATCCAGCCCGGTGCCATTTCCAGCAATTCGACGCGCTCGCGCAGCGCCTGCACCTGGCGCCACAGATAACCAACCAGCACGAACATCGCGATCAGGACCAGCATCACCATCGGTCAATCTCCAGATTCGGTGCTCTTCTAGCATGAATTGAACAGCGCTCAATATATAAATTAGACACTGCTCAATTCTCGATATAGGAGGTGCGCCATGGGCAGGCGTTCGGATCACAGCCGCGAGCAATTGGAAGCGCTGATTCTTTCGGCGGGTGCCGAACTGATGGCGGAGGTGGGGCTGGCGCGCTTTTCCGCGCGCGAGGTGGCGAAGCGGATCGGTTATTCGATCGGGACGATCCACAATGTGTTCGGCACCTATGACCGGCTGGTAACCGCGATCAACACGCGCACCTTCCTGCTGTGGGCGGCGCATTTGCGGGCGCGGCTGGCGGTTGCGGGAGAGGACCGGATCGCGGCCCTGGTGGCGGGCTATTTCGAATTCGCGCGCGCCAACACGCATTTGTGGAACGCGATCTACGACCACCATCTGCCCGATGGACTCGTCCTGCCCCAGAAAGACCAGAATGCACGCGCGATCCTGACCGAAATCGTGATCGGCGAGGTCGCACGCGCGCTGCACCGTGCGCCGGACGAGGCGGTCGCGACGCTGACGCGCTCGCTCATCGCAACCGTCCACGGCCATTGCAGCTTCGCGATCGGCGGCGCCTGGGCGCTGATGGGAGAGGCCGCCCCGGAAGTCGCGGCCCTGGCCCGCGTCCGCGAAGCGCTGGCGGTTCAGGCCGCCGGATAAGCGGAGACGCTGGCAATTTCCGCGCTTCTGAAGCATGGGCCGCAAGGAAGTGCCGGCCTAGCTCAGCTGGTAGAGCAACCGCCTTGTAAGCGGTAGGTCGTCGGTTCGAGTCCGACGGCCGGCACCATCACCCCTCGTCCAGCGATCGCGTGGAATCGGCCTGCAGGCCGAGCGAATTATAGAGGCTCAGGCTGACCCCCAGCCACAACAACCCGATCCCCCAGCCGGCGAGGACGTCGCTTGGCCAGTGCACGCCCAGCGCGATCCGGGTCCAGCCGATGAACAATGCGGCGAGCAGGGCAGCCAGGATCGCGCCGTCGCCGCTCCCGAACAGCAGGGCCAGTGCGACGCACGTCATTATCGTGCCGGCGCTGTGCGAACTGGGGAAACTCCACGAACTGACCGAAGTAAGCCAGTCGGCCATGGGCGGACGCGGACGCGCAAAGGCCAGCTTGACCCCCTCGATCCCCAGCCGTCCGATGGCGATGGTCAGGAACAGCCAGGCGGCTTCGGCCCGCCGTTTGCGCGCGATCAGGAACGCACAGCCGATCAGCGCGACCGGCCCCATGACAGCGAAACCGCCCAACGCCGTCAGCCGGATGAAAATCGGCGCGAGCGCGTGTGACAGGTGCATGCTCTGATGAAGGCGGGCGTCCATTCCGAACCACCAGCAGGTCAAGGCAGCCGCGCTCACCAGCGCGCCGCCAACGATCAGCAAAGTCGCTTGCTGGTCTTCGGGCGCGAGTCTCATGATGCCGGGCCGGCCGGGTAGAGGCTGACGAGCGCGGTCAACCGCGCGCGGATATCGTCGGGCAGATCGAAATGATGCCCGTGATAATCCAGCGTGCCGGCCTCACGGCGATCGACCAGCTCGTCGTGCATCCTGCCCATCCGGCCGTTGATCGCCGCGAGCAGGCGCGTCATGCGATGATTCCGCTCTGACGGCTGGATCACATCCAGAGCGGTGTAGAAGGCGATCTGGCGGCTGATGACTTTGCGCGCCGCGTGGAATTGCGCGCCGGTGAGCGTGCCGCGCGCGAGTATGTCGCGCAAACCGTCGATCTGGTCGAACAGATAGGCGCGAAAGCCGGCGCTGGTCGCAGGCCGCAGCCGATCGATCCCCCGACGAAGCAAGGCGTAGGGCCCACGGGCGAGGAACAGGCGGCACAGCAAGGCTTCGCGCCACACCGCCGCCCTTTGCCCGGTCTTGAATGCGTCCTGGAGATGGCCGAGCGCGGTTGTCATCCAGTCGAGGATGGTAGGGTAGCTATGGTGCGCCCCGAACAGGGCGCAGGCGAAGCGGACCTGCTTGATCTTGGCGCGCGCATATTTGAAGGCAAGCCGGTCTTCCGGTCCCAGGTCGCGATCGCGCCGGAGTTTGGCGGTCAATGCGATCATCGCGCGGCGATCGACGCCCTCCTTCCACAATTGGCGGGAGAGCCGGTAGCAATCGATCAACAGTATCGGCTCGAAATCGAACGCGACCGCCTCCGGCAACGGCGTTTCGGCATCGACCTCGTCATTGATCAGGATGGCGTCGAAAAAGGCGTCGAGCTGCGCCCGGCTGAAATGGCGCTGGTCGAGCGCGCTGGCGTCGAGGGTGATGTTCAAATCTCGGCCAGGTCCAGATGGGGGTGCCGCTTGTAACGCGCGCGGTTGTGATAGCTTTGCAGCGTCGGGATCAGCATGAAAAGCCCGGTAAGCACGGTTCCGATCAGGAACGCGATGCCCGCGCCGATCAGCCCCAGCATATGGGTCAGCCCATAAAGCAGCCCCAGATAGAGGATCGCCGACAGGGTCTGCGCAACCAGCGCGCTGCGCTGGCGATCGACCATGTAGAGCAGGGATTCGAGCGGGAAGGCGGCGGTGGAGATGACCAGCGACCAGGTCATGATCTGAAGCAGGTCGAACGCGGCGATATATTTGCGGCCGAAAATGAAGCCGATCACCGGCTTGCCGCCGACCATCACCAGCAGCACCAGCGCGATCCCGAGGCAGGCGGAGAGCGCGCCGACGCGCAGGCCCAGCCGCCACGGCTGCTTGCTCGCCGGATCGAGCCGCATGATTTCGGGATAAAAGCCCCGGCTGAGCAGATCGGCGGGCTTGCTGGTCGAATCCATCAAAGTCGCCGCGATCTTGTAGAGGCCCGCCGCCACCGGGCCGAGCAGGCTGGCGACGACCAGATTGCTGAGCGGGCCCCAGGCCGAATAGATCGAATGCGCGATATTGGTCGTCCACACGAAGCTCCACGCCTTGGGCAGGCGATGCGCGACGCCGAACAGGCCGGGGCGGAAGGCGTCGAGCATGCCGCGCCGCTTCAATTCGCGCGCCGCCATACCCCACAATACGAGATCGCCCGCGAGGTCGGCGACATACCAGGTGGCGACGAACCCGACGAAGCCGAGATGGCCGAAAAAGGCAATCGCGGCGCCGATCGCGCGGATGATCGGGGTCACGATCTGCTGCACGCCGATCAGGTCGAACCGGTCGAGTATGCGCAGCACGCCGATCGCGGTCGCGGCCGACATGGTCGGCACGAGCGTGCAATAGATCAAGGCGAGGACGAGCGTCGGACCCTGGATATCGAGATGGCTTGCCAGCAAAGGCAGCACGACCATCGCCCCGACCATGCCGACCAGCCCGCTGGTAATGTCGAGCCCGAAGGCGAAGCGGATCGAATCGCGCGCGAAATCGGTGTCGCCGCGCTGCAGGGCCGGGGTGCCGTAGCGGACGATGAACTGCCAGGTCTGGAACTTGACCAGGGCGCCCGCACCGGTCGCGTAGGTGTGGATGATCATCAAAATGCCGAACAAGGCCGGCGTCAGCCCGCGTCCGGCGCAAGATAGGGAGATCAGGCCGAGCAAGGCGCCGACCAGTTTGCCCGAGCCGAGATAGCCCGCATTGCGCAGCACCGCGCGGAACACGCCGTCGGCGAACCACCGCTTCACGGGGTGCGGCCCGCCAGCACTTTGGCGATCGCCGCCTTCGCCGTCGCCAGCACCTCGTCGAGCGGGCGTGTCGCGTCGATATCGACCACCGGCGCGCCGCCGAATGTCAGGCGGGCGAGATCGGCGATCTTGGTCTGGAGCGACGACGGCCGGTGATCGGGCTTGCGTGCGAAGGCGGTGTCGAAATCGACCGTGAGACGCAGGACCAGATCGGGGCGGTGGGCCACCATCCAATCATATTGTGCGCGTTCTCGCCGCGCGAGCCAGCGCAGTACCGGCCCCTGCGCGTTGGTGAGCCCAAGGCCGTCCATCGGCCCGGGAACCTCATTCTGGGGAAAGCGATCGGTCAGGATCGCGATCCCCTGCGCGCGCACGGCCAGCATGCGCTTGAAGCGGCGCACCCGGCGCATCGAGAAGAGATAGATAAAGATGCCGGTCAGCAGGCTCGGCCCGCGCGGATCCTTGGCCTTGTCGGCCTTGGCGGTGAGCGTCTTGTCGAAATTCTTGCCGACGATCGGCCAGCGCGCGATCACACGGCCGATATTGCCGGTCTGCTTGCCGAGATGGCAGAGCTCGGTCGGCCTTTGCTCGCGCATCCAGGCGAGCAGGGCTTCGCCGACGGTCGATTTGCCGGATCCGTCCGATCCGACCAGCGCGATCAGGGGCGCCGCCGGTGCGGCTGAAGAAGAGGTGTTCATCGGATCTCGGTGTTGCGGCGTCCGGATGCCGCCATAGTCGCTTATGCGGCGGCGCGGATAGTCCGATCGGCGCGGGACAGGATCGGTCGCACCCGCGCGAACGCCTGATCGCGGACCTGATCGTAGGCGGCGGTCGCGTCGAGATCGACGATGCGCGCGCCATGGAAGCGCAGCAAGGGCGTCACGCGCACCTTTTCCGCGAGCAAGGCCGGCTTGTGGTCGGGCTTGCGGCGGAAAGCGGTCTCGGCATCGACGTTGAGGCGCAGCACGATGTCGGGCCGATAGCTCGCCATCCATTCGTACATGCGCCGCTCGCGCGCGGCGAGCCAGGCGACGAGTGGGCTGCCCGCGCGCGCCGCCGACAAACCGGGGCCGTCATAGAAGCCGACCACCTC